>CAKZKQ010000583.1 GCA_937123825.1 uncultured Pseudomonadota bacterium
CAGTTGATCAGTGACTTTTCCTGCGCTCATTTCCGGCTGTAAATCGTAGGTGGCCACATCCGGTGATGGGATCAAGATCCGTCTCTCGCCGTCAAAGGGTTGCTCTCGCCCGCCGGAAAAAAAGAACGTTACGTGGGCATATTTTTCGGTTTCAGCAATTCGCAATTGGCGCTTTCCGCTGTTTTGCAAAAACTCCCCCAAAGAGTTGTGCAAGGTCTCGGGAGCAAACGCACAAGGTACGTTTATGTCGTCTGCGTATTGGGTCAGCGTTACGAATTGTGCAGGCGGAGTGAATGAACGCCGCTCAAAGCCCGAGAAATCCTCTTCGGTCATGGCTCGGGTTAGTTGCCGGGCCCGATCCGCCCTAAAGTTCATAAAAATGACGCTGTCTTCAGCATTGATTCCCCGAGGAGATTCCTGCTCGGCGTGGATCGACGTTGGCTGCACGAATTCATCGTTTTCATCGCGATCGTAAGCCGCCTTGAGTGCTGCTGTGGCACTTTGTGCATGGAACGGCGCTTCTCCCCGCGCCAATAGGTTGTACGCTCTGGCCTGGCGATCCCAGTTATTGTCTCTGTCCATGGCGTAGTAACGCCCACACAAGCTCATAACGGCACCACAGCCAAGCTCTGTGAAAAGTAGTTGAGCTGCTTCGAGAGAAGCCATGGCGCTGCGCGGCGGTGTGTCGCGGCCATCAAGGAAAGCGTGCAAAAAGATTTTTTTGACGCCCGCTGCGGACGCGGCGCGTAGCAGAGCAAAAATCTGTTCTTCGTGACTGTGCACGCCGCCTGGCGATAACAGGCCCATGACGTGAAGGGCTGCATCTGCTTCTTTGACCGAGTTGAACACTTTGTTGAACACTGGGTTGCTGGCGAACTCTCCAGTCTCAATTGCCAGATTGATTCGAGTGAAGTCTTGATACACCACCCGTCCGGCCCCAAGTGACATGTGGCCTACTTCTGAGTTACCCATTTGGCCTTGAGGTAAACCTACGTCTAGGCCCGAGCCGGATATCAGCGTGTGCGGGCGCTGATCCAATAGCCGGTCCCAAGTTGGGGTGTGGGCTAGCGCAATGGCATTGTTTTCTGTTTCAAGGCGGTGGCCGAAACCATCGAGTATGACCAGCAAGTTGACATCGGGCATCGAAAGTGATCCTTTGGGTAATTAGGACGTTGCCAAGTTAGAGCGACACAAGTGGACTGCGGCTGTGAGCTGTCTCTTGCAACGCGCTTACGAATTTAGTGGATTCTAGCAAAAAGCTAAGGGATTAAGGATGAACGTGTATAATCGCCAATCTCGAAATAGGCAGTTTTTATGGATCAGTTTTTCACCTTTCTCGGTAATCACCCGCTCTTGGTTGGAGCCTTCGTCCTGCTGGTGTTTTTATTCTTTCGGAACGAATCGGCCCGAGCTGGTGCCACCATCGGTACCCAGGAACTGGTTCGATTGGTAAACAAAGATAATGCCATCGTTCTCGACATTCGGGAGCGTTCGGAGTTTGACGAGGGGCATATTGTTGATGCGGTGAACATTCCTTATGCGTCACTGGAATCTCGGATCGACGAGCTGTCAAAACACAAAGAAAAGCCCGTGGTTATCGCCTGTAAAATGGGTCAGCACTCCGGGGCAGCAGGTACTCTTTTGCAGAAAAAAGGCTTTACCAACGTAGTGCGTTTAACCGGCGGATATTCTGAGTGGCGTGGTCAAAACTTACCGGTAGTGAAATCATGACAGAAGAAGGTCAGGCAAAAAGTACTGAGGGCGCGAACCCTGACGAAAAACAGGTGCAGATGCGTATTGAAAAAGTTTATCTGAAAGACGCCTCTTTTGAGTCACCCAAGTCTCCAGAGGTTTTTACCCGCCAATGGCAGCCCAATCTGTCTGTGGATATCAACACGAGGGCCATTCCACTGGCAGACGATCGCCATGAGGTCGTTCTGACCATTACTGTGCGCGCCAATGTGGACGAGGATTATTTGGGGTTTTTGGTGGAAGTTCAGCAGGCGGGCGTCTTTCTTATTCAAAACGCGGATGATACCCAAGTGAGTCAAATTATTGGCATCGCCTGTCCGTCAACACTGTTCCCTTACGCGCGTGAGGCCATAGATAACCTGGTTGTTAAGGGAGGTTTTCCTCCGATGAACCTGGCCCAGGTCAATTTTGAAGCCCTGTACCTGCAGGCCTTGCGAGAAAGACAGGAACAGGCTGACGCACCTACCACCCACTGATACACCCCATCAGAGCACCCCGTCGTAATCTCTTTGACGCCACGCCTCATAGAGGGTTATGGCGACGGAGTTCGCCAAGTTGATGCTTCGGGATGGGGCTTGCATAGGGATGCGCAGCTTCCGATCAGCAGGCCATCGCGATAGCACAGAATCCGGCAGTCCCCGAGTTTCAGGCCCATAAAGAAGCACATCGTCAGGTTGAAACTCAATTTCTGCAAAATTCCGACTGCCCTTGGTGGTCATAGCAAACCAACGGTGATCTGCCAGCTGCTCTTCGCAGTCCGAGAGGTTGTCGTACAACGTCACTTGGGTGAAGTCGTGGTAGTCCAAACCGGCTCGACGCAGGCGCTTGTCGTCCCAGTCAAAACCCAGTGGTCTTATAAGGTGCAGGGTCGCACCAGTATTGGCGCAAATGCGGATGATATTGCCGGTGTTTGGCGGTATCTCGGGCTGATATAGAACCACATGCATGGGGTAACGCCGCGCTATTCAAAAGGCCGTCTAGTTTACGCTTTTATAGCTCGAGCTCTTGCATCTTCCGTGTCAGGGTATTTCGCCCCCAGCCAAGTAGGTCTGCCGCGTCTTTTTTGCGCCCGCCGGTTTTACGCAGCGCCGCGTTAATCATAATGCGTTCAAATTTCGGCAATGCACAATCCAGCAATGCCAGGTCGGGCTCCCGATCCAGTTGCTGGTTGGCCCACAGCCCCAGGCTGGTTTCCCAGCTGCCCAAATCCGAGGAAGGTTCGTTCTGTTGGAGTTCTGGTGGAAGGTCATCAACAAGCACTGTGCGGGAGCTAGCCATGACCTGCAGCCAACGGCAGGTGTTTTCAAGTTGTCGAACGTTGCCGGGCCAAGGCAACAAGGTTAAATAGTCAGCCGCAGCTGGATCCAGTCTTTTTGGCTCGTCGCCTAGTTCCTCGGCGGCGGCGTCCAAAAAATGCTGAGCCAACAGCGGGATATCCTCTCGGCGCTCAGCAAGGCTAGGGACATGAACGCGAATGACGTTTAGGCGATGGAACAAGTCATCGCGAAATTTACCTTGCTCCACCAACTCCTCTAGATTCTGATGCGTCGCGGCCACGATGCGGACGTTGACCTGGACGGGGTTGGTGCCACCGACGGGCTTGACCCTTTGGGTCTCCAGGGCGCGCAGCAGCTTGGGCTGGAGGTCGAGGTCCAGCTCGCCCAGCTCGTCGAGGAAGAGCGTGCCGCCGTCGGCCTCTTCAAAGGCGCCTTTGCGGTTGGCGGTGGCGCCGGTGAAGGCGCCCTTTTTGTGGCCAAAGAGTTCGCTTTCGATCAGGTCGCGGGGGACCGCGGAGCAGTCAAAGACGATGAACGGGCCGTTGGCGCGCTTGGAGTTGTCGTGGATGGCCTTGGCGACCAACTCCTTGCCGGTGCCGGACTCGCCTTCAATCAAGACGGTGGCATCGGTGGGGGCGACGCGCTCCAGGAGCGCGAAGATCTGGCGCATTTCACGGGACTGGCCAAGGAGGCTGCCGAAGCGGTTCTTGGACGAGAAGTGGATGTCGACCTCTTTGTCGCCGATGTCGAACCGCACTCGGGTTTGCCCCACACGAAAGACATCGCCGGGCTCCAGGTAGACGTCTTTGACACGCCAGTTGCCCACCCAGCAGCCGTTCTTGGAGCCCCGGTCAATGAGCCGGTACCCTGCCCCATCGACCTCGATCATGGCGTGCACGCGGCTGATGGACGGGTCGTTGAGCACAAAGTCCGTGTCCGGCGACACCCCCATCAACATCCGTCGCCCGTCAAACTCGACGCTGAGGCCTTCGTCGGGCCCCTCCACCACCGTCAAACGGTAACGCTTCAGAAAAAGGGTCTCTCCGCCGCCCTCGATAAAAACCGTCCGTGTCGTATCTGCCACGCTCTATATCCTCCCAGCGAACCATCAAGGTGCCGTAAGCTTACACCATCAAACCCATGCGGAACCTCTACAATAGCACGATTCGTACCGCTTATGCCCCCACAGACACAAAAGCATCGCGCAATACCACCTCAGGCTACCAATGCGACACTGGACAACGCTCGAATACTTTACAGATGCAAAAGGTATTTTGCGGGCTTATCCGGACCAGAATCAACAGATCTCAAATTCAAGCGGGCAAACCGAGATCAACAACTGACACACCGCTCTACCAACAAATACCGCAGATACATGACCAAAGGCACAGGCTCAAGCCCTTGGACCAACCAGCAGGTGCAAACATTAAGGAGAGCGATACAATTTAATGCTAACAGGCTGGTTATCTCGGGTAATCCTGACAGATATGGAGCCTTTCAGACCAGAATGTGAGCTGGCGCTGAATGTATGCACACCAGGAGTGAGCTTCACTCGACCACCAGAACTGGGCTTTCCGTCAATGACAATGGCGCTGCAAGGCGTTGGACCCGGTGCAGGACGCACAGTATCCCAACAACCCACATTGACAGTTACGGGTGGCTCTTTAGGCTTGTCAGAACCGGGGTCAGCCACAGGCGTGGCCTTCTTCTTGAGGTTGGCGCTGTAGAGCTTACGGTTGGGCGCAAGCGTGATGGAAGCGTCTTCGTAGCCGTCGAGCTTGAGCACAAGACGCCCTCGGGAGCCTTCCCGCACCCGCACACCACCCGGGGCCACACCAGCTTTGCGGCCGTTCATGTAAATCGCCGCCCCCGGAGGGGTGGAGTTCACCGACACGGTGATGTACTTGCTGTCGTCTTCTCCAGGAGTGTCCTGCGGCACCTGCTCGCCGCTGCCAGCGTCGCCTTCAGCCACCGCGCCCACATCGGGCTCGTCTTTGACGACCGGCGGCACAAAGGTGTGACTGTAGGATCCTTTGAGTTCCTGACCGGCACCAAAGGCGTAGACCTTGTCGGGGGACTCGTCGCTGGACTGGAGGGTGATTTTGACGGCCTTGTCGGTGGGCACGTCCACGGTGACGGGGGTTTTGCCCACAAAACGGCCATTGAGGAGCACGGCAGCCCCATCTGGCGACGAGATGAACGACACGGGCTTGATGGCCGCGGGCGCAGAGGGCTTCTGGAGCACAAAGGTCAGCTCTTTTTCGCGCCCTCGACGCAGCTTGACGCGCCTTGGCTGGGAGGGCGCAAAGCCGTCCATCTTCACCACGATGGTCTTCACGCCGGGGCTTTGCAGCCGAATGGGCTCCTCGCCGCTTTGCCCCACCATCTCGTCGTCAACATAGACCTGCGCGCCGGGCGGCGTGGTGAAAACCACCAATGAGGGGGCCGCCACATAGTTCTGGTAAAGCTGAAAGAGCCCAAAGACAGCCAACACAGCCGCCAGCACCCCCACCACCACGGTCCAGCGCCGCCTGGGCTGCTCAAAAGTGCCCGACTCTGGCCTGACCGGCACGTCCACCGTCGGAGACGACACCGCCCCCTGCAACGCAGACGATTGCAGCCCCACCCCAGAGTCGCTCTGCAGCGCCGTGCCAACCGGCTGCGACAAACCGCGCACCTCTCCGGTCCCTGGCGCCACAACCGGCCCGGTGTCATCCCCTCCCGGCGCCTCCAATGAAGGCATCTCACCGGTCTCCACCAACCCCACCTGAGCGGTGGGTGACGAGGGCTCGCCTTCTGCGCGGGCCAGCGCGGGCTCGGTGGAGGGCTCATCCACCACCCGAATCCGAATCTCTTGCGACTCCACGCGGGCCAACGACGGCTTGTCGATGATCAAGCTCACCGTGCCCTGCTCATCCCGCATGGGGACGCCCATGGTGGGTGTGGATGACGACGCGGTGGCGGTGGCCGTATGCGGGTCCACCGTGCGCAGCACCGGGCGCGGAATCGACGGGGTCCCTTCATCCCCACCCAACAACTTGTCCAGCTCCGCGTCCATGACGTCGTCCAGCGTCATCATCTGAGGCTGGGAGTCGGTCACGCCAAGGCGCGCGGTGGGATGCTCGATGCCGTCGGGATAAAGGTCCTTCAGGTCGCTGACCAGATCGCGGCTGGTCGTGCCGCCGTTGCTGTAAAGATAGGTCAGAATGGCGCGCTCAAGCTCTTCAACGCTGCCGTAGCGGGCCTCTTTGTCCTTCTCCAACGCCTTCATCACGATGGCGTCCACTTCCTCGGGGATGCCTTCGATCAAACCGCTCGGCGGCGGCGGATGGTATGTCTTGACCTTCTCCAACGACTCCAGGTCGCGGGCCCCCTCAAAAGGACGGGTGTTGGTCAACAACTCGTAGAGCACCACGCCCGTCGAAAAGATGTCGGAGCGCTCATCGACCGAAAACCCGCTGGCCTGCTCGGGGCTCATGTAGCAGAACTTGCCCTGCAAACGCCCCGTAATCGACTTCGAGAGCCGACCGCGCGCCTTGGCGATGCCAAAGTCCACGATCTTCACCTCGCCCTCGCGCGAGATCATGATGTTGGACGGCGAAATATCGCGGTGGATGATGTTGAGCGGGCGCCCCTCAGAGTCCGTCTTGTGGTGCGCGTACCCCAGGCCCTTGCACGCCTCGGCGATCACAAACAAGCACGCCTTGACCGGCAGCGGCGCCTGACGGCTGCGCGTGGCCTTGAGCACGTCGCGCAGGTCGCGCCCCGCGATGTACTCCATCGCGATGTAAAGCTCACCGCCGTCGGCCTCGCCCATGTCAAAGACCGGCACAATGTTGCCGTGGGTCAGGTGCGTAACAATGTTGGCTTCGTCGATGAACTTCTGGACGAACTCCTGCTCCTCGGCCAGGTAGGGCAAGATGCGCTTGATGACGACCTTCTTCTCAAAGCCGCCCGCACCACGGGCGCGCGCAAGAAAGATCTCACCCATGCCGCCGCGGGACAAGAGCCGCAGCAATTCGTATCGACCGAGGCGTTGGTTTTCAGCGTGACCCGGAAGCGTCAAGAAACCACCCTTTGCATCACAGCAAGACCATGGTGCAGGAACCGTCAAACAACCACAATGATAAGCCAAGGGTGAACCAAAGTCACAGGACTGGGCAAGACAAAACGCCGCAACACACCGGTGCAGCACCCAAACCCAAGATCCATCACCTCTTCAACCCCGTCGACAAACCCTTGTATGGCTGTGGCCGCGCTCGAATGAAAAGCACCTGGAACCCATCAGGTACCGCCACCGCGCACTTTGCGCAGCCTCCATCAAACGGGCGGTTTGTGTGCTCTGGACGGCAGATAAAGCGCCTGTCCTGGCACAAGGGTGCACAACATCATTCAACACCCACGTGTCTGTCAATGAAACCACGACCGCGCCGCTGCGCAAGGCAGAAAATGACGCCGCAGTCAGTTCTCTGCGCATCCCAACGCCAACACGGACGCCACAAACACACCAAAGAACCCACACCATCCCCACAAAGGACCGCGCGGCTCCCATAAAACAACCATATTCGAGACAAAAAGAGCCGCGACGCCGCAACAAGCGCCGCTGTGAATCCGCAAAGAGAGGTGGGCTCAGCGAGGCAGGCAGACCGAGTTGGTCTGGTCGATGGGGGTGCAGGCCCAACCCACCGGGCAACTTGCGTCCGAGAGACACACCGTGGAGCAGGCCCCCTGGTTGTTCTCGTCCGTCAAACACACCCCGGAGTAACACTGGTTGGCCGCGTCCACGCCCTGACCCTGACACGGCGAGCCGATGGGCACGCAGACGTTGATGAGCTGCGGGGCACCATCGACGTTGAACTCTTTGGGGCCGCAGGCATAACCCCCCAGGCAATCGGCCGCCGTGCGGCAGCGCAGCGAACACTGACCCTCGACCTGGTTGTTGGGCCGCCGGTCCAGGCAAATGCCGTCAAAGCAGGTGTTGGCGCCAAGCGGCGAGCACGGCGTGCCGGTGTCGTCGGCAAAGCACAGCCCGATGAGTTCATTGCCGCCGGGCTGATTGGTCACAAACTGCTGCGGACCAATGCACAGCGACACTGGCCCCTGGGGACAATCGCTGCGGACCGTGCAACGCTCGGTGCAGTGCCCGATGCCCGTGTTGGGATCCCCCAGACAAAGCTCAGAGGAACACTCCGCCCGCGCCGCACACACCGACCAATAATCGCTGGGGCCACACTGCCCCCTGGGCACGCACGTCCCCTCACAGCACTCCTGATTGGCCGTGCACAGCGCCGGATTCTGCGTGCAGCTCTGCGGCGGCGGACAATCCTGAGGGCAGTTGGCGGTGTTCTCGCCGTTTTCACAGACGTTGTTGCCGCACACCGGCCCTGGGTTGTTGTTGGGATCGTTGTTGGGGTCGTTGTTGGGATCAAAGTTGGGGTCGTCTTCACAGCGGCCGTCGTCGCAGAGCTGACCCGTGGGGCAATCCCGGTCCTGCACGCACTCGGGCTCGCAGCGCCCTTCCAGACAAAGCTCGCCGCTGCGACAGTCGCTGTTGCGCACACACTCGTTCTGAGTCCGCCCTTCACAGCGTCCCTGAATGCAAATCTCCTCGGCAAAACAGTCGCGGTCGTCGCTGCAGTCGCCGCCAAAACCATCGACATCGATGCAGCGGTAGGTCCGCCCCGAACACGCCTGATCTTCGGGACAGTCGCGGTTGCGCTCACAAAAACCGTCGATCTCTGCGCAGACGCCCTGGATGCACTCCTGGTTGAAGGTGCAATCCTGGTCCGAGCGGCAAGGCACCGCCCCGCTGATGCAGACCGACATCTCGCACAGCTCCCCCGCGGCGCAGTCGCGGTCCTGGCGACAATCCACCCGGCAGACATTGCCCACGCAGGTCGCCGCAGGATCACTGCAGTCGCTGTTGAGCGTGCAAAACTCCTCGGACGAATTGGTCCCAGAACCACACCCCAACCAAGGCCCGCAGCACAACACCACCACCACGCACCAAAACTTCTTCTTCATTCGATGAAACTCGCGCGAGAATCGCTCTTGTCCAACTCGGACATGTCAAACTTCTCTGGATCCACCAGTACCCAGTCCTCATACGCGCCGTCCAAATAGGCGCGGCTGCGCAAAGGCCGGTAACCACGGTGGATCAACTGACGGATGAACCTCCCCAACAAATCATCCAGATCCGAGGCGTGCTGCACCCGAAAGAGAATCTCGGGGGTGTGTGCGTCGTACGTCCGCGACTCGCCGTAGAGCTTACGACGCCCTCTTAAGCCACGCACCATCGTCACGTGCATCTTCAGGCGCACGTTCAGACCGCGCTTGTTGGCCTCAACTTCGTAAACTTCAACTTCGGGTTTCGACGCCATCTTCATCCTCAGCAGTTGTCCTCACAACGAACTATACTGCTGCCCTCACACCTCTTCAACAGCCTTGAGCACCAGCAAATCACGGCGCGGATGCACCGTGTCGATCTTCAACTTCACCTGGGCACCCTCCTGGGTGATGCTCGTGGCCGCGACCTGGGCAAAATGCCCATTGTCGTGAATCCACACCCAGACCCTGCGGCGACGGTCATCGGTGTAGTGCAAGACCGTCGCGTCCACGGTCTGCCCCTGGCGCTCCTGCATCCACACCAACGTCCAATAACGCTTGCCCTCTCGCTCTATCTGAGAGGCCTCCCCGGCCCGCTCACCAAGCTGCGTGGCGATCCCGCCAACCTGCGTGGGTTCAAACGGCAAAGGCTCACCGCGCAGGTGCGCCCGCAACTGCCGATGGCACATCAAGTCCGAATAACGGCGGATGGGGCTGGTGGCCTGCACATAAGCCTCCAGGCCCAACCCAAAGTGCCCAAGAGGGGTATCGGCAAGTTCACCCCGCTTCATGTAACGGCGAAGCTGAAAAGCCTGCCCGATCGGGTGAATTTTCCCCGCGAGCGCCGCAAAATGCTCCGGGTCCTCGGGCGCCTGCTGCGTGCGGTAGAGCACCGGCAAGCGCTCCTTCATGCAGTAGAGCCCCACCGTCTCCCCCGCCAGGACCATCATCTCCTGGACCAACTGGCGCGAGGGCGTGTCGCGCATCACCCCCACCTTGATGTCCGGCTGACCGTCTTCATCAAAGCGAACGCTGATCTTGGCCTCTGGGATCGAGAAGATCGCCGCCCCCTGCGCCACGCGACGCGCCAGGAGGACCTTGCTGGCCTCATACATCAGCTTCAAATCCTCGGCGCGCTCATGCTCCGCAGCGCCGCTGATCATCTCGTCGGCCTCATCGTAGGACAGCCGGTGGTCGGGCTTGATCCACGTCATCGCCACGCGGCGCTCCACCGGCAGCAAATCCTCCCCCAAACGCACAAAGAACGACATCGCCGGACGCACCACCCCAGCCACCAAGCTCATCGCGTTTTCGCTCAGCACCTTGGGGAACATCGGCACCGTGCAGTGCGGCGCATAGACACTCGTACCGCGCCGACGCGCCTCGGCCTCCAACTCATGATCAATCGGGATCACCTCGGCCGGATCCGCAATGTGAATTCCCAACTCAATCGTCCCATCCTCCAACCGGCGCAGGCTCAACCCGTCGTCGATGTCCTTGGTCGAGGGCGAGTCGATGGTGACAACCGGCAGGGCCAGATGGTCCTCGCGGGTGTCGGCGTTGGGGATCTGGTCAAGGCTGGTGGCGTCAATGAAAGACAGACGGGCGCTAAGTGCCTCGGCGGCCGCAATAAAGGCCGGGTCCAACGCCACATCCAACCCGGCGCGGCGCTGGGCCAGGTTTTCGTGGGGACTGAAATGCCCCACCGCCACCATGACCTCAAAGGCCCGCACCGAGCCCTTGCCGCCGATCTGGAGGGCGGGGTTGGAGCGATCCCCGATGAGTTCGTCAATCAACTCACCCGCCGCCCCCGCCTTGTCGTAAAAATCGCCTTCAAGGGCGTAGCGCTCAAGAACCGCAAAGCGCTTGCGGAAGCGGGCGTCGGCCAACGCCTCCTCAAGCGTCGCAGGCGAAGCGGCCGGGTCATTGGCCAGCGCCCGGACAATGTCCAAAAAGCGCTGATGGGCCCCCTTGGCCGCCGCTTCGGCTTCGGCCTGCTTAAGCAGCGCCTCGACCTGGGCGGCGCTGCGGGCCTCGTAGAGCGCCTTCTTCTTGTTGTACTTGAAGTAGGCGGGCTGGCGCATCAACACGCGCCAGGTGGCCATCAGGTGGATTGGCTCGGTCTCGGCCAGGAGCCACTCGGCGACCCCCTCAAGGCCCACAGCCTCCCCCTCGGCCAGCAAAATCTCCCAGGCCTCCCTCAAGTCACCGCTGCCCTCCAACTCCGACAACTTCTGGTCCAAATCCGCCAGCGCCGCCGCCACCTGCTCAGCGCTGCCCGAGGTCCCCACCTTCAGCCCAGAGCTAAAGAGCACCCCGCGGGTGGCCACGCGCACCTCCTGGCCCTGGTCATTGACCACCAGGAGGCTCTTGCCCGCCTCCTTGATCGCCCCCAGCCGCACCTGACCGCCGTCGTCGTATTGGATCACTTCGCCCATGAAAAACCCCATGCACCTCCACATGAGCGGAGGTGCATTCAGCATCAAGCCGCATTCAAGGAGCCGACGCACGGCTCACTCCAAAGGGCCCGGTAAGATAAACTCTTCAATCACTGCGCTTCTGGCGCTGCGCTACTTAAAGGCGCAGCCCGTCTTGGCCTCAACCTCGGCGCGCTCCACACCCGGCGCAAGCTCCAGCAAGACCAACCCCTCGGGGGTCACGTCAAAGACGCACAGGTCCGTAAAGATGCGATCCACGCACCCAACGCCCGTCAACGGCAGCGTACACTGCTCCAAAATCTTCGGCTCGCCGCGCTTGTTGGTGTGGGTCATCATCACCAGCACCCGCTTGGCGCCGCTGACCAGGTCCATCGCGCCGCCCATGCCCTTGACCATCTTTCCGGGGATCATCCAGTTGGCCAGATCCCCGGTGGCCGACACCTGCATCGCGCCCAACACGGTCAAATCAATGTGACCGCCGCGGATCATCGCAAAGCTGGTGGCCGAATCAAAGAACGACCCCCCTGCAATGGCCGTCACCGTCTGCTTGCCCGCGTTGATCAAGTCCGGGTCCTCGTCCCCCTCAAAAGGAAACGGGCCCATGCCCATCAACCCATTCTCCGATTGAAGGACAATGTCCACGCCAGCGGGGACGTGGTTGGCCACCAGGGTCGGCATGCCGATGCCCAGGTTGACGTAAAACCCATCCTCAAGCTCGGCCGCCACGCGCTGGGCCATCTCATCTCGTGAAAGTGCCACGGTTGCACTCCTCCTCTATTGTCTCGTCAGGACCGCTGCACCGTCACTCGGGGCGCGGACGCGTGGTCAGTCGCTCAATCCACTTCTCGTAGTGCTCGCCTTTGATGACGCGCTGGACAAAAATCCCCGGCAGATGAATCTCATCGGGGTCCAGCTCGCCGGGCTGCACCAACTCCTCCACCTCAGCCACCGTGATCTTGGCCGCGGTGGCCATGATGGGGTTGAAGTTGCGGGCGGTCTTGCGGAAAACCAGGTTGCCGTGCGTGTCGCCCTTCCAGGCTTTGACAAAGGCAAAGTCCGCCGTCAACGCACGCTCCATCACGTACTGCCGACCATCAAACTCGCGCGTCTCTTTGCCCTCGGCCACCACCGTGCCGTAACCCGTCGGCGTGAAAAAGGCCGGGATCCCAGCGCCACCAGCGCGGATCCGCTCCGCGAACGTCCCCTGCGGACACAGCTCCACCTCCAACTCACCCGAGAGAAAGAGCCGCTCAAACGTCTTGTTCTCACCCACGTAGCTGGAGATCATCTTCTTGACCTGCCCCTGCTTGAGCAGAATCCCCAACCCACAATCGTCGGTGCCGCAGTTGTTGCTGATGATCGTCAGCTCGCCGATCCCCCGGGCGTGCAACGCCACAATCAGGTTCTCCGGGTTGCCGCAGAGCCCAAAACCACCACTCATCAACGTGGCGCCTTGTGGGATGTCGGCCACCGCCTCGGCAGCGCTGGCATAGACCTTGTCCATCCTCTCCCCCCTTTGCTGGGTTTTGCTTCAATCTCAAAAACCGGCTTCAACCAGAGGCCACAGCCCCCCCCATCAACCGGCATCAATCTCATCGATAAACACACAGGGCGCCCCCGCGACAACGCAGTGCGCGCCGCCCTCACCACCACATGTAACCAATGCTGGTGCCCGCGTAGAAGTAAGGCAGGTTGGCGCCCGCCTCAATCCGCCAGGCGATGTGCTCGGCGATGGTAAACTGGGTCCCGAAGGCCAGGTTGATGATCGGCAACGCCGGCGGGATGTCCTCTTCGATCTCTGTGGTCCCAGGCTGCGTCTGGGGCTGGCCGTTGATCGTGCACGGCTCTTGATCCAAACGCGAAGAATCCTTCGGATCACCGCTGGTCTCAAGCGCATTGATGCAATCAATCGAGGGATCGGTCTTCTCCACATCCCCCAGCACCAAACCCACGCCCAGACCACCGCCCAGGTAGAGGCCAAAGACCTCCGAGATGTCAAAGAACCAGTTGATCCCCACCGTCAACGACACGATCTGCAGCGGGAAGGTGGTGAAATCGGCCTTGCGCGCCGGATCACCGCTCTCCAACCACCAGTCGTCAGACATCGAGATGTCGGCCCACTCAAAGCCAAAGACCAGATCGTAGGTGGGTTTGCGCAACACAAACTCCATCCCATAACCCAGGTTGGCCCCATCCTCCCAGTTGCTCCCGTGGCGATCCAGGAAGGCATCCAAAATAAAGCTCGGCACCGTCACCGCCCGAATCCGTGGGGCAATGAGGTAAATGCTGCTCGGCCCGTCGGTCTTCTCCTTGAGGTACTCTTTTTCCTCGTCGGTCAACTGCGCGCTGGCCGGTGACGCCACTGCCATCAACGCCGCCACCACCAAAGCCGACACCAGCAACGGCCACCAGGACCGCCCGTTGGAAGCACAGGAATTGGTTTTCATCGTTCGAATCCTCATCGTTCTTGTTCCAAGGGGCTCTAGACCGTCACCACCAACACACGCCTGTGAACACGGCCGCCGTACCCCCTCCAATCGCGCACACTGGCCACACCCAAGCTCCCGTTCAGCCCCATGCACCTCGCCATCAACACCGTCGCCAATCCAACGAGCGACCCTCGAAAGCGAGCCCTGAGCAGGTGGGCAGACCAAAACTGCCACAACGACCAAAGGAACTTGAATCACAAACCACCAGCCTGCAGCGGCCGAGTATAGACACTGTCAGACCGTAGGTCGAGAGACAACCTGCCATTGCCCCCACTCCAACAGCCCCACCAAACGAAAAGGGCAACGCGGGTGAAATAAGCCAAGCAATGGCGCTCCACAGGGGCTCAGACCCGTTTTTGGAAAGCGCAAGGCAATGCAGCGCATCGTCGAGCATTCACAGGGATGAAGTTGAGCCCCCAAAGCGCGCCAGCACGCCCGACCATCTCCCCACACCCCCCCTAAAGAGGCTCAACCTCGCGCTCGACGATTTGCCAGCGTCCTGCGACCAAACGCCAAACCTCAATGACCTTGTCTTTGTGAACGGTCACATCAGGGCTGCGGGTCCAGGCGATGACGACCTCGGCCTGGGCCTCTTCGTTGGGCTTGGTCATGCGGATGGAGCGGACCTCCACCTCAACCACTCGCCAGTCGTCACCAAGCTCTTCCTGGCGGCCCATAAAGTGCTCGCGGTCGGCGTCGTTCAAGAAGAGCGACGCTTCATAATAACGACCCCAGCGAAGGTGCTGGTGGTACATGTGCACGTTGTAACCAAGCGTCTCCTCTGGCTTGGGCGCAGCCCCGGCGCAGGCCACCGCCCCCAGCGCCATGGCCATGATGAGCATGAGCATGAATGTCCGTTTCATTTCTGGGGTCCTCCCCTGCGCAACACCCTACGCAGCTTATCCCGGTCTTCCTGACCAAACTCACCGCTGGCCCACAACGCCCCCACAAAGAGCCCCGTGCCCAACAAACCTTTCCCACACACCAACGCCAACAACACCAACCGACCCGCATCGGCAGGCCCCGGCGTCACCAACGTCAAACCCACCACCACAGCGCCCGCAAACATGACGCGCGCAAAGGTCCCCAGCGGCAATCCAGCCTGATACCTCCAGACCAGATACGCCACCGAGAGCACAAAACCCAGCACCATCGCCGCCGCCGTGGCCATCGAAGCCCTCATCGCCAAAGTCTGCTCGTCAATCGCGCCGCCCGCAAGCGCCCCGTCTATGAGGACGTAGTTGAGCCCAGCGGTCACCGCCAAGACCACCGCCGCCAAGACCACCGAAACCCAGGGCCTGCCCGCGCCAGTGATCATGGTTGTGGCGATAAAAAAGAGCGAAAACCCCACCGTGGCCACACTAAGCACCATCAGCGGCAACCCACCCGCGCTGTACTTCTCGCCAAAGAGCGCCAACACCACATCTGAGGCGTTGCCCGCCAGCAACGCGCTGAGCAGACCCAGCAAAATGAAGGAGTAACGCATCGCCCCACGGATATAGGCACGGGTCGCACCCTGGTCCTCCTCAAAGGTCGCCTTGGAGATCATGGGGAAGATCACAAAGGTCACCGCGATGACGGCCTGATAGGGCAACCGGGAGATGTTCAACATCGCCGTATAAACCCCAGAGATGCGGTTGGCCAACTCGACCGACCCCTCCTGACCCACCAGCGACTTGAGCAAAAAGAGATCCGCGCGCAGGACGCCGTTGACACAAAAGGTGTAGAGCATCACCAGCACCAGGTAGACCAGGAGCTTTCGCAAATCCGCCCCCAAATCATCCCCACCCACCAGCGTCTTCAGGCTCGACGACTCGCCGCTGCGCCTCTGCCCCATAAAGCGCCAAAGCATGAACGCCGACAAAACCGTGACCACCGCCGCCGCGATCACAAAGCCCCACAGTGCCCCTGCGACCCCAAACCCGGCCAACACCGCACCCACGATCAACCCCGTCTTCAAGGTCGAAAAGGCCACATCCAAAACAGCCTGGCGCCCAAAAGCCTTAAGGCCATTAAAGCACCCCACAAAAACCGCATAGAAACCATAAGCCAGGATCACGCCGCCCGAGATCGCCAACAACGACCCCAGCGACTCATCGCTGAAAAAGCCCGCGATGGTGTCGGCCCCAAATATCCAGGCGATCCCCAGCGGCACCGCCACAAACCACTGCAACAACGCCGCCCGGCCCACGATCTTCGCCGCTGCCTCGGGGCGTTCGCTGACCAGCTTGGCCACCGCCTGCAATGTCCCGGTAATCACCACCATGTTGATGAGCGACACGGCGTTGACCACGATGCTGTACACCCCGTAGGTCTCAGGGCTCATGATCACCGGCAGACCGATGTTCACAATCGCGCCCATCACCATGAACCACAGCTTGGCCCCGGTGATAAACGCAAACCCGCGCCCAGCGGTCCGCACCTCGTCTTCCGCCGCCGACTTGACCCCCTGGGCCCCACCGACACCGCCGCCTTCACCGCCCAAACGCCCGCCCTGGCGTCCCCCCGCACCTTCCTGTGCCATGCATCCGCTCCGCAACAAAACCATCATCGTACGCCGCAGCCATCCGCCGCAGCACACCATCCTTATACCCTCGAACCTACCCACCCCACCCACACTGTCGACTTTTGCCCCACCTCAACCCACGCAAAAGCCCCCACACACCCTCAATCCACATCCAAGGCCATCCACATCCGGGTCGGCTCATAACCGAGCTGCTTATAGAAGTCGATCGCCCCCTGATTGAATGCCCAAACCGACAACTGCACGCTCCCCAACCCCCTGCCCAAAGCCCACGCCCTGGCCTCCTCCATCAACGCCCGACCCACCCCACACCGACGCGCACAAGACGCCACAGTCAAACCGTGCACCACCGCATAGCTCCGCCCCACAAAGAGCCCGCCCCCCTCAACGCTCTTATGCTCAATCTCCACAGCCCCCACCAACCCCTGCGACGAGCGGGCCACAAAAATCGCCTTGTGCTCATCCTCAATGAAGGCCTCCAAAAACGCCCTCGACCGCACCGGCCCCGGCGGCCGCTGAAAAATATGCGGCAAAGCCTCCCGATGGTGCGCATCACCCTCATCCAGCACCGCACACAGCGCCTCGTAATCCTCCAACCGCACCCCATCCACCACAATCTCCATCACCCCACCTCCCAACTCACACAAAACCCCCTGCTCGATTCATACAAAGAGCTTCGATGAACCAGTGCGTTCAAATCAAGCAGCGGGCTTTGACGGATGAACGTAATTTAACCCGCAGGTGACGTTGTTGCGAGGCTGGCGCTTGATTCAGGCAGGTGGCTTCGCAAAATGGAACGTAATTGTTCCTGCAGGTGCCTTCGTTGCGGGGCTGGCGGTTGATTCAAGCAGGTGGCTTTGTTGGAAGGCGCAGGCAGTTCGGGTCAGGCGATCGTAGCGCTCGCTAAGGGGTCAACGGCCTGGGGGTTGGGCTTTGCAGTGGGAACGCGCTTGATTTGGGACAGGCGGCTTTGTTGGAAGACCCAAGCAGTTAGGGTCAGGCGATCATAGCGCTCACTGGCGGGGTCACGCTTCTGGGGCCCCTGCCCCAGAAACGGAGAGACTCCTGCGGAGTCTCCAAGCCCCTTGTTCGCTTGTCGACTTTGTTGGGTGAACGCGCTCGATTCAATGAGGTGGCTTTGATGCGAGGCTGGCGGTCGATTCGAGCAGTGGGTTTTGTTGGGGGAGCGTGATTTTTCCCGCAGGTGACGTTGTTGCGAGGTTGGCGCTTGATTCCAGCAGGCAGCTTCGCAGAATTGAACGTCATTTTTCCCGCAGGTGACGTTGTTGAGCCACCGAGCCTGAACCACCACAGGCCCACACCGAAACCCAAGCAATTCCAAAAGAAAACGAGAAAATGCCTGGGATTGGGGCGAGCAATGATGGATGGCCTGGGCCTCAGGACGAGCGAAGCCATAGCAGCGCTATTGCGAGCGAGTTCTGTGGTTCAGGCCGCCATCAGGGCCGCCCCAATCAGGGGTGGGAGAGCGGAGACGCCATATCCAGACGAGGGTGGCCGTCGCGGAAGTGGTCGGCGGTGACGCCTTGGCCGCCGTTCATGGCGTCCATGTGGCAGAGCATCTCGGTGAGGGCGTGGATGGAGGCGATGACGTCGCCGGTGTGTCCGCTCTCGGAGATGGTGTGCATGTTGCGGATGGGGAAGCCGATGGAGGTGGAGGCGGCATCGATGCTGGCGAAGACGGCCGCCATGGCGTCGGTGCCGGTGTCGCGACCGCAGACCCTGCGTTGGACAGGGATCTGATGTTTGTTGGCCACCTCGGTGATCATGGAGTTGAGGTAGGGGCTGGTGATGGAGCCGTAGGAGAGCACAAAGCCGTCGCCCATGGCCACGGGCGTAAAGCGCCTGTCCTTGACCCCGGGGGCCGCAGCAAAGTCGTGGGCCACGTCCACACCAATGACCACGTCGGGCTTGGCCACGCCAGCAAAGACGCGGCTGCCCAGGCGGCCGATCTCTTCAAAGGCGGCGATGGCGCCCATCAGGCGGACGTTCTTGAGGCCGCCGCGCTCGGCGATGAGGCGGCAGATCTCGGCGGTGACAAAGCAGCCAAGGCCATTGTCAAGGTAAGCACCGTAGAAGGAGTCGGGGGCAAAGCCGCGCTTGATGGGGCGGTTGAGGATGATGGGGTCGCCGGGGCGGATGCCCAGATCCTCGACCTGCTTGCGGCGGTTGGCGCCGTGGAGTTGAAGCTCCAGGTAGAGCATCTCTTTTTTGATGCCCGAGGCGCCGCTGCGCAGCTTGGCGTCGGCAAAGTGGATCGCCCCGATGGCCTCGATGGTGCCGCCTTCGATGCGGCGGTAGCGGCCGGGGGACTGGGGATCTTCGCTGAAGATCAACACCTCGTGGCCGATGAGGGTGCTGGGCAAGAAGGAGTCGCTGTTGATCCAGATCTTGCCGTCTTCGCTGATGCTGCGCACCTGCATGCGGATCTTGTCGGCGTGGCCAATGACCATCACCGAGAACAGCTCGTCCTGGCCAGGGTGGGTGTCGAGCACGATGCCTGCATTGCCCCGGAAGTGATCCACGGCCCAGCCATCGAGCATGAAGCTCTCCATGTAGGGTTGCAGCACGCCGCGGGTCATGGCCCCTTCAAAGCCCACAGGGCTGGGCGCCGCCAGGATGTCGCGCATCACCTTGAACTGCCCTTCGGGCATCGGCTCGCTCCAAGGTTTATTCACGTTTGTCTCTCCTTCCTCTCGGAGGCTCACAGCCCCATCATTGTCTCGCTGGTGTGACGGCTGCTTCACCCACCGGATCGTCTCTGGAGAGGCAACCAGCGCCGCGCCCACTCTGTCGTCCCAACAGTCAAAGCGCAACCGGCCACTTTTTGCAACCGATCGCCCACCCAAAGTCGCTACTCAAACCGCGCCCAGAGGGTCTTGGTAAAGCCCTTCTGGCCCACATAATCGGGCGGCAGCAGCGGCTCCAGGGTGATCTCAAAGGGTCTGCCACCGGCCCGCAGCGCCCCGCGCAGGTCCTTCATCGAAGAGGCCCGGTGGTTGGTGCAGAGCATCAAGTGGCCGCCGGGGTTGAGGATGTCGACCGAGGCCTTGATGAGCGGCCCCAGGTCGCGCACCACGCTGAAAGTGCGCCGCTTGCGCTTGTCGCGCCCAAAGGTCGGCGGGTCGAGGATGATCACATCAAAGCGCCTGCCCTGGCGCGCCGCGCGGCGGCAATAATCGATCGTGTCCGAGGCAATGAAGATCTGCTTGTCGGCGTCCAAACCGTTGAGCGCCACGTTGTCGCGGCCCCAGTCCAGATAACGCCGCAGCACATCGACGCTGACCACCTCGGACGCGCCGCCTTCACCGGCCACAACCGAAAACCCGCAGGTGTGCGCAAAGGTGTTGAGCACGCGCTTGCCCCTGGACATTCGACGCACCCGGGCCCGGTTGTGACGCTGATCGAGGAAAATACCGGGCGACATCCCGTGGTGAAGCTCAATCCGATACTTCAACCCGCGCTCACGCACCACCAACGCGTCACTCTCGATCGGCTCGCCCGCCAAGGGCGTCTCTTCGAGCGCCTCGGCCTTGCCGCCCTTGGCCACGCGGCGCAAAAAGACCGACTGGACACCATCAACCTCATCCACGAGCGCCTGGGCCAACGCCTTGGCCTCAGCGCGGGTGCCCTGGTAGAGCCCTTCGCGCAGGTGCAGCAGCGCCACCGGCCCAAACCGATCCACCACCACCCCCGGCAGCCCGTCGGCGTCCTCACCGATGACCCGAAAGCAATCTGTCTCACCGTCCAAAGCGCACGCCGCGCGGCGTCCAAAGGCCTCCTGAACCAGCGCCACCGTGTTCAAACGCCCTTCCAAGAGGTCCCGCGCCCCGCCGTCGTGGCGACAAGACACCGACCAGGGCTGCGAGGTCACCGGGTGGCGCCCCTCGACCGACATCAGGCGCAAACCGTGGGGGTGGTCCTCCACGATCGACGCCCCTGTCGCCCGCAGCGCCTTGCGGACGGTCTTGAGCGAGCCTTGCGAAAACGCCAACTCGACCAACGACCGCGCCCCGACGCGCGCCACCGTGCGCATCCCTTCACCCAGCCGCCCAGCGCCCTCGACCAACGCCAACACACCCCAACGCAGCTCGCCCTGCCCTGCGGCGCGCTTGATCGCGCGGGCCGCCTCCTGGCTGCGCCCCAGCACCACCAGCCCAGAGGCCCCCTGACCCAGCCGAACCCCCTCAAAAACAGGCTCGCCCAGCACGCAGGCCACCGTGTCCAGCAACCCGCCAAGGGGCTCGTCTTCGATCGGATAGGGGTTGCGCAGCGGCACGCTGCTTGGCCGCTCCACCACCACCAGATGCTCATCGATGTACCGGACAGGGACCGGCCCTCCACGCTCCATGCTCATGCTCCCATCAATGCGTTGCGCCCGGCTCTTTGTGTGATTACCATTCACGAGGATTGAATCCGGGCGAGGTTCGGAACGTCATCCACGAGCGTCCGCTTGGGGCGCTTTACCAAACGATGGCATTTGTGTCATCAAACCAGCCCCCGCAAAAGCGCCTCCATGCGCGCCACAACGTGCCCAGGATAGACCCAGATGTCCAAGACGCCCCTCCAGAACCGACGCGCCTTCATCCAAGGCTGCCTGGCGTCCGCCGCGCTGCTGACCGTCGGCGTGCTGCCGCTCCAGGCCGTCGCCCAGGACAAATCCAAGGCCCCCACGGTGGCGGTGCTCTACTTTGACTACAACGGCAACAATGAGGACCTGACGGTGCTGCGCAAGGGTCTGGCCCAGATGCTCATCGTCGATCTGGCGCCCATGGAGCACATTCGCCTGGTGGAGCGCGATCGCCTTGAGGAGGTGCTGGCGGAGTTGGAGTTGGCGCGCACGGCCAAGATCGACAAGCGCTCGGCGGCCCGAATCGGCAAGCTCCTGGGCGCTCGATACATGGTCATGGGCCACTACATGGACATGAAGGACAACCTCTACGTCAGCGCCAGGGTCGTGGACGTGCAGACGGGCCAGATCCTTGAAGCGACCCAGGCCAACGGCAAATCGGACGACTTCTTCCAGCTCAAAGACACGCTGGCCACCAGCTTGCAGACCATTTTGACCAAGGCGCTGCCCAAGACCATCGAGCCCGCGCCGCGCAAACGGCCCGCCAACAAGCCCAAACCAGCCAAAAAAGCCCAAAAAGCCGACGCCAAGCCCGCCAAGAAGGCCAAAGTCAGCCAGAGCGCCGCAGTGCACTACTCCAAAGCCCTCGACGCCCAGGATCGCGGCGACAAAGACGCCGCCAAGGCCAACCTCCAGGCCGCTGTGGCCGCCGAACCCGACTTTGATCTGGCCGCCGACGATCTGGCCGCCATGATGCAGTGACGCGCCGGGGCAAGCCCGGCCCCCTCAGCGCAGCAACGGCAAAAGCTGGTAGAGACAAACCGCGCCGATCAAGACGTAGAGTCCCACGCTCCAGCACAGCCCATAAAAAATCAGCTCGCCGCGCTTGGCGGCCTCCGCAGCGCGCATCTTGCGCCGCACCACCACCCCGGCCACCGACACTCCCAGTGGCAACCCAAAGAGCAAAAAGAGCAGCTTCACAAAGTGGCTGTGCTCATCCCAGTCCATTCCCAGCGATCCGCGCCGCCGCAAATGCTCCACCACCCCCAACGGGTCCAGGCGCTCAAAGTCCTCGCTGAGCTTGATGTAGCACCCCCTGCGGTCGACCAACCAGTGGGCGCCCTCCTGCGCCGCTGGCACAAACATGCCCGTGTTCAGACTCCCACACGCGTAGCTTGGCGCCCGCACCGGCACGCTCCAGCGCGGCGCGTTGGCGTCGGTCACGTCGGCAAAGCGCATCGCGTTGTCTGGATCATCGTAGCTCGAATACACCGCCACAAACCGTTCACCGACCCCATAACCGATGCCAAAGCGCTCGCCCTCAATCACCCACACCGGCGCATGGCGCAGCGCCCCGTCGTGCACCTCAAAGCGGGGCCAGGTGGAGCGAAACTGCCAGCCCTCTCGCGACGGCGCTTTGTAGGGCTCCAAGGTACCTTGGCGAGTCAGGCGACCCATCTTCTTGTCGCTCCCGGTCACCATGAACGTGGGCAAGCGAAGGCGCCCAAAGGCGGTCGTGTCGAGCATCTCCGTCAAGATGAAGGTGTCCAGCCCCCAGGTGTTGGCCGAGCGCTGACCTGCCTCAGTGACCTCCCAGGCCCGGTTGGCATCGTCCCGCACCATCGCGTCCACAAAAACGCGCCACTGACCGTCCCTGCGAAAGGCCACTCTGGGATAGCAAAACGACTCCCCAAAGACCGAACACAGCCCGCCTTCGACCTCTCCAAAAGGATTGCGGATCTCGGTGCTGCCGTCCTCCAAAACCCGAACAAAGAGGACCTCAAGGGGCGCCTTGGGGCTGTCTGAGCGGCTGGCGCCGTCGCGCATGGTCACCAGGGCGATCTCCAGCGCGCCGTCCACCCAGGCGCCGCCCATATAACCCCCCAACGTCGCAGACGGCAGCTTAAAGGGCTTTATCTGCCAACCCTTTGGCCCCATCACCCCCAAGACAAACTGGCTCTTGTCGCGCTCATCGTCGCGGGTCTCGTAAACCACCCCGACCAGGCCATTGTCTTCATTGGGAAAGAGCGCGATCGTCCACTTTCGCTCCAGATCTTCAGGGATGGGCCACAGCACCTCACCCGCCGCACGTTCCGGGTCGACTCTGGCGTAAGCGCCGTGAGGAAAGGCTTCGGGGTGCCCGCACGGCGTCCAGAGAGCCCCTTTAAAGTGCAGCGCCTCAAACCCGATGTCGTTGGCCTGACACCCGGTCCAGGGGTAAAGCTCGTCGTCCCGGCTCTGCTCCAGACGCTGGCCCTCCATGCCGGTCCAGGCCACCACGCGGGCGCCGGTCTGCCAGTAGGGTTTGGCCGCAAGCGACATGAGCGTCAGCCCCAGCACCCCAGCGGCCAACACAAAGAGGACGCCAAGCCAGACAAGCTCGCGCAGCGCCATTCCAAAGACCGTCGCTGACGAGCGCTCCTCAGTCATCACCGCCCTCCAGCTTCTTCTGCGCCGCGTCTCGAATCCGGGCGGCCTGGGCGTCGTCGGGTTTGAGCTTCAGCGCCATCTGAGCGTCTTTGAGCGCCAACTTGTGCTCACCCAGCGCCGCGTAGGCCCTGGCCCGCGCCACATGCACCCCTTCAACAGGCTCGCCTTCCATCTCCAACAAGCGCCCCAACACATCCACAGCGCGCTGGTACTGCTTCTCCAGCAAAAACGCCAGCCCCAGGTTGTAGTGGGCGCCCTTGAAGCCCGGCGAAATCTCAATGGCAAGCTCGTAGGCCTTGATGGCCCCGGTGCGGTCCTTTTCCAAGAGGCGAATGTCGGCCTCCAACTTGCGGGCCAGCGCCATCGACGGGCAACTCTGGCTGGCACCCAGCGCCGCCTGCCGCGCCGCCCTCAGATCGTCCCCGGCGTAGAGCTGCGCCCTGGCCTTCCAGGCCAACAACTCGGCGCTCTCAGAGGCCACCTTTCCCAACGCCGTCACCGTGTCTTTGTCTTGTGGACGGCGGCTCAACGGCCGCCCTCCAGCCAGCGCCGCCACGGCCCCTTGAAGGGCCTTTAGCGTCGCCGCCTGCCGCGCCTGACACGTCTCGGGCATGGGAGGCTCCGCGGCCCCTTTGTAAAAGGCGTCGAGCGCCTGACGGGCAAGCTTCAGCTGGGCACCATCTGACGCCGCCTCTTTGGAGGGGACGTCGCCGTCCCCTTCACCTTGCGCCGCGACCGCAGCCTCTTCTTTTGCGCTCTGGGTGCCCTGCGTGCCGCTTTGCATCAAAGCAACCACGCCGCCAACCACAGCGGCCAAAACCACCGCCGCCCCAACCCAGACCATCCAGCCACCTTTGGGCGCCTCTGGGATGGTGTCGGGCACATCGGCGACAGCCTCGGGCTCGGGTTTGGGTTCGGGAGGGGTTTGCTCTGTGGGCACCGACGACGGGGGTTCGGGCAGCGTCGAAGCCCGCTCCACGTCCCGCTTCGGCGCCGTAGACGGCAATTGAACCTCGACCGAAGACGCCACCGAGTCCAAGCTCGCCAGAGTCTCGGCGGTCCCCACCACAAACCCGGGCGGCTCGACCACGTCCATCGACGCGGCGGTGGCGGCAAAAGCCGCTTGATGGGTCGCCTTGTCTTGCCGCGCCATCTCCTGGGCGTCCACCTCCACAGTGGCAGCCTGTGGGGGCTCGGCAGGGGTTTGCCTGGGCTGAAGCATGGCCACAAAGGCCTCGGCGTCGCAGACACGCTCGGACAAGTCCTTTCTGAGGGCCTTGGTGACTGCCTGGCGCAGCCAATCCGGGCATTGGACCGACTCGGGCAGGTCCAAATCGGGGCCAAAGGCCTGCTCGGTCAGCGCTGGGGCTGTCACCTCATGGCTGTAGGCCGGGGTCCCGACCAACATCTCGTAGGCCATCAACCCCACACAATAAATGTCCGAGGCCGGACCCACCGGCTCACCGCAAAGCTGCTCGGGCGACATATGCCCCGGGGTCCCAATGATGGCCCCGGCCATGGTCAGCCCTTCGGCGGTGGCCGCGTCGGGCGTGGGCATCGGCGCCGCGATGCCAAAATCCAGCACCTTCACAAACCAGGGGTCACCGAGCCGCTCGGTGATCATGATGTTCTGGGGCTTGATGTCGCGGTGCACGACCCCCGCACCGTGCGCCTCATCCAAGCTCCCCAGCACCTGACGCAAGATGTGGGCGGTGGTCTGGGCGTCGAGCGCGCCGCGCGCCTCAATGACCTCATCGATGGGCTTGCCCTCAATGAGCTCCACCACCATAAAAAGCTGCTCCTGGGCATCATCCAACGCCCCAAAGTCAAAGACCTGGACAGTGTTGGGGTGATGCAGGCGGCTGATGATCCGCGCCTCTTGCAAAAAACGCTTGCGCGTCACCTCACGCAGCTTGGGATCGCGCACCAAATCCAGATGCAGACACTTGATCGCCACAGGACGATCCATCGCCAAGTGCACAGCCTTATAGACTCGCCCAAAGCCCCCAGTGCCCAACAGCTCAGTGATCTCGTAGCGTCCCTGGACGACCTCTCCGATTTCGGGCAGCGCCATTCAGTTCTTCCTCATCAGTTCGGCCGTGAGCAATTCCAGAGCTTTGGCCAGCGCGTCGGGCTCCAACGCGACCTGCTTTCCAGCCGCCGCCAGCACCTTGCCGCTCTCCACGTCCACCAGACGCAAATCAATCCGCACCGTGTCCTTAAACTCGGCCACGTTGCCCACAATCATGCGCCGCGCCCCCAGGAGCTTGCCCAGCTTGACGACGGTGGCCTTGTCGATGTGGGCGCTGGCGTGGAGCTTCTGCTCCGCCATGATCTCGTCCAGGCGGCCGCGCTCAACCACGGTGGCCTTGTGCTTGGACACCAGCGCCGTGGTCGTCATGTCGGCCATCATCTGACCCAACCCCAGGCGCTCGGTGGCGCCGCCCGCCGTCCCCAACGGCAACACCGCGATGGCGGCCTCTTTGGCCCCATCCTTTTTGGCGGGCTCTGGCGGCTTGGAGAGCGTGTCGAGTTGGTGGCGCAGGAGCGGATCGTCGGGATTCTTGCCAAGCGCCGTAAAGACCTGCTTGAGGGCATCCTGACGTTTGTCCATCAACGTGTAGGCGGCCGCCAGATTGGACAGGTGGATGGGGTTGTCGGGATCAAAGTTGTGGGCTTGCAAGAAGGCCTCCACGGCCAACTCCCCCAGGCCACGGCGCATGTACGCCACGCCCAAACCAGCGTGCACGTTGGGGTCGGCCTTGTGATTGCCCGACGACAACCGGGTCCAGGCGATGATCCCGTCGTCCACCTTGCCGGCCTCGACCAAAAGGCGCGCACGCAACATGCTGGTGGCAGCAGGCTCTTTGGGCTCAAAGCGCCCCAACGCCGCCAGCGCCTTATCGACCTTTCCACGGGCTCGCCACAGCGACGCCTGCCAGCGCGCCTTGAGGGTCTTGTCAGCCTTGGCGCCCAGGCCTTTGATCATGGTCTCCATGGACTTGATGTCGCCCTGAGCGGCAAAGACATCAAAAAGCTCAGGATAACGCGACGGAGACTCTTTGCGGGCCACGATGGCTTTGTGGAGTTGCTGCAGTTGGTCCAGATACACAGCCTGTTGACCATGGCGCGCCGCCACCCTGGCCGCGCCGTAGTGCAAGACGGGGTTTCCGGGGTGGGCTTTGGCCATCTCCAGCGACTTATCCAGATAGCGTTTGCCGGCATCCACAAACGCAGTGGGCATGACGCCGAGCCCCCCGGACATATCGCGCACAGACCAACGCGCGAAGGTGTGGGCGCGTGCCTCAGAGACCAGTTCATCAAGGCGCTTGCGCTCTTTGGCCTTCCACTGCGCCGCCTCATCTTCCAGCAGCGCGCCGTCCTCAATGACCATCTCCCACCACCCAGCGGCCAACATGTTCTGGACCTTGCCAAGGTGCAGCGCAGCCCCAGCCCCGGGCTTTTGCCCTTCGAGGGCCTTGAGCCAGGAGACATGGGCGCGCAGATGATCGCCGCGTTTGGCGGCTTGTTCTGCTGCCGCCCTGGCGCTGGCCTGATCGGCAGGCCACAAGCTCCGATGCACAAAGAACTTCACCTCGCCGCTTGTCCCCTGGGCAGTGATGAGCGCGCGGCCGTCTTTCCCCAGCAGTCGGAACATGTTCATCCCGCGCAGCCCGTAAGGGCCAATCGGGTTGGAGATGCTCCCAGATTTGTCACTGAGCGGTTGGTCCCCGCGCAGCGCCGACACCAGCTTTTGCCCCTCAAAGAGCATGATGTGGTTGGAGAACGCCAAAAAGACGCGCTCACCCCGAATCCCGCAGCCGCGGGCCGTGACGGGTCTGGTGACCTCAATGGCTTTCCCAAAGGGCGATTGGTCGTAGGACAACCCCCAGAGGGTTTTCTGAGGCTGGAGCGCCCCATCCAGGCGTACCAGCGCCACTTGATGGCCGTCGTGATCGCTGGCCAGTCCCAACGGCTGGCCTTTGGGATCTGTGCCGCAGACGACCATCCCCTGACCGGGCTTGCGGATGGCGTCAAAGTTGGAGATCCCCTCGGCCACGATCTTGAACTTGGTCGAGAGCCTCCAAAAAACCATGGGCTGGAGTTGGCTGATGACCACCCCCCCCTTGCCGTCCGACACCACACTGCACGGCCCCTCAAGAGAGAGCCCGGGGACGTTGATGGTCTCCACCCCCCCGTCAGGGCGCAGGCGGCGCAAGAGGCGCTTGTGCATGTCACAAAAGACCAAACCGTCGGGCACTGTCAGCGCGTGACCGTACAAGAAGACCATGGAGGAGATGTCTTCCATGGTCCGGCGAGTCAGCACGCCGTTGGCGTCCCACTTAAGGGAGTCGTCTATAGCAAAGAGCTCAACGCCGCCCTGATCGTCCGATGACCAGCCAATCATGTTCGTCGGCGACTGAATGGGATTTGGCCAGGCCATGCGGACGGGTTTGGTGAGGCCAGCAAAAAGGTAGTCCCCATCCCCATCAACCGGCGGCGCAGCCGACGCCACCGTCGCGCTGAGCATCACCCACAAGAGCGCCAGCGACAGTCTTTTGAAATTCATGATCGTTTCCATGCTTGAGCCCGCTGCTGACCGTGGTGGTTTTTGGCCACCTGAGGGTCAGCAAAGGGGTCTTGACGCCCGATTGACGCCCCGTTGACAGCCACTTCCGACATTCACATCGGACCCGGCGCGGGGCGTCGTCCCATCTCCAACCGCTCCAAACCGGCTTTATAAAGGCACGCACAAGAACGTTGGACGTTCCCGGGTATAAATCACTCAGGGGTTCTGTGGCCAACCGCAGTGGAGCGAGCCTCTGGGTCATGCTATGGTAACGGCTGGCTCAACATCGTCCGAGAAGAACTTTAAAAGCGAAGGCGGCACATTACATGAAGTCCCTCACGCGAATATTTATGCCATTGGCAGCAATCACAGGTTTTTGGCTGGTTCCAGGCAACGCCGAGGCTCAGGTCGTCTGCGACGGAATCCCTGACGCCTTTGACTATTTGTGTACGCCGGTGGACTACCAATTTACCGAAGGGGCCACCCTGACGGCGGTCACCAGCGACGATCAAATGTCACAGGCGCTGCCGCTGGGCTTTACCTTCAGCTACTATGATGTGGATTACACCCAGGTCTACATTTCCTCCAACGGCTTCCTGACCTTCTTGCCAGGTCAAAGCGCGGGGTGTTGTTCGGGCCAGCGCATGCCCTCCAACAGCAACCCCAACGGCGTCGTGGCGGCGCTGTGGACAGACCTGAACCCCAGCCGGGGTGGGACGGTGCGGTACGGGACGGTCGGCGAGCAGCCCAACAGACGCTTTGTGGCTTCGTGGGAGGGGGTGCCCTACCACCCCAGTGATGGGGCCAACATCTTCCAGATTGTGCTCTTTGAGAACGGCGACATCGAGATCCACCATGGCAACGTGGGCAACACCACGCGGACCATCAGCATGGGGATCGAGAACGCCGACGGGAGCGTGGGTGTTCAGCTTAGAAACGGGGTGGGCGGCGCGGTGCCCAACAGCGGCTATCGCGTCGCGCGGACCACCTTTCGGGCCGACGCTGGCGGCACCTACAACGTCGATGAGGGCACCGCCGAAATCATGCTCAGCGCCGCCCGCAGCCGGGGCGAAATCGTCACCTACCTCTGGGATCTGGACGGCGACGGTGAGTATGACGACGCCGAAGGGGTCGAGGTGCCCTTTGATCCTTCGGACATCGACGGGCCGGGGCAGACGACGGTGGGCGTGCAGGTGACGGACATCAACGAAGAGGTGTCGACGGACCAGGCCACCATCAACGTCCTCAACGTCGCCCCTGAGATCGTCAGTGAGCCCAACGAGGTCGCCAACGTCGGCCAGCAATACCGCTACATCCTCGACATCGAGGATCCTGGCGCTCAGTGGGACCCGCTCAGCTTCCGGCTGGTCGAGGGGCCGCCGGGCATGACCCTCAACATCGAGGGCGTGGTGACCTGGACGCCCTTCCCCAACGATCTGGACCAGACCTACAGCGTCGAGGTCGAGATCGACGACAACGACGGCGGCTTTGGCGGCCAGAGCTGGCAATTGACGGTCTTTGCCCCCGATCTGGACGGCGACAATGTCCCCGACGCCGACGACAACTGCGTGCGGGTGCCCAACCCGGAGCAGCTCGACAACGACAACGACGCGCGCGGCGACCTGTGCGATGACGACGACGACAACGACGGGGTCGAGGATCTGGCCGACAACTGCCCCAGGCTCGCCAACCCCGAGCAACTCAACAACGACAACGACGACGCGGGGGACGCCTGCGACGCCGACGATGACAACGACTTTGTCCCCGACGAAGAGGACAACTGCCCGCTGACCACCAACCCCGGACAGGTCGACTCCGATGACGACGGCATCGGCGACGCCTGCGCCAACGATGAAGACAGCGACCGCGTGCCCAACGACGTCGACAACTGCCCCCAGGTGCGCAACACCAACCAACTCGACACCGATGATGACGGTCAGGGTGACGCCTGCGATGACGACGATGACAACGACGGGCTGCTTGACGGGCAGGAAGCCAACCGCATGACCAACCCCCTGGAGCCCGACACCGACAACGACGGGCTGACCGACGGCCAGGAGGTCAACGAGTACGGCACCAACCCGCTGGAGCGCGACGCAGATCGGGATTTGCTACCCGACGGCGACGAAATCAACGCCGGGACCAACCCCAACGACCCCGACACCGACGACGATGACCTCGATGACGGCCAGGAGGTCGCGCTGGGCACCAACCCGCTGGAGATCGACACCGATGAGGATGGACTCTTTGATGGCGAGGAGATCCTGATCTTCCTGACCAACCCGATGCTCCCCGACACCGATGGCGGCGGCGTGGATGACGGTCAGGAGGTCCTCAACACCACCGACCCCAACAACCCCAACGACGACTTCCCCAGCATCGTTCCGCCCGACGACGACAACAACGACGCCAACAACGACGCCAACAACGCGCCCAACAACAGCCCCGATCCGCCCGACGACAACGATCCGCCCGACGACGGTCAGGACGGCGATGACGACGGCGGCTCTTGCGCCACCGCCCCGGGCAAACCTGCGGGCACCTCGGCTCTGTGGGTGCTGATGGGCGCGCTGGTGCTTTTGCGGCGCCGTCGCCGCCAGCGCTCATAGACGCAGTGGTCCATGCGGGCCATGCCCTTGCCCGCATGAACCACAACGGGCTCAGTTGAGCCCACCGTGGCCGCGCTCGCTGTGCAGCATTGGCTTTAAAGGCCGACGTTTTGCAAAAGAATGATGGAGTGGGTCACTCCAAGAGGCGGCGCCGGTTCAGGTAGGCCTCACGCACCAGACACACATCCTCCAGATAGAGGCCAAGCGCCTCCAAACCCAGCGCCTGCGCGCCCGCGCGCCCCGGGCTGGGGTGCACGTCCACAAAGACCATGTTGGCCCCGGCGATGACCCCCTGGGCGGTCATGTGGTGCACGTCTCCAAAGCCGTCGTGGGCCAACCAGCGCCCGCCCACAATCGCCGAAGCGTCCACCGCCACCGGCAAACGGGTGGCGCGCTTGACCGCCGCGATGGACCCAAAGTCGCCCGTCCACACATGGCCGCCTGCCTGCGGCCCGTTGACCCCAGCCAGCCCCAGCATGATGTGGCGGTTGCCCCCAGCGGCCACCTCGGCGCACGTCTCCATGGCCTGCTCCAGGCCCTGATGGGGCCCGCGCTGATAGAGCACGGGAAAGTCTCGCTGCGCGCCGACGGCCTCCAACAATTCGATGTCTCGCCCCTCAACCTTCACCAGAACACCGGGCGCGTCGGTCCCCAGCACCTCGCAGCACGCGCGCAGCGCCTCCAACTGCGCGACGCCGTACACCGGCACGCACACCACCCTCAAACCGTGCTCGCCAGCCCCCACCAGGACGTTCTCCAGACCTGCCACACCCACCGAAGGGGCGTCATGGAGGCGCTGGCGAGGCGCAAAAACCCCCGCGTGGGCCGTGGGCACCCCTGCGGCGGCGATGGCCGCGAAGGTCTCCAGGGCGTCGGATGGGTCGGTGACCGCGCGGATGCCCGGGAAGATGTGCATGGCGTCCTGATCAAAGCGCAACCCCATGTACTCAAAGCCGCCCGAGCCGCTTGGAACCGGCGCGATCGACGCCAGCTTTGGCGCCACTTCGACAATCTGAGACACCACCGGCATGGCCAGCAGCGCCCGGCTGTCGATGCCTGTGGCCGGGCCCAGGACATGGACCTCGGTGACCCGGTGTTGCTGGCCCTCGTAGGAGTAGACGCGGGTCTGAACGCCGTCGTGGGCGTCGAGCCAGGCCAGCAGCTCTTTAAGGTCAGGGCTGATGGTGGGCAGATCGGTTTGGAGAATGATGATCATGACTGACGACTCCGGGGGCCCAGGTGCACGCGATCCATCTCAAAAGAACCCTCTGGGGTGATGTGCAGCAGCAACGCAAAGCGCTCGTCGTGAAAGCCCTGACGCCCTGCGGCGCCCGGGTTGATCCACAGCGCGCCGCCCACGCGGCCCACCACCGGGATGTGACTGTGGCCGACGATGATGGCGTCGGGGCGCTCGGCGGCCAACAGCTCACGCGCAGCTTTGCGCGGTCGGCGCGGGTTGCCCGCGATGTGCAGCAACGCCAGGCGCTTGCCCGCCACCTCGACCACCTCGGTCAAGGGCAGGTCCCGCAGCGGCCCGCCGTCGATGTTGCCACGCACGACACTCACCGGCGCCACCTTCTCCAACGCCTCCAGCACCGCCAGATCCCCCACGTCTCCGGCGTGAAGGATCCGCTCGGCGCCCGCAAAGGCGTCGAGCAACGCCGGGTCCAACCAACCATGTGTGTCTGAAACAATGCCGACCGTGACGCGGTCCTGAGTCTTTGTTGAGGTCAAATCGCGCTCCGCGTTGCCAAATGGAGCGTGCAGGATACACCCAAACACCAGCGCGCGGTAATTCGTCCCCACACAAGGCGCACATCACCACTTGCCGGTGCAGTATCTGACCACCAACCCCGCGTGCGAGAGGGGGCGGCTGAGGTCGTCCACATCGACATTGGTCTCATAATCGAGCAAAACCACCGCCCTGCCCCCCTGCCAAACCTGCCGCAACTGCGCAACCTCGCCTTGCAGCGCGTTCTCCAAGACCCAGCGATACGCAGGCAGGTAGATTTGATGGCGCGCTTGACCGTACAAAAGCAGCTCGCCGGGTTCGGCGCCAAAGAGGTGACCGCGCACTGGCCCAAACCGGCGCACGGTGCGCTTCAAACCGCGCATGTTGGTCACCTCCATCCGCGACAAGTCCACGCCGTGCGCCTCAAAGACCTTCAGCCCCTGCCAGATCCCCTCGACCGACTGCGACACTGTCCCAGGGCGCCCTGGCACCGGGATGCCGCCGTGGGGAAAGAACGGGCTGAAGCGGACCCAGGGTTCAGGGCCTTTGGAGGTCAAGTCAAAGACCGCCACGTCGGCGCCAAAGTCTTTTTCGAGCCGCGCGGCGGAGGTCCGGCGGTGGCGGACAACAAAGGGGGCATTCATGGCAGGTCCTCTTGACGGGCACGGGTTGCGTTTGGAGTCGACAGTGGGTGGCAAAGATGTATCTTTGTGCCGCAGAGGCAAGGGTTCACCCCACACAACACACCGGCACGGCCCAAAAACGCCCGAAAACGCCCGATGAGTGCGCAGGAGGTTGCGGAGATGACCCACGAGCACAAGCCCATGCGCTGGATGACCAAGTTGGGGTTTCTGGCGGTGCTCTATTTGGCCCAGGGGCTGCCCTACGGCTTCTTTACCCAGGCGCTGCCGGTCTTGCTGCGCAAACAGGGGCTCTCGTTGCCCGCCATCGGCCTGACCTCCTTGTTGGCGCTGCCGTGGGCGCTGAAGTTTTTGTGGGCGCCGCTGGTCGATGGGCGCTGGTGGCCTTCGGTCGGGCGGCGCCGGTCCTGGATCTTGCCCACACAAGCGCTGGCCATCGGCGTGCTCTTGCTGATGACGGGGCTGGACCCGGGCTCCGAGATGGTCTGGCTGCTGACGGGCATCTTTGTGATCAACGCGCTGGCCGCCACACAGGACATCGCCACCGACGGGCTGGCGGTGAGCCTCCTTGATGACCACGAGCGCGGGCTGGGCAACGGCGTCCAGGTCGCTGGCTACCGGGTGGGCACCATTGTGGGCGGCGGCGCATTGCTGATCACCTTCAGCGCGCTGGGGTGGTCCCTGACCTTTGCGACGATGATCTTCTTGATGATCGCCGCCAGCCTGCCCGTTTTGGCGTGGAAGGAGCCCCCCACGCAGCGCCCTGATCCGCCGGCCGCCGCCGGTCAAAGCGCCACCCAGAATTCGGGGCCGGGTCCGCTGCGTCGCTTTGTTGGCCGCGACGGAATCGGCCCGTGGTTGGTGCTTTTGTTGGTCTACAAGACCGGCGACGCACTGGGCGGCGGGATGGTCAAGCCCTTCATGGTCGACATCGGCCTGGAGTTGGAGCAGATCGGGGCGTTGATCGGCACGGTGGGCTTCATCGCAGGGCTGGTGGGCGCGATGCTCGGGGGATGGTGGGTGGGCAAACTGGGCAGGCGCAAGGCGCTGCTCCTCTTTGGCGCCCTGCAATCGGTGGCCATTGGCCTCTACGTGCTGCCCGCGCTTGGTTGGACCCAGATGCGGCTGCTGGGGGCGATTGTGTGCGGCGAGCACTTTATGGGCGGGCTGGCCACAGCGGCGCTTTTTACGGCGATGATGGACGTGTGCGACCCGGACCAGGGCGGCACCGACTACACGGTGCAGGCCAGCATCGTGGTGATCGCCAATGGGGGCGCAGCGGCGCTCAGCGGCTTTGCCGCCAAGGCGCTGGGCTTTGAGTGGTTCTTTGTGGTCTCGGCGGTGCTCTCGGCGCTGGGGCTGCTGGCGCTGCGCAAAACGATCTTTGAGCGCCTTGGGCTTGAGCGCGCCGCTCAGTCGGACACGACCACCCCAGCGGCCTCTTGAGCCTCGTCCACCAGCGCCTCTTCGGCCTGCAGGGGCCTTGAAGCGAGCCACGCCGCCTCCAGAGCCTCGACCTCATGATCTTCCAGACGCCGCACACAGCGCTTGTTCAACTCACCGAGCGCCACCGGCCCCACGGCCTCGCGGCGCAGCTTGACGATCTGGTAATTGCAAGCGGCGCACATCCGGCGAAGCTGGCGGTTCTTGCCCTCGGTGATGGTGACGTAAATCCAGGTGGCGCGGGTGCGCTGGGGACCCATCTCCACCACCGCCGGACGGTACGTGGCCTTGCCCACCGTCATCCCGGCGCGCATCCTGGCCAGACCGGGGTCGTCGGGGCTGAGGTGACCCCTGATTTTGATGCCGTAGCGCTTGGGCAGCGACCAATCCGGGTGCAAAATCCGGCGCGCCAGCAACCCGTCGTTGGTCCACAAGAGCGCCCCTTGCGTGTTGAAGTCCAGCCTCCCCACCGGAAAGACCCTCGGCGCCCCCTCGGGCAAATACCGCCCCAACCCAGGGCCGTGCTCCTGGTCCTCGATGGTGGTCAGGTGCTTGATGGGCTTGTTCATCAGGTAGACCACGCGCTCGTGCCCCGGCACCACCGGCTGGCCATCAACGGCCACCTGCGCCCCCACCCCAACGGGCTGCGCAAACCGCCGCGTCACCTCGCCGTTGATCGTCACGCGCCCCTGGGTCAGCATCAACCGCACTTCATTGCGCGACCCGACACCGACGGCCTGCAACCACTTTTGAATCGGCTCGCCGTTCATGGGATCACCTGCCCCGCCAGCCACGCCTTGATGTCGGACGAAGAAGGGCCGTCCTCGATGCTCTGGGCCACCCCGTTGATGGTCGTCACAAACATCGGGCACCCCCCACCGCCGCCCTCAAAGACCTTGCGCGTCACCTCGCCGCCGGTCCCGGCGTTGTAGACCACCACCTCTTTGTCGATAAAGTAGCGCGACACAGAACCCATATCGACATTGTTGACCGAGTCGGTGTACGGACCGCACGAAGGACCCTCTCGACGACCGCCTTTTTGCGCGATGACAGCCACCAGATCCAGCTTGGACAGCGGCGCGTCGGTGCCGACAAGCTCCACCGAGTTGCCATCGACAAAGGCCATGGTCCGGTTGTCGGTCTTCTTGCTGACCCCGTCGACGCGCTTGCCAGATTTTACCACCGACAGGCGCTTGGGGAGGTCGCCAGAGAGCGGGGCCCCGACCTTGATCACACCTTTGACCGTGCGGCGCTTTTTGCCCTTCTTTCGTTTGGGGCCGACGACTTTGACCTTCACGTTGGTCAACGATGTTTCGCCGCCGATCAACGCCGACAGCGGCGCGTTGGCCATCAAATTGCTGGTGTCGAGCTTGTGGACAAAGGACATCTGGTCCTTCTTGAGCGTCTTGGACTTGCCCCCGATGGTGACCTTGCTGCCTGGGGAGGCCACGATCTCCATGTGCATTCGGCCCTTTTTGTCGGCCTGGCAGTTGTGGACGATCCCAAAATCCCCCTCGATGACAAACCGCTGGTCGGTGGTCTGGATTTTACAGGACGCCACGTGTGCAAAGACCTTCGGGGCGTCTTTGGGGACGGTGAACGAGACCTCTTCGGTGGCCTTGGTCCCGTCATGGCTGGCCTTGATCTTCAACGTCCGCGGACCGGCCTTGAAGCGAGACAGCGGAAAGTCAAAGCGCACGTCCCCCCACTCCTCTTTGGAGGTCTTTTTGACCCCGTCGACGGTGATCTTGCCCCCTTTGGGAACGCCGCTGACGGTGATGGTCACGATCGGCCCTTCAACGTGCGCGGTGCCAAAGACATAGAGATCGTCTTGGAACAAGTTGGCGCAAAAACAACCTGTGGCGGTCGCCATCACCCACAGCGCGCACAGCGCCAGACGAACAT
>CAKZKQ010000584.1 GCA_937123825.1 uncultured Pseudomonadota bacterium
TCGCCGAGCCACTGATGGAAGTTGATGGTGCCCTGGGTGGTCTCTGCCTGGAAATCGGGGGCTTCGTCGCCGAGTCGAATCGCCATAGAGTGCGCTCCTTGTGCGCGGATGGGCCTTTGGGTGGCCTCCGCGCGTTGTTTGTCGGGGTTGGCGGCGCGTCAAGGGGGCCTTGGGGCCGCTTTGGTGGGCCCTGAAGGTCGCGCTGCCGTGTTGTGTGGCCGGGGTGGAGTCCCGGCTTTGAGTTGACCGTGCGAACGCACGCGTCACGGGGCACATTCCCAGCTTTTGGACTGGGATTCAACCTTTGTGTTTGGGGGTTGTGGGGGGAGTTCAGTGGGGGTGTGGTTTGGGTTGGGAGGCTGAAAATCTTTCGGGGTGGGGGCCAGCCCCCAGACCCCCCACGGTGTGTTGGGGTCAGCCCTGGTAGCCAGCCTTGATGGTCTCGACGACGGAGGGGTCGGCCAGGGTGGAGGTGTCGCCGATGGCGTCGGGCTGGCCTTCGGCGATCTTGCGCAGAATGCGGCGCATGACCTTGCCGGAGCGGGTCTTGGGCAGGCCAGGGATGAACTGGAACTTGTCGACCTTGGCGACCACGCCGATGTTGGTGCGGACCTCTTGCTGGAGGAGTTTGGGCAGCTCGTCGGTGGCCTCCTGGCCGGGCTGGAGGACGATGTAGGCGTAGACACCCTGACCCTTGATGGGGTGGGGGTAGCCGACGACGGCCGCCTCGGCGACCTCGTCGCGGATGAGCAGCGCAGATTCAAACTCCGCCGTGCCCATGCGGTGGCCCGAGACGTTCAGGACGTCGTCGACGCGGCCGGTGATCCAGTGGTAGCCGTCGTCGTCGCGTTTGCAGCCGTCGCCGGTGAAGTAATAGTTCGGGTAGGTCTGGAAGTAGGTGGCCACAAAGCGCGGGTGGTCGTTCCAGACCGTGCGCGCCTGACCGGGCCAGGGGTACTCGATGCACAGGTGACCCTCACCCGGGCCCCACATGACCTTGCCGCTGCCGTCGGCCTGCATCAGGACCGGGTTGATTCCCGGCATGGGCAGCGTGGCCGAACCCGGTTTGGTGGGCGTGGCGCCCGCGATGGGGGTGATGCAGATCCCGCCGGTCTCGGTCTGCCACCATGTGTCCACCACCGCACAGCGGCCCTCGCCGGGGCTGTCGTGGTACCACTGCCAGGCCTCGGGGTTGATCGGCTCGCCGACCGTGCCCAGCACCCGCAGCGTGGAGCGATCGTACTTGGTGACAAAGTCGTCGCCGTGGGCCGCGATGGCGCGGATGGCCGTGGGGGCTGTGTAGAAGACGTTGATCTTGTGGCGCTGGACCATGTCCCAGTAGCGCCCGGCATCGGGATACATGGGCGTGGACTCAAACATCAGCGTGGTGACGCCGTTGGAGAGCGGGCCGTAGACGATGTAGCTGTGTCCGGTGATCCAACCCACGTCTGCCACGCAGGCATAGACGTCGTCGGGCTGGATGCCAAAGACGGTCTTGTGGGTGTAGGTCGCGTAGGTGATGTAACCGCCGCAGGTGTGCACCACGCCTTTGGGTTTGCCGGTCGAGCCCGAGGTGTAGAGGATGAAGAGGGCGTCTTCGGCGTCGCACTCGGTGGCGGGCGTGTTGGGGGAGGCGTTGGCGCAGACGTCGTGCCACCAGTGGTCGCGGCCTTCGACCATGGGGGTCTCATCGTCGGTGCGCTTGAAGACGATCACGCCCTTGACGCCGCGCTCGCCTTCGAGCGCCTCGTCGGTGACGGCTTTGAGCGGGATGTTGCGGCCGCCGCGGCGCCCGACGTTCTGGGTGATGACGACCTCGGCGCCGCAGTCGCGCACGCGGTCGCGCAGCGCCTCGGCCGAGAAGCCACCAAAGACCACCGAGTGGATGGCGCCGATGCGGGCGCAGGCCAGCATGGCCACGGCGGCCTCGGGCACCATGCCCATGTAGATGATCACCCGGTCGCCCTTCTGGATGCCCAGCTTGCCCAGGGCATCAGCCAGACGGCAGACCTTCTCAAGGAGTTGCGCGAAGCTGATGTGCTGGACGTCGCCGGGCTCGTCGCCTTCCCAGAGGATGGCGGTCTTGTCGGGGGTGGCCGCGGCGTGGCGGTCCAGGCAGCTTTCGGTGATGTTGAGCTTGCCATCGGCGAACCACGTCAGCGGCCCGTCCTTGATGGTGGAGAAATCCCCGTGGAGCCCCTGGGTGGGTTCGGTGCGCCATTGGATCAGCTCGCGGGTGCGGGCCAGCCAGAAGGCGTCGGGGTTCTGGCGAGCGGCCATCCACTGGTCGCGCCAGCCGTCCATCGAGGTGATCGGGGCCTGGGGTTGGTTCTCGGTCATGGCAGATCGTCTCCTTGTCGGAAAGTCGTCGTGAAGGGGTAGGACTGCGCGTAGCGTTTCTCAAAGCCGCCCTATGATGGACCCTGGGGGCGCTGCTGACAAGGGGGCAGGGCGACCATATTGAGGCCCACTGTGACGGTCTGCGTGGTCTTGGTGCGTAGAAAAATGCGTTGGGGCGGGTTTTTCTGTTGATCTGCCTGGCGACCCATGGCATATCTCTACGTCCGTCACGGTAAGTGATGGATCAACTGTTCCGATGTAGCTCAGTTGGTAGAGCAGGCGGCTGTTAACCGCCTTGTCACTGGTTCGAGTCCAGTCATCGGAGCCTAGAAAAGCCCAGGTTAATCACCTGGGCTTTTCTTTTTCTTGTTTGTCGATGCTGATCTGCGCCTGTGTATTGCGCCCCTGGTTTGGTGGGTCACGTTGGTCCGTCGAAGAGGTGTTGGTGCCGTTGGAGTGCGGCAACCAGGGCGTCGCGGATGATCTTTAGCCGGGGGTTTCGGCGCAGATCTGGGTGGACGAGCACCCAGACGTCGTAGACTTTCTCGGGTTGGGTGAGGTTGGGCACCTTGTCCATGAGAAAGCAGGGCAGGCGCGCCATGCCCATCCCGTCGCGGCATGCTTGTGCCAGCAGAGCCACGTCTTGGATGACGGCTCGAACCGGGGCGTTGGGAAATGGAGTCCCTTTCACCCACGCAGGATCGTCATGGGGCGACAGCCAGTGGGTGGCACCGGGCTGACCGTAGACCGCCCAGGAGCCTGTGATCGCTTTGCGCCCAATCAGGGATGGGTCTGGTTGCCTTCCATCGTACATGGCGCGGATCGCGACATCGGCCTCCATCCGGGCCAGGTCAAAGACGGCGCTGCTGGCCTTGATGATGAGGCGAATCCCGGGGTGCTCTTGCGAGAACGCGGCAAGATCAGGCAGCAGCAGGCGCGCCATGGGCGGCGGGGCTGTGAGGGTGACCGGTCCATGCATGCGCGTGTCGGCTGCTTGAGCGCGCCGCGCCAGACTCTGCATTGCACCCTCTACTGCAGTGGCTGCTTCCAATAGTTCCTGACCTTCCAAGGTCGGATGCAGGCCGTCAACACCCCGCTGGAATAGCTTTAGACCTGTGGTCTCCTCCAACGATTCAAGCCGGCGGCGAACGGTAGGGTGGCTCATCCGCAGGTTTGCGGCGGCCTGACGAAAGCTCTGTGCGCGGGCTGTTGCCACAAAAACCCGGATGTCGTCCCAGTTCAGATCGTTGAGGTCCATATGCCGCTCCTGTTTTTCTTTGTGGAACGTTTTTTTACCATAATGGTACGTTTTTGGATAGTTTACTTTCCATTCTGGCGCCGCACATTACGGACAACCAACGGGGACGACACGTCCCGACTGACACCAAGGAGAACACCATGTCCACCGCACTCGTCACCGGCGCCAACTCGGGTCTTGGTTTTCATGCGGCTCGCCGTTTGGCCGAGGAAGGTTTTGATCGCATCTTCATTCTTGCCCGCACGCTCGACAAGGCAGAGGCCACCAGGGCGGCGCTCGCCGAGCAAGTCGGGCGCGATCCGTTTGTGGCTGTCGCCGCTGACATGGGTGACTTTGAGAAGGTCCATGAGGCCAGCGTCAAAGTCGCTTCGCGGGGTGTGAAGATTGATTACGTGCTCCTGAACGCCGGGTTGATGGGGTCTTCGTCGGTCCAAACCGCAGGCCAGGGAGTTGAGTTGGCGATGGCGGCCTCGGTTGTGGGTCACCATGTATTGACGACCGGCCTCCTCGATGCGGGTGCGCTTTCGACGAACGCGACCATTGTGATCAGCGGCTCAGAGGCGGCGCGCGGCGACATGCCGACCATGAACCTCACGGACGTGACCGCTCTTTCCAAAGAACACTTTGGAGGGAGCCTCAGCCAGGGGATCGACGCTGTATTGAGGGGGCAGGCACCTTACAAGTACGACAACACCTCCCATTACGCGATGGTCAAGCTCTTTGTGGCATGGTGGGCTGCGGCGCTCTCTCGTCGGCTGCCCGCAGGGATGACAGTGAACGCTGTCTCACCAGGGGCCACGGCCGCCACGGGTTTTGCCCAGCACCAACCCTCCTTTGTTCGATTCATTTACGGGCGAGTGATGATGCCGCTGATGGGACTCTTCGGGCGGACGCACAGCCTTGATGTGGCCACCGCTCGGTACTTTGCGCCTTTGGATTGGCCACGGGAGCGCACTGGGGAGTTCTGGGCCAGCAAGCCCGGTGCTGGGTACGCGGTTGGCCCTATTGAGCAGATGGTGCACCCGCACTTGAACCACATCGAGAGTCAGGAAGCGCTCTGGCAGGTCCTTGTGGCCATCACAGGCAGCACCCTCGTCCAGCCGCGGCTCGCCATGGCCGCCTGACCAACCCGGAACCCATTTCAGATTTGACCAAAGCCAAGAGCCATTGAAGGGCCCTGGTGACCTCTTCCTGACGTGCGGCTGGCCTGTGTCGGTGCATGGGGCATCCAGCGCACGTCATCGTTTCCAACCCACATTTCAACAATGAGGACAATGCAATGAGCCACACATTCACGATCAAGGTTTTCTTTCGCGGTGACTGGTGCCCCTGGTGCAACGGCTACCTGCGAGACTTCAACAACCATTTGGAGACGGTCCAGCGCCATGGTGGGACGATCGTGGGCATCACGTCGCAGGCAGGCAATCGTTCAAAGGCCAACAACGGTTTGGGCTTTGACATCGTTGTGGATGAAGGCAACGTCCAGGCAGAGAAGTACAACATCTTTGTGACCTCCAAAGAGGACACGCCCCTGCGTGATGTGGACGGTGTTTATCCCAATGGCATGGTTCAACCTGGGGTTGTCATTGAGGACGCCGCTGGAACGATTCTGTATCGGTGGGCCATCGTCCCCAGCGAGATGAACTTTGGAGGCGCGACTGATCGTCCCCTTGTGTCTGACATCATCGGCGCGCTTGAGCGCATCCTTGCGGAAGGCTCAACCTTGGAGGGTTTCAAGACGACTGACATGGCGTACCTGGAAGGTGCCCATCCAGATCAGTTCAAGATCGTTCAGGCCTACCTTGCCAGCGTATCCTAAGGCTTTTGAGGTGCCGCGTTTCTTCAGATGTATGGGTTATGGGGTGTTTGTGGTTGGGTTGATACAATTGGGCAAGTAATTGCGATCATTTGGCCTGTTTGTGTGCTCTTTGGGGATTTATATTGCAGGTGTTGAACGAAACGCAACACCGCACGGAAACTCATCCGGCGATGACAAGGAGCGCAGACATGGCTGACACGCAATTTGGACCCAAGGGATGGACACCTGAACGCCTCGGCTCGCTGGCCGGCAAGACCTACCTCATCACCGGGGCCAACTCCGGCACTGGCTTTGAGGCCTCCCGCATCCTTTTGTCCAAAGGGGCCAGGGTGGTGATGCTCAACCGCAACGCCCAGAAGACCGCCGCCGCCATCGAGACCTTGAAGGAGGTGGTCGGCAGCCAGGCCGACGTGGGTTTTGTGCGGATGGACTTGTCTGAGCTTGCTTCTGTCCGGGCGGCGGCCAAAGAGGTGCTTGAGACGGTCCCCCGAATCGACGGGTTGATCTGCAACGCCGCCATCGCCCAGGTCCCCGAGCAGCGCATGACTGTGGATGGCTTTGAGAGCCAGCTTGGCACCAACCACTACGGCCACTTTGTGCTGTGCGGCATGCTCTTTGAGCGCATTGAGGCGTCAAAAGGTCGGATCGCGGTCGTGGCCAGTCTTGGCTACAACATGGGGCTGAAGACGATCCAATTTGACGACATGAACTGGGATAAGAACTACCACGCCAACAACGCCTACTCCCAAAGCAAGCTGGCCCAGATGATGTTTGCCTACGAGCTGCAAGACCGGCTCAAGGCGACCGGCAAGGACGTCAAGGTCTATGTCTGTCACCCTGGCTCCTCGGCCACGTCGTTGATCAAGACCAGCGGCAGCATGGTCATGCGGGCCATCTTTGGGCTGATGTCAATGTCGCCTTTGGTTCAGTCCGCCGAGAAGGGGGCTTACCCGGAGATCATGTGTGTCACCGAGGATGGCCTGGAGCAGCGCGCCCTTTATGGTCCCACGGGCCGCATGGAGTGGGTTGGGCCGGTGGGGCGCGGCACGCTTGAGCCCCACGCCTATGACAAGGCGGTGATGGAGAGGTTGTGGACGCTTTCGGAGAAAGAGACCGGTTTCGAGTGGAAGCTCTAAAATCGGGCTCTTGTTCGGGCACCGCTGACCACGTCGGGGGTGTGGATGGAACAGGTGCCAAAAGCCATTTGGAAGGGCTCAGGTCGGTCGACCTGGGCCTTTGCTTGTTCTTGGCCGCTGTCCCCCGGTTTCTTTGCATCTTTGTGTTGGTGAATGTTGTGGTGCGCGTTATGGTGTGTGCGATTTTCAGATTTCAACGAGTGTGAAAGGGGCGACTTTTGATAGGAGTGAAGACATGCCTTCAAGAGGTTGGATGCTGATCCTTGTGTTGCTGATGGTGTCGATGACTGCGTGCACGGCCGCCAAGGTCATGCGGCAGTTGAACGAATACGAGATCACTCTGGCGAGCACGAGCCCCGTGGACACCACAAAGACGGACGTCACGGCGACGACCGACGCCAACGGCAAGCCTGCTCAGCTCTTGTCGGCGTTCTTTGGGCTCGACAATGGGTTTCCGGGGATATCAGACCAGGCGATTTGTGAAGGGGCTGGGGGAAAAGACGGGATGCCGGTCATTTTCTCGCACGAGGTCGATTTGAGCACCATGCAGGCCGGGGACTTCAAGGTCACGACCGCCTCTGGGCAGGTCGGCAAGCTGCTTTGCGTCACGCTGGCCCCGGCAGACGACGCCGGGGAGCTTCGGACGGTCTTGTTGGTGGGTGAATATGGGAGTAAGGACGACCCGCCGGCGACGGTGGAGGTGGTGGGCAACCTGCTGTCGATCGATGGCTCGGTGAACTTCAAAGGGGCCAGCGTCAAGGCTATCCCGCTTCAAGATGGCCCCACAATGATTCTTGCACAGACACTGCCCAAGGAGCGGCTTGCGTTGGGCAAGAAGGCCACGGCGTTGCCCTGGGGCGGCGGCAGCGGTTGTCCGGTCGGCACCAGGCAGGTGGTCAACGTCACCTGGGTGGGCGGCGTCACCAAGCCTGGTGGCGACGAGGTCGATGATGTCGAGCGTCAACTCTACAAGGTCACCGTCGAGCAAGCCGATGGCAGCCAGATCCAGGCGACGCCGTTTGCGCTCGGTGACCTGGGCGACGGCGACAATAACCACCGGCTGTGTCTGGATGTGGAGGGGGCACCCAAATCCGTGTCGTTCCCAGGTGGCCACATGACCGATCCCAACGAGGACCTCAACCCCGACACGTCGATCGATGTCACGCAGCCTTGAGCGGGGAGTCTTTCCCGCGTGAACGGTCACTTTGGTGTCCATCGCCCATCAGCGACCATTTTACACAAGCTCGGTGGCCTCCACAGGTGCTCAACATGGGCGCTTTAGAGTTCAAAGTGGGATTTTCGCTGCTTTGAAGCCCGCCTCATTGAACCATGGCCGTGATGCCAGGGGACGACGGAGGGCTTGGAGCGGATGTTGTTGCGCCCTGATGCCATCACTGCGTGTGTGGCTCAGGCCCACTTCACACCAGATGAGGCCAGTCCAACCATGAAGCGCACCGTTACTCTTGCCGTTTTGCTTGCCGTCGCCGCCCTGGCGGCCTGCACCAGCGATGCAGACACTCAGGTTTTTGACAGCACCTCTGACGATGACGCAGGAGTCGCCGACGCTGCTGAAGGCGACGCCGCTGAAGGGGACGATGCCCTTGATGATCAGGCCGCTGAAGCCGGCGCGGATGAGGACGGTGATGAAGCGCGGGTGGGGTTTGAAATCCTCCAGTTCGTCAGTTCGGACGAGATTGTGGTGTGGTTCGGGCGCGAGTTGACGCTGGAGGCCTTTGAAGCCCTCGAGCTTTCCCAGGGGTGGTTTAAAAACCAGCCACGGGAGGGCGAGCCAGACGGCGGCGCCTTTTTGCGCTCGCCAGACGCCGTGGCCGACGGCGAATTTGTCAACGAGGAGCACTTTGGGCACGTGTGGCTGCACAACGCCACCATCATTGAAGCCAACTCGCCGTTGGACGACGGCGGGCTCTTGAGCCTGAACCGTGTGGCCAAGTTCCACAAAATCCAGTTCAACGCAGGCAGGAGGCTCTTTATCCTGGTTTCGCCCGAGGGCGAGCGTTTTGTGCGCATCTCTCGTGACTTGGGCCGCACCCGCGAGGTGCCCACGCTGCCCGATGGCTGGCAGATCGTCGAGCACGTCACCGAGCAGGAGGTGATCTTTGATCTGCCCAACCCCACCGTAAACATCCGGTGCGACAACGAGGACTCGTTTCAGGGGCCTGTGACCGGTTTGGAAGGCTTTTGAGTCCGGGGCACCTTTCTTTTGGCTCGCGTTGCTGTGTTCAAGAGCGTGTGGCCGGCAGGCGGGTGCAGCGCTGGGGTCGTCTTCGAAGTCATTCAACAAAGATGATGGGGTCTTCACAAGTGCTCAACCCCCGGTTTTTACGCTTGATGTGCCAAGACATGCATCCCTTTTGTGGAGAGACGATATGAGACAACATCCATGGCTTCCTTTTGTGGTTTTTTGGGCGCTGGCGTGTGCTGCGTTGGGCTGTTCGGGTGATGCCTCCGATGGGGCCCAGGCCAGCGATGGTCCGGATGCAGGGGAGCCTGCCGATGTGGGCGAGCCTCCAGATGTGATGGATGGGTCTGACGCCGCTGATGGCGAAGGGACACCGGTGTTGGAGTTGACCCCCGAACTGTGCAATGACCCCAGCAAACTGCAGGCGCTTGTGGGGATGTTGGACGGCGGTGGCATGGGTGAGGCCTTTGGCGGCGCCAACCCGGCTCAGATCGAGCGCATGATGGCGGCGCCCACCGAAGGGCCGTTCTACATGTTCAACTTGATCCGGTATCGGGAGCAGGCCGTCTACCCCGATGGGCGCCAGACCGATTTGACCGGGCGCGAAGCCAACGCGCTCTACTCCCCCGTTGAGTTTCTTGAGGCGAGCGCCGATCGCCCTGTCTACCTCTCCGAGGTCCATGAGCAGCTCGATGGCGATGGCACTGTGTGGGACGACATCGCGGTGGTGCGATACCCTTGCCCGTTGGCTTTTTTTGCGATGATCGTGCACCCAGACTTTCAAGCGCGCTCCATTCATAAAGCGGCTGGGGTGGAGGAGACCATTGTCATGGTCACCCACCTCCAATCGATCCCGGGGCCCGATGACCCTGACCAGTCCGAGGCCGCTTTCCCGCCCACGCCCCAGGACCCGGCCTTTGATGTGATCCACGTCATGGGTTTTCACGACGTCGCCCAGTACGGGCCAGACACCGACGAGCCGGAGCGCACTGGCCAAGAGGCCTGGGAGATGTACCGGACCAGCGAGGCGGCGGCCTCAGAGGAACTCGGTCATCATCCGACGGCCATTTTGGAGGTTCAGGGCGCGTTTATTGGGGATGAAGGGGCCTGGGATCAGATTTTGATGGTTCACATGTCGAGCATGGAGGGTTTTGAGGCGCTGCTCGACGACGAAACCAGGCAGGCGGGGCAGCACCATCGGCTCGCCGCGCTGCAAAACAACCACTCGCTGGTGGCCTTCCCCACGCGCTCGCAGATTCCATATGCCGACGGCGAGCCCGACGGCGGTGGCGGTCTTCTGGAGGTGACTGAAGATGGCGTGGGGACGTTGTGCTCTTCAGACGCCGACTGTCCGGGAGGCGGCGTGGACACCTGCTTGAGTGATGGTGGAGGTACGGGGTTTTGCACTCGGGAGGGCTGTGGGGCTGGCGATTGCCTGTCGCCATACCTGTGCTGCCGCGACTGTGCCGAGGCGCTGGCGGCGATGTTGCCGTTTGAAGGCTCTGCGTGCCTCCCCAACGCCGTTGCTGATCAACTCACCGCCGCGCCCCTCTCATGCACATGCGATTGATGGGGTTTGGGGGCTGCAGCAAGCAAATGCCAGGGGCTCTTAGCTCAACCAGCCTGCGATGTGGGGTCCGGCCCAGATCAGTCCGACAACCACAGAGAGCACACCGCTGACGCTGAGCAACCACGGCATCCGTGAGCGCTGCGCGGTCAGGCGTTTCAGCGGCAGCGATAGGAAGCCCGCCACGGCGGTCATGCTCAATGTCGAGCCCAGGACAAAGACCACCAGGAAGACCAGCGCGGCGCCCTGTGACGGGGACTGCGTGGTGGCCAGCACGACCGCCGCGCCGCTTCCAGCCAGCCCATGAATGAGGCCAATGGGGAGCGTGGTCTTGGCAACGGGCCGGGCTGTGGTCTGTGTTTGGTTGTGAACGTGCCTGGCCCTCCAAAACGCGTGGACGCCAAGGCCGATGAGCATGGCAGCGACCACCAGTTCTGCCAGCGCCTCGATGTGTTCTGGCACACGAAGACCAAGCAGGATCAGCGGCAGGCCAATGGCCGCGATGGCCAGACCGTGTCCCAGGCCCCACCACGCGCCTCGGCTGGCAGCGCGGCGCCGTGAAGACTCTTCGGGCAACATGGTGCCAACAGCCGCCAGGTGGTCGGGTTCAAAAGCGTGCTGGGCGCCAATGAGCAGCCCAAATCCAAGTGCGGTCAGCAATGACATCAAAACAGGACTCCAAGGGTCAGGCGAGCATTGAATGGGGGGCCAGCGGTGGTGTGTAGGACGGGGAGTTCGCTGGCAGGGGTGCCGGGGCGCCAGTGGCTGGCGTAGTGGTATTCGCCTTCGCGCAGTTGACGGTTGAGGACGTTTTCCAACTCCAGGTCGAGCCTCAGCCAGCGCCAGTGGTAGCCGACGGTGGCGTCGGTCATCACCAGCGTGGCGCCCGTGGCGCCGTGGGGCAGCGGCCTTGGCGCCACGGTCAAGACGCGCAAACCTGCCCGAAAGCCGCTGCTGTGTGTGACGATCGCGCGGGCACCTGCGACGAGCCACGGCGCCAACGGGACGCGGTTGCCCGATTCAGAAAAGCGGGCGTCGACCAGCGTCATGTCGGCCCGCAGACTCAGCCAGGGCAGCGGATCGGAGTAGAGCACCAGCTCCCCGCCAAGCCGCCGGGTGCCGTTGAGTTCGAGGTTCACGCCAGAGACGTGGTCAAAGATCGACTCACGCTCGATCGAGGTGGCGAAACCCGAAAGTCCAACACCAAACCAGGACGTCGGATCCCATCGGGTACCCACTTCAAGCGCGTCAGAGACTGTGGCGGTGGGGCCGCCGCCGGTGAAAATTTCGTCGCCGATGCCTTCTCGGGCGGGCTCAAAGCTGGAAAACGCGCGGGCCTCCGGGGGGCGAAAGCCGCGGCCATAAGCCAGAAAAAGCCTCCAATTGCCCAGGGGCTTCCATCGGGCGCTCACCCTGGGTGATGCGACGGCGAAGGTGTCTTCGCCCGGTGTGCTGGCCGCGAGTTGGTCTGTGACGTTGACGTGGATTAGGTCCACGCGCGCCCCCGCATCGACCCGGATCGCTTCTGTTGGAGACCAGCGCAGCCCTGCGAAGGAATGGGCGATGAGTTGGAGGCCGTCCAGATCGCGGCGCTGCGTGATCAACTCCAGTTCGCGCCCCACGTTGTTCTCTTGCTGTGAGAACACATCACCGCGCAGCCCCAGTCCCAGGCGCAGCGCGAGCCCCTCGGCGAGCAACGACTCATGGCTCCCAAAGAACCCAAACGACCATGTCTCCTGAAGCTGTTCTCGCCGGTCACCGTTGTTGGGGTCGATCAGAAAGCCGGTGAAGTTCTCCAGCAGTTCGAGCCTCCTGTAGGCGCCGTACCCGGTCATTGATAGCTTGTGGTCGCCCAACTGCCCGTCATAGCTCAGCGACACCAAACCGCGCGCGCTGGTGCCTTCGGACAGCGGGTCGTATCCGCCATAAAAGCCGATCAAACCCGCTTGAACATCTTCATTGCGCAAAGTGCCGGGGAGTTCGAAAGTGGAAATGCTCCCGAGACCTGTCAGGTACAGGTTCTGGTCGCCGCTGAGGTCAAAGAGGCGCACGCGGCCATTGAACGAAGCCCGGTCCAGCGCCCGATTCTGGCCAAAACTGTCGTCGTGGGTGGCTTCGATGCCCACAAACTGCTCGCCGCTCTCGTCAGGCGGTGAATAGCCGACAAAAACCCGGTGGCGGTTTGTGGTTCCGATGGTGTACGCGGCGAGCCACCCAAGGGCGTTCAGGGGCGTTCCCAGGCGGTAGTCCGCAGAGCCCGCCATGCCAAAAGCGCCTTGCTCCAGGGTGAAGGGGCCTTTGGTGACCACGACCTCCTGGATCATCTCGGGGATGATGAGGGCCAGATCGAGGTAACCTTGCGCGTGGACGTTGGACCACTCGTTGATGGGCATGCCATCGACGGTCAATTCAAGGTCGGCGCCGTGGATGGCGTCAAAGCCGCGCATGAAGAATTGGTGGCCTTTGCCCTCGCTGCCGTGCTGCACCAGCGTCAGCCCCGGCACCTGGCGCAGGACCTCTTCGGCGTTTCGGCGCGGCGCCGAAGTGATGTCGCGCGGCGTGATGAAGGTCGTCGACGCTGTTTCGGACTGAAAGCGGGTGGCGACGACCGTGACAGAGAACTCCTCTTCTTGCTGCCACGCCAAAGAGAGCGCGACGGGCTGCTGTCGAGCGGCGTTGGAGAGTTCCAGGCGAGCGGGAGCGTAGTCTGGAGCCTCGACGAGCAGGACGATGGGTCCGGCGGGGACGCCGTCGAGGGTGAACTGGCCGATGTCGTCTGTGACGACGGCGATGTCCATGCCTTCGACAAAGATCGTCGCTCCAGGGACGCCAAAGTCCTCCAGGTCCGCCTCGGTGATGCGCCCGGTGATGGTGTTGTTGGCCAGCGGCGGCAGCGCGTGAACGCTTGGTGTGGACGCCAGCAGGAGCACTGCGCCCATCGCCATCGCTGTCGCCCAGAGCGTCAGTTGGTGAGGGCTTGAAAGTCGCAATGTCCTTCTCCATCGACGTGGCCAAGGGTCTGGTTTTGTGCCGTGAGCCAGCCCCACAGGTCGTTGACGTCTCCTGCGCTGCCGGGGTCGTAGCGGCCGATGTCGGTGTTCTCCAACTCTTCGCGCGTGATCTGCCCGTCGTTGTCGGCGTCGGCGTCGGCCAGCGCCTGGAAGACCACCTGGGGTTCCTCGGCGACAAGGCTGTCGTAGAAGAAGTGGTCGGCGTGCACGGTGATCTGGAACGTGGCACTTTGCCCATCGGTGACCGTGGTGGTGGTCTCGCAGGCCGAGTAGCGGACCTCCTGGTCAAAGGTCCAATCAAAGGCCTTGGTCACGCCGTCTTTGGTGGCTGCGCCGCTCAGTTCCACCCGTGTGATGACAAAGTTTGAGCTTGTGTGGGCCCCGGCGGGGACCTGCACGCTGGCGATGGGGTGTCCCGCGCCGTCGGTCTGGACGGAGATGTCGATGGGAGCCTGCGCGGGTATCGAGGCGCCGCCGACGCTCACTTCGCCGACGGTGACCACAAAGCGGTCAAAGGTGACAGACCAGCCGTCGGCCATGTCGTCGGCGTTGAGCCCCGACTCGATGAAGTCTTCGCCGTAGACGGTCACCACGACCTCTCCCTGGCCGTTGTCTTCATCGCCGCAGGCCCACAGGCTCATGGAGAGCAAGAGCAGTGCCCAGAGACGTCGTGTGTTGGGCGGTGTGTTCATGGTGACTCCTGCGCAAAGTGGATGCTGTAGTGGTCGTGGGTCTGAAAGGCGCGGCGGAAGGTGTTGTAGGCGTCCTCGGCTTCGGCCACGTCAGGGGCGATGAGCACTTCTCCGTCGGCGTCGGCGTCGAGCGCGGCAAAGTCGATGGTGTCAAAGAGCGTGTCGCCTTCGAGTTCGTCTATGGTCTTGAACCTGAGGTACAACGTGCCCGTCATATCGGCGTCGATGGCGGCCTCAAAGGGCACGCCGATCAGCGCTCTGTTTTGGGGCGAATCCACGATGATGGTGAAGGACCAGGTGGTGCCGTTTTTGGAGGCTGTGCCTGTGAACACAGCGGTGTGTCCCACCAGTGGATCATCCAAGCCCAGCGCCTGCGCGGTGCCATGCCCAAAGGTGAAGTTGGCGGCGCTGTAGTTTGATGCGATCAGTGTCGCCAGACCAATTTCGTTGCCGTCATCCCCCGGCCAATCGATGACGAAATTGCCCGGCAGCTCTCCGGTCACCTCGCCGCCCTGGCTGTGCCCCGGGTGTGCGTGGGCCACGGGAACCAATGCGTCGGAGATCGTTTGCCACAACGAGGCCGTGTGAACTTCTCCGGCGACGGTGAAGACGAGGTTGTTGATGGCGATGCGTGCTGAGGTGACGTCGATCTGGTAGCCCAGATCGTTGGTGGTCAGGCCCATGGATGAGGCATCCACGACGACGGGAAGTTCCACGCGAGGTGCCTCGCTTGGATCGCCGCAAGACGCCGCGAGTTGTGCGACGAAGAGCGCCAGTATCGACACAAAAACTTGATGCTGTCTCATGTTTTGACCTCTGGGCGAGGGTGGGCGGTGACGATGCGCTTTGGCGCGACTCGTCCCAGGCGGTTTGTCTGTCTTTGGTTTGCTCCGCTGCAAGCAGTACGACGAACTGCTATATTTGGCTCAGGCGTTTGTGACATATGATGAAGGAGGGCGACGGTGAGGGGCTGCGTGAGGGGCAAAATGGTTGCTCATGGGTCATCTTGGATCCACTTCTTTGCCGTCTACTGCTTCTTTGCATGCCTGTGCCGTGTTGGCAGGGCGTGAACCGCCATCGCAGGTGGGGTGATCGATTGAAATACAAAGCGGTGTTGGGCCTGGTGGCCTTGATGGGTTTGCTCTGGGCTTGTGGTTCGGATGAGGAGGGTGCGGATGGGGTGGTCGCGTGCCGTTTGAACTCGGATTGCCCTGTTGGACGCCAGTGTCAGGAGGGTCTGTGTGTCGATGGTGAGGGGCCTTGTGAGGGGGAAGGCTGCCTGTGCGCGCAGGACGGTGATTGTCCCGTGGGTCAGCGCTGTGAAGTCTCTACCGGGCAGTGTGAGATTCCCGAGTGCCTGAGCCTGCGCGATTGCCCGTTGGGCAGCGTGTGTGTGGGGGGTCAGTGTGAGACCGATGTGGACGCCGACAGAGATCGAGACGGGGTGCCGGACAACGAGGACACCTGTCCTGACGTTGCGGACGCGGCCCAGGAGGATCACGATCTTGATGGCCGCGGTGATCTGTGTGACGACGACGATGACAATGACGCCCTGCCAGACCTGGTCGACAACTGTCCGCTGGTCACCAACGTGTTGCAGGGCGACGCCGATGACGACGGGGTGGGCAACGCTTGTGACGATGACGCTGCGGGGGTGCGGCTCTTTGGCGCGGTGGACTTCTCGTCGCTGCCGACCGCCAACACAGAGGCGGCTAGGCTCTTTATTGGTGGCCAGGGGCCGCTGGGCATCGATGGCCAGGGGCGTTTTGAGGTCGATGATGCGTTGGCGGAGCCCGGTGAGGTGTTGGTTCAGGTCGAGTGGCCGGGGTTTGCGCCGTTGACGCGGTCTTATCCGGTTCCTGACAAGACGGTGGCTTTTGAGCTTTTGGGGTTGAGGATGGAGTTGGCCGGTCAGAGCGGGCAGGCGGTCGCCGTCCGGGGTCAGATCCGTTTGGCCGACGGCGATGATCATCGGGACATCGCGGTGAGGGCCCGGGTCGAGGGCAACCTCGTGGATACGTCGCTGACGGACGCCTCTGGGGCATTTGTACTCTCTTTGGGGGCCATTGAGCACACCCTGGAGTTCAGCAAAGCGGGCTATGAGAGTCTGCAGATCGACGTCCAGTACAACAATCAGGGGGAGTTTGCCGGGCAGTTTACCTTCCAGGGGGTGCCGCTCGATGATGCCGGTCCGCTGGAGCTTGAGCGCTTGAGGGGTCAGGCGCAGGTCTCGGTGGTCATGGAGCCGCCGTGGGTGCCGTTGGACCAGCGCTCTGTGACGGTGACGATCATTGGCGCCGGTCAAGAGCGCAGCGCGGTCTCCAACGGTGCGGCGGTGGCGTTCACGGACTTGCCTTCGGGGGATTACATCGCCTTTGTGGATCGCCCCGGGTTTTCGCCAGGCCGCGTGCCCTTCTCGTTGGCAGAAGGGGGGCTGGAGACGGAGGTTGAGGTGTCCATTGGGTTGGTCAACCTCTCTGAGGCCAACCTTGATCTGGTGGGGCAGTCGCTGACCGGCGCCGAGCTGCGTCAGGTGCCCAATCTGCGCGGTGCCAACCTTGCGGGGACCGTGTTCAGGGGAACTGAGCCCGACACTGGGGCAGCGCTCTGCGGGCTTGATCTCTCTGGGGTGTCTTTTGTGGGGGCCGATCTGAGCCAGGCCGATTTGTCGGGGGCGCGCCTTGCTGGCGCGCGCCTGGACAACGTCACGCTTCAAGGCGCGGCGCTGCGCTCGGCCGACATGAGCGGCGCCAGCTTCTTTGGTGCCAATCTGGCTGGGGCTGATTTTCGCAATGGGGCCTTTGTTTGTCAGGGGGATGCGTTTTCCGGTGGCCGCACGTCGCTGCGCGATGTCAACTTTGGCAGCGCGGTGTTGACCGGCGCCCTCTTTGTGGATGGGGAGCCTGCGGTGCAAGGCGAGCCGTGCGTGTTGGCCCAGGAGGCATCCCCGGAGCTGGCCGCGATCCGTTGGACCCAGGCCGATTTGTCGGGCGCGGTGCTGCACACTGCGGCGTTGGCCCAGGCCGACATCGCCTCTGCGCAGCTTGCCGGGGCCGACCTGCGCGGTGCTTGTTTGCGCGACGCCACCATCTCGCGCGCTGACTTGACCGACGTCATGCTCCAAGGCGCCGACTTGACCGGGGCGGACTTCTTCAACGTGCTCTTGCTGCGAGGGGATTTGAGCGAAGCTGTGCTGCTGGAGACCATTTTTTCTGGGGCCAACCTGACGCAGGCCACCTTTGACGGCGTGGACGGTGCGGGGCTTTCGATGGCCAGCGGCATTTTGACCGGCGCATCCTTTGCGGGAGCGTTTTTAGAGGGTTCAGACTGGGTTGGAGAGCTCTTGAGCAACGTCGACTTAAGCGGCGCCACCCTGGACGGCGCCGACATGCGCAATGCTCGCCTGATCGACACCGCGCTGTCCAACACCAGCTTTGTGGACGCCGACATGCGCGGCATCGCGATGGTCCAGCTTGATGCATCTGGGGCCGATTTGACCGGCGCAGAGCTCAACGGGGCCGATCTCTCGGGCACCAACCTCGAGGGCGCCAACATGAGCGGCGCGACGCTGCTGGGGGTGGACTTTCTGCTGGCGCGTTACGACACCCAGACGCGTTGGCCGCAAGGGTTTGAGTTTCGGGTGGTTGGCGCGATGGGGCCGCAGGCGTTGCTGGATGGTGTCTTGGTGCCCAGCGGCTTTGACGCCACGGGTGTGAGCCTTGATGGCGCGTCGTTGGTCGGCGCCAGCCTTGCAGGGGTGCTCTTGGGCGAGGCGAGCTTTGTGGGCGCGGCGCTGGGGCAGGCTGATTTGCGGGGGGCCGATTTGACCGACGCGCGGCTGAGCGGCGCCGATGTGGAGGGGCTCTTGTCCTATGATTTGGCGGGGGAATGTCCGCAGAGCTTGCCCGAGTCGTGGCGGTGTGTGGCCCAGCCAGAGCGCAACGCGCTGGCGCTGGTCGGTCCCGAGGCCGATCTTCGGGGCGGAGACTTTGGGCGCGCAGATTTGAGCCAGGCCACGCTCTCTGGGGTCATCGCCCACGGGCTCGTGGGGCAGTGTCCGTTGGCGTTGCCTGCGCGCTGGGGCTGCGCCGAGCAGCCTGCGCTTGGCGGTGTGTTGTTGGCAGGCCCCAGCGTTGATTTGAACCAGGCGCTCTTGGAAGACGCCGACTTGTCGGGGATGAACCTGAGCCGAGCCAGTCTCCGGTTCATCAACGGGCGCCAGATCAATCTGCGCAGCGCCGACATGTCCTCGGTGGACATGGTGGGGGCCAACCTTTTTGACGCCAACATGATCAGCGCTGATTTGCGCAACGCCGACCTCAGCGACGCCGATCTTCGCAGCGTCGACTTTCGCTCCGCCGATCTGCGCGATGCTGACATTCACGGCGCGGCCTTGCAGAGCGCCAACATGAGCAGCACCAACCTTGATGACGTCGTGGCCTTTGACCTGGGTTCGTGCCCGTCCAGCCTGCCGGTCTTGTGGCGTTGTGTGCCCCAGGTCTTTGATGACCTCTTTGTCCTGGTCGGCCCTTGAGGGGTTTGTTGCCTTGCTGCGGAGCCTTCAGCGGATTTCGATGGGCAGATCAAAGGTGACGCTGTCGATCGTGGATGTGCAGTTGGGGTCGTCTTCATCGGCGAAGACGGCGTCGGTCAGCGTGCCCGTCAGGCTGCCCTCGACCGAGTCGATGGAGAGCGTTCCGGATTGAAGGAGCAGGTCGCCCTGGCTTGATGGAAATCCGTCGGAGGCGTCTCGGACCACTTTGACGACCCATGGGCCGTTTCCGTTTTCAAAGACACCCGTTTCGACGCCGACGCTGTAAAACGCCGCGATGCTGAGGCGGTCGGGCTGTGGGTCGCCGTTGAGGTCGCCCAGCAGGGAGAGAAAGTGGACTGCTGGCGTGTTTGAGTTGCCTTCAAAGGCGGCGGCGTTGGTCAGTGTGCCGGGGTAGCTGTCCTGGGCAAAGTCGCACACGGCGGGGCCCATGGCGCAGTCCGGGTCATTGGTGCACGCCTCATCGGGGCAGAGGCCGTCGCTGAGGTCGTCGCAGAAGCATCCGACGCCTTCGACCGTCGTGTTGTCCTGGCCGCAGACGCTGCCTTGTGGGCACTCGTATTGGACCAGTTGACCCGACTCGCAAATCTGGAGGTTGGGTCCATCCAGGCACTGGCCGAGTCCCTCTGGGAGTTGGCCGCATTCACCAACAATTTCGCCATCGTCAATGGGGTCGATGTCGCCGTCATCGTTGTTGGTGGCGTTGTTGTCGTCGTTGTTTTGATCGTTGTTGACGTCATCGGGGGCGTTGTTGGCGTTGTCTGTGTTGGTGTCTTCCTGGGGGGCATCGCCGCAGCCAATGGCCAGCAGACAGGCGAGCATGAGGGGGAGGAGGCGCAGGGTGTGGGGTTTGGACATCATGGGGTTTTTCATCATCGACATGTGAGCGTTTTGGCCGCTTTGGGCGGCCACAAATGGGTTGATGCCTGGCTTTGTGGTGGCTTTGTGGGCCTTGGGCCGCATGCGGCGGACCCGTTGAGGCGACAACCTCGCGTGGAGACTGCGCTTCGAGCCTCCTGTACCCATCAGGTCGAGATTTATTCTGCGGATTTTTGAGATTGTTTTGGGAGGGGGGGTTTGGTGGTCGGGATGGAGGCTGGGGAGTTCAGGCCAGCGCGCGCCACAGGCGAACAGGCAAGGGCGGTGTGACGAGCCACGCCCCGTGAAGGAACCAGCTTGCGTCGACGTCTTTGCCCGCCAGTGAGTCAAAGGCAGCCAGCGCCGCCGTGATGCTCTGTGAGACGGTCCCTGCGGCGACCCTGGAGGCGTGGTCGCGGCGGTCGCGCTTGGAGATTTTGCGCGCGGCTTTGAGGGCGATGTCGGGGAAGCCTGCTTTGAGGGCACGTTGGACCAGTGAGCGGGCGGCTTCGTTTTTGGCGTACGTGTTTTTGCAGTGGGTTTGCAGGGATTTGAGCCCCGTCAGATCTGATTTGAGGGCGGCTTTGAGTGCTGCGCGATCGCCGTCTTGAAGCAGGACATCGGCGCGGATGTTGTTGACGCTGGAGCGCGTGGTGGCCTCGACGCCGCGGTCGTAGGAGGTGCGAAAGTTGAGCGCCAGCAGACGGTCGATCTGCTCAAAGACCGGTGCGTAGGACGCCATCGAAAACCCCCACCCAAGGGTGTGGCGGATCAGCCCGACGAGGTCCTGGATGGCCGACATGACCGATTGATCGTCGGCGCGGCGGTGTCCCAGCAAGGAGGCGGCGTCGGACAAGGTGGTCTGGCCTGTGCGGACGTGGAGGGCGGCTTGATTCACGGGATCGTGGTCGAGGCTCATTTTTGTGGCCATGAACTCACGGACGGTGTCGATGGCGTCGGGGTCGATGGCGCGCAGTTGGGTGGCTTCATAGCCTTTCCAGCGGGTTTTATTGGGTTGCAACAGGGCGTCGAGGGTCAGTTGGGTGTGTTCCTGGGCGCGCCCAGCGCGTTTCATGGGTTGGGCAAGCTCGTTCCACCGCTCGTAGTAGGCCTCCATGAAGGCTGTGATCTGCGCGCCGGTCCACGACGCCGCGATGCGCTCCATGGTGGTGTGATCGGCGGCGTTGTTGCGCGAGCGCGCTTCGAGGGCGTTTAAGAGTTCCAGGGCAACGGCGGGGCGGTCGCAGAAGAAGGTCAAGAGTCCCTGGTGCGATGAATTGCCGGACATGGTGGCGCCGAGGCTGTCTGGGGCGGCCAGGCGCCAGCGCTCCAAAATGGCGCTTGTCTGGTCGTGGTCTCCAGCGGTCCGCAGTGCCTCGATGATGGCCAACATGTCGGAAATGGGCCTTTGTCCATCGAGCACGGCGTCGATGATCGCTTCGGCGGCGCCGTTGAGGGCGGCGTCACCAAGCGCCATGGCTTTTGCGGCCATGACAGCCCGGTGGGTGGGGGCGTCGTTGAGCGAGCGTTGGGTGTCATCGCTGGATTCAATGGCGTCGAGCACTGCCTTGCGCGGCGCTGCAAGCTCTTCTTGCCTGGCTTTGGCGATGCGCCACAGCGAGGTGGCCTGGAGGTTGTCGGGCAGCGCTTTGGCCATGGTCTGGGCGCTGTCGATGTGACCGGCGTCGATGGCGGCCTCGATGGTGGCTTCGGCGACGTCGAGCCGCATCCAGTCTGTGGTGCTCAGGCGTTGGTCGGCGATGAGCGCGAACGCGGCGCAGCAGCGCGCCACGAGCGTGTCTCGCAGGGCGCTCTGATCGACTTTCTTTGGAGTTTTGGCTGTGGTTTTGGCTGGTTTTGAGGCTTTTGGGCTGGTAGGGGCGGGTTTGGGGGCTGCGGCGAGGTGTTTGGAGACCGCCGTGGGGACATTGCCTTGGAGCAGGCCGTTGAAGTCTTCGACGCTGAAGACGATGCCGCCTTGGGCCAGGAGTTTGCTGGCTTTGGAGCCTGGGACGGTGTCGCCGGGCAGCTTGGTGTCCTGGCCCCAGACCATGAAGCGCAGTTTGCGGGTGACGGACTTGAGCAGGACGCCGTCGCGCGCGGCAATCTCCGCTTTGATCTGGGCTCTGGTGGCGGTGCTGCGCACGTCGTAGATGAGCCAGGTTTGGCCCGTGAAAAAGGTGGCGTCGATGGTGTTCATGAACTGCTCGTGTGGTGATCTGGGGGGTGGGTTGGTCCGTCTGCTTTGATGTCGAAGCGCATCCTACTTACCGATGGCTCTCATTGTCGACAAACGCTACACGTGGGTTCTGTGCAGGCTCCCACCCTGGGGGCATGACAAAGCACAGCCACCAGTCGCGCCAGTTGGTGGCGCGGCGCAGCTTGCGCGCAAACCACTTAAAGCCCGCCACCTCGATCTCCAGCGGGTTGTAGGTCTCGATCCGCTCGGTCACCCCGTAGGTCGGCTCTTCTTGTTCTTGCTGGTAGGTCCCAAAGAGGCGATCCCAGATGATGAGCACCTCGCCGTAGTTCTTATCCAGATATTTGTCGTCGGCGCCGTGGTGCACCCGGTGGTTGGAGGGGGTGGCCAGGAGCCAGTCCAGAGGGCCGAGCCTTTTGATGAGCCGGGTGTGCTGGGCGATGCCCCAGACGTTGGTCACGATGAGGATGACGATGAAGTGGGCGGGGGCGACGCCCAGGATCGGCAGGAGGTAGAAGAGGGGGCGCGACAAGAGGGTTTTGTCCACCACAAAGCCCCTGGAGGCCACCGTCATGTTGTACTGGTTGGACGAGTGATGGACGTGGTGCATCGCCCAGAAGAAGCCCACCCGGTGAGAGATGCGATGGTCGACGTACCAGGCCAGATCGTAGAGCAAAAACGCCGCCACCCAGCCCGTTACCGACTGACCCAGCTCAAAGAGCCGTGCGTGCTCGTAAATCGCCGCCACCAGCCCCAACGGCAGCAACTTGCCGACCACCAGATCCACGCTCAAAAACGCCGCCGTGATGGCGATGTTTGCCGCGCTGTCCCTGTGGTCCCACTTCACCTCTTCCATCACCTCATGGGCGATGCGTTCACCCACCAACAACACCACGTAGATGGGGATCAGGAAGACATATGACTCGCCCGTCTCTATCAGGGCGATCATGTATTGAAAGAAGGCATCCATGGGGCACCGGGCAAGAGGCGTCATTGTGCACGACGCGATTGTCTCCCCCAGGCCGGACAACAATCAAGGCTGACGGTCTCTTGAGCGCGCAGAGTCAGCCGATGAACTCACATTCGGTGAGCGTGACGCACTGGGCAAGTCCTTTGACGCATCGTACAAGTGCACTCTACGCCAGCGGGGCTTACCATCGCCTCTGAGTTGTTCTTCGTGACGCGGTTGCGTCGTCTGCTGCTTTTAAAACCAGGAGTCTCTCATGTCCTCACTGACGCTCGTCAGCTTCAAAGCGTGTCCCTTTGTCCAACGCGCCGCCATCATGCTCGAAGAGCAAGGCCGCGCCTACGACATCAGCTACATCGACCTGTGGAACAAGCCCGACTGGTTTTTGGAGATCTCGCCCAGCGGCAAGGTGCCGGTCTTGAAGGTCGATGAGACGCCGATTTTTGAAAGCGCGGTCATCCTTGAGTACCTCGATGAGACCACCGACCAGCACCGCCTGCTGCCGACCGACCCTGTGGAGCGTGCCCAGCAGCGCATGTGGATCACCTACATCTCCAACATCATGTCCAAGGGCTGGAGGCTCCAGGCGGCCAAGGAAGAAGACGACGCCAGAGCCCTGGTGACGGAGCTGCGCGGTCATTTTGAGGAGTTGCTCAAGGCTTTCCCCGGCGACGGGCCGTTTTGGGGCGGTGAGGACTTCACCATGATCGACGCCGCCATCGCGCCCATTTTGCAGCGCTTTACCTGGGCCGAGACCCTGGAGCCGTCGCTGGGCCTCTTTAAAGACATGCCCAGGATGCAGACCTGGAGGGACGCGCTGCTGGCGCGCCCGTCCACCAAGGCGTCCGTGGTGCCGGATTTGGAAGCACTCAGTGGCCGCATGCTCCACGGGCTCGGCTCGTGGGTGGCGCGGGGATTTGTGGAGGAGGGGTCAGTGGCCTGAAGGGCGGATTTAAGCGCTTTAAAAGGCCTTTAGAGCTTGTTTTTTGCCACGGCGAAGGTGTCGCACTTGAGCGGGTCGCCGCTCTTGAAGCCGCGCATGAACCAACGCTTGCGCTGGGCGCTTGAGCCGTGGGTGAACTTGGCCTTGTCGCGGTGCCCCAGCGCGTCGTCGCCGATGGCGTGGGCCGCGCGCGTGGCCTCGTCGAGGTCCTCGTCGGTGATGGACAGGTCGGCGCGCGCGGTGTGACCCCACACCCCCGCCAGGCAATCGGCTTGAAGCTCGACGCGCACAGAGGTCTCTTCTTTGCTCTCGCCTTTGAGCCCCAACCGCGATGATCCAATCAGGTTCTGGATGTGATGGCCGACCTCATGAGCGATGACATAGGCCTGGGCAAAGTCCCCGGGGGCTTTGAGTTGGCTTTTCATGACGTCGTAGAAGCCCGGATCGATGTAGAGCTTCTTGTCAGCCGGGCAGTAGAAGGGCCCCACCGCCGAGGTCGCCCCGCCGCAGCCGCCCGTGTTGACGCGGTCTGTGAAGACCACCAGCGTGGGCTCCTGGTAGGACTTGGGCAGCGGCTCTTTGTATTGGGGCAAGTTCCCCTTTTTGAACATCCCGTTCCAGACATCTTCGGTCGAGGCCAGCACCGCGCGCGAAAAGTCACAGGCATCGGCGTTCTTCTGCGAGAGCGTGCAGACCGACCCCGACGAGCCCGCCGGGGCAGAGGCCGAACCGCCGCCGCCCCCGCCGCCGAAGACGGCCTGTTTGATGGGGGCCGGGGCAAACAAGAAGACGCCGCCGAGCACCACGCCGCCTGCCAGCGCCCCTTTCCACCCAAAGAGCCTGAAGAGCGTGGAGATGATGCCGCCAGCGCGTCCACCGCCCCCGCCGCCACCTCCTCCGCCGCCCGAGCCGCGATCTTCAAAATTGGAAGAGCGCCTGCGACCATCGATTTCCATAGTGTCTCCGTTCCATGGACGTTGTGTTTGCTGCCTCCACGGGAGGGAGTATTTCACAAGTCGAGGCCCGTTGACAGAGCGGCCCCGGCCTGTCAACGCACAACGCCCAAAAACACAGTATTCACAATGATTTGCGCTCGCCTGTGGCCAACACTGCGCCATCGCGCTGGCGCACCCCACCAAGTGTGTGACCATGCCCAATCAACGCCCCAAACCCGTTCACGTCGGCAGCGCCTGGCGCCTGATACTGCGCGACCTGGGCCTTGATGAAACGGTGATCTTTCGCCGCGCAGGGCTCTCCCCCAGGCTCCTCGACGGCGCTGGCTCCCACATCTCCATCGAGAGTTTTTATGCGCTCTACGGCGCCATCGAAGCCGAGTCCGGCGACTCCTCCATTGCCCTCAAGGTGGGCAACATCGTCTCCATCGAGCTCTTTGATCCCGCCCTCTTCGCGGCGCTGTGCTCGCCCGATATGAATACTGCATCCACGCGCCTTGGTCAGTTCAAGCGTCTGGTGGGCTCCTTCAGCCTCGACGTCGACATCGGCGCCGACACCACCACCATCGGCTACCGCTGCAAACACCGACCCGACATCCCAATGCTCCTGGGCCTTGGCGAGCTGGTCTTCCTGGTGGCGTTTATGCGCCGCGCCACGCGTCATGAGATCAAGCCGCTGCGCATCACGGTCCAGCGCCTGCCCGAAGCCGCCGACGCCTACGCCGAATTTTTTGGGACCCCATTGCAGTCAGGCAGCGCCTACACCATCACGCTCGCCGCCAAAGACGCCAGCCGCCCCTTTTTGACCCACAACGTGCGCATGTGGGAGGCCTTTGAGCCCACCCTGCGCCGCCGCATGGACGAGGCCGGCGAGCAAGCCTTGCTCAGCCAGCGGGTCCAGGAGGCGCTCTTTGAGTTGCTCCCCAGCGGCCGCACACAGCTCAAAGATGTGGCCAAAGAGCTTGGAATTGGCACCCGCACGCTTCAACGCCGCCTAGCCGCCGAAGGCACCACCTGGCTGGCCATCCTCAACCACACCCGCGAGCGCTTGGCGCGTCACTACCTGCTCACCTCCAACATGAGCCCCGTTGAGGTCAGCTTTTTGCTGGGCTTTGAAGACCCCAACTCCCTCTTTCGTGCCTTCCAACGCTGGACCGGCACCACCCCCGAGTCCTGGCGCGCCGACGCCAAAACCACCGGCTGAGCCACACACCCTGGACCGGTATGGCCACAGGCCCCAACACCCACTTTGGCTCCAGGCCCAGTGGCACCACCATCCGATCGTGTCTTTGCGATGAACGCTGTTCGCTAAAGAGTTGCTGCGGCGAGTTGCTGGGTTATGCTCACAAGCATAGGTTTGAACCAGGGAGGGTTTGATCGCCTCATGAAGATGATTCTTTTGATGCTTTGCGCCTTGTGTCTGGGCTTCTCATCGTCCTGTGCGACTTCAAGAGGAGACGAAGTCATTTATAAGCACATGTCGATGGTCGAGTTTCCCACGAACCCACAGGAGGCGGTGGAGCGTTATCCCAATGATGACTTTATGCTCCTTTTGTCCATTTGGTCGGGCAATCATCTGGTCTCAAGACCTCGAATCTGGCTGCGGTCGGGTGTGTTTAAAAGCGTGAACCCGAGCTCTGATCCTGATGATCTATGGGATGTTATTGTGATGGTCGAGCGCGTCGGTGAGTACATTCAGGTGGTTGGGACGTTTGTGTCCAGAGAGTTTGAAGCCCATTTTGAGTTGCGTCTGGACCCCGAAAAACGTGTGCCGTCCGTAAAAATGGACGATCCTCGTTTTGATGTAAGCGCCGTGGTCTATGTGATCAAAGACGGCATTTAGGGGCTTTGGTTTGGACCAGGGAGGGTTTGGTCACTCATGAAAGCGATTGTTGTGATGGTGTGCGGTCTTATCTTGAGCTTCTCATCGGCCTGTGCAACCTCGACGGGGGCTCAGGGGGATGGGCAGGGTGACGCCGCGATGAAGGCAACGGCGAGCGCTGAGGCCAGCGCCGCGCCGCAAAATGAGGACGCGGCCAAGGCCAGCGCTGACGCTCCTGAAGAGGCTCAGGCGGCCAGCGAGCCTGCCAAAGCCGAGGAGGCCCAGGGCAAGCCGCTCATGCTCTCTTTTGCGGTCTTTGAAGGGGAGACGCTCATCTCCAAGCCGAAGATCGCCATTTTGCCCGGCATGCCTGGCAAGCTGGAGGTGGGGTCGGACAAGGGCGACGGTTTTGCGCTCAACGTGACGGCTGACCGCGCCGAAAAGTACGTGACCCTGGTGGGGACCCTGGTCTCCAAGACCGTCGAAAACAAGGCTGGGGCGCTGGTCGAAAAAAGCTCTGAAACCGAGTTTGAGTTGTGCGTGATCCCAGGCCAGCCCGCATCGGTCTCGTTCAATGACACCCCCTTTAAGGCGACCATCACGGTCACCGAGCCCAAAAAAGACGACAACAACCCCTGATTTTCTCTTATGACGCCCCATCTGGCCACCGCACTCTTGTCCGCTGTGCTGCTCGCGATGTCATCCTGGGCCTATCTGGGCTCGGATACCCCGTCGCTGACTGCACTCATACCGGCTGGTTTCGGTCTGGCGCTCTTGGCGTGCTATCCGGGGGTCAAGCGCGAGAGCAAGGTGGTGGCCCACATCGCCGTGCTGCTGACGGTGATCTTGACGCTGGCTCTCTTGATGCCGTTTCGAGGTGCCATCCGGCGCGGCGACCCCGGCGCGATGGTGCGCGTCGGCGCCATGATCGCCGCTGCAGTCATGGCCATCGCCTCCTACGTTCGCTCTTTCCGCGCTGCACGGCGTGCCCAAAAATTTCAGTGAGATTTGAGCGCATCCCTGCGCGACAAGCATTTATTTTTCAGGGAGCGTTGCACTGCTCTGCGTTTGGCGGTGTGTAAGCCTTGAAGAACGCGCTGATCCTTCTGTGAGACCGTACCCTTTATGGACCGAAGTCAACTGGCATCTTTGTACGATCGGTACGGCGGGATGGTGTTTCGCAGGGCCAGGCGCATGCTCGGCGCCGACGCTGACGCCGAGGACGTGGTCCAGGAGGTCTTTGGGTTGCTTTGGGAGAAGGGGACGCCGATGGAGGACATGGACGCGGCCAGCGCCTGGTTTTACCGCACGACGACCAACCGCGCGCTCAATACGCTGCGCTCGCGCAGCCGGAGGCAGTCGCGCGAATCCGGCGGCGGGCAGACCTTGCAGGTGTGTTTGCCAGGCTCGGACCCCGAGGCTGTACGGCTCTTGAGGGAGCTGTTGTCTGATCTGCACCCCCCGGTGGTGGCCGAGGCCGCCTACTACTTCTACCTGGAGCAGATGACGTTGCCCGAAATCGCCCAGGTCCTCGGTGTCAGCCGCCGCACGGTGGCCAATCATCTGGCGCGTTTTCGCAAACAGGTCCAACTGCGCGTTGGCAACCCCTTGGAGGCGTGAGGTGCGGGTGTGATGTCGAGTGAATCCACACAAGAGCGACAACCTTCAAGCTGCCCATCGGCGTTTGCGCTTGAGCGCTACAGGTTGGCGAAGGCCCAGGGGCTCACACATTCGCTGGAGGCCCACGTCGAAGGCTGCGCGCGCTGCGAGCAGTATTTGCAGGAAGCCCAGGAGCAGGAGTCGGCGTTTGTGGTCAGGGCTGACCTGCGGGCGCGGGTGTTGGCGCTGGCAGACGACGCCCCTGAGTCATCCAAGGCGCCGCCCGAGCCCTGGTGGCGCGCCGTTTGGGAGTGGCTGACACACAACCCGGTTGGCGCCTTTGGGGGCGCTGTGGCGGTGGCGTTGGCACTCTTGCTCTTCTTTGTGGGCTTGCCCAGCGACCCCGACCCATCGCGGACCCCCGATGTGTTGCGGTCCAAGGGATCGTTGAAGTTGACGATATACTCCGACGCGGACCCTAGAGGATTGGCGCTGGTGCCCGGCGCGGTGGTTCACCCCGACGAGCGGATCCGTTTTGGGGTGTCGCTGCCCAGGGCGGCGCACGTGGGGGTGCTGAGCATCGACGCCATCGGTGAGGTCTTTGTCTATTACCCGCTTCAGGGGGGCGACCGGCTTGTGCATCACCCGGCCAGCAAGCCCGGCGAGCCCACGGTCCTTAAGGGGGCCATTGCCCTGGACGAGGTTTTGGGCACAGAGTGGTACATCGGGCTTGCCTGCCAGGAGGCTGTGGGGACAGGCGAGCTGACCGCAGCGCTCAAAAGGGTGGCGTTTGGCCGCGAGCGTTGGAAGCGCGATGGCGTGCCGCCTTTGATGCCCGGCGGCTGTGTGCAGGAAGCGGTATTCTTGGAGAAGACAGAGGTCCCATGAACCCGAGACGCGCAACCTGGCTGTGGTGGATGGTCTTTGTGGGCTTGATGGGCTCGTGTTTGATGGCCTCGGACGCGTTGGCCGGCGAGCGCCGCTTTGCGGTGATTGTGGCCAACAACGAGGGCACCGACGGAGACATCCCGCTGCTGCACGCCGAAAAGGACGCGCGCCGGCTTGAAGAGACGCTGCTGACCTACGGCGACTTCAACGACGAGGACGTGGTGGTTTTGTTGGGGCGCACCGCCGATGAGATCCTGCGCTCCTTGAGCGCCATCAGGCAGCGGATGAGCGCCGAGCAGGAGGCCGGCGGCCGGGTGATGTTCCTGCTCTACTATTCGGGGCACGCCGATGCTCAGGGCCTGCATGTCTCGGGGACGCTCTTGCCCCACGAGCAGATCAAGAGCGGCGTGGATCGGGCGCCGGCCGACATGAGGATCGCCATCATCGACGCCTGCCGCTCGGGTGCCATGACGCGCGTCAAAGGGGGGCGCCCCGCCAAGGAGTTTGAGGTCGCCTTGACCAGCCCCAGCCGAGAGGTCGGCACGGTCTTCATCACCTCCAGCTCCTCCAATGAGGACTCTCACGAGTCGGACAGGCTCGGCAGCTCCATCTTCAGCCATCACCTGCTCAACGGTCTCCAGGGCGCCGCCGATGTCTCCGCCGATGGCCGCGTCTCGCTGACCGAGGCCTACGCCTACGCCTACGAGCGGACCGTCGTGGACACCATCCAGGGTCTGGCGGTCCAGCACCCCACCTACAGCCAGGAGATCAAGGGTCGCCAGGAGGTGCTGCTGACCGACTTGTCCAAGAACAACCAGAACACCGGTCGCCTGGTGGTGCCGCCCGGCGGCAACTGCTTCATCTTTCAAAATGAGTCGGGGCGCTTGCTCTTTGAAGTGGGCGCTGTGGACAAGTCCCGTTACCTGCAACTGCCAAGCGGCCCCTACTGGGTGCGCATCCGCAGGAGCGATCACGTCCTGGAGGGGGCCATTGAGGTCCGGGAGGGCCGCGCGACGCCCATTTTGCCCGATCAACTCCGTCGGATTGACTACGCCGAGCTGGTCCGCAAGGGCAGCGTGGAGGGCAGACCCGCGTTTGCGATCCACACCAGCGCCGGGGTGCGCAGCGTGGGCGAGCTGGTCGAGGGCTGGGGCGGCAGTGTGGGGCCGCTGGTGGAGGTCGGCGTGGATTTGTCGCAGGTGTCTTTTGGCGTCGAGGCCTTCTTTGCCAGCACCAACGGGCAGACCGCAGACCTGGCTTTTGACCGCAATGAGCTTGGACTGACGGCGGTGGCCACCTCGGGCTTTGACCTTGGCGATCTCTATGTGGGGTTGGGGCTGCGCGCCGGTGTGACGCGCTACGCCTTTGATTACAGTACGACCGGTTTGGCGCCGCTGGCGTCGTCCTGGCGGCCTTCCTTTGGGGCGGGCCTTCGGCTAGACTGGAGTCCCTTTGCCAGGGCTTTGGTCACGGCAGGGGCTGGGGCGGTGTTGGTGCCGCTCGAACTCGAAGATCGTCAGAACAACGTGGAGAGCTCGCTTCGCGTCGCGCCGTCTTTCGATCTGATGCTGGGTTGGTATTTATGGTGAGGTTGGGCATCGTCACCCTCGTTGTGCTTCTGAGTCTGTGCGCAAGCTGCGGTGACGCGCTGCCAGGTCAGGATTACGCGGGTGAGGCGCTCTACACGTGGACCGGGCGCATGTACGTCCAGCGCGGTCCCGGCGTCAACCGAGGGCGGCTGGCGCTCTTCTGGTGGGACATCCGCCAGGATGGTTTTGTGCCGCTGGTCACCAAAGACATCAACATCACTGTCACCGACGACTTCCCGGCCGTTTACACCGCGCGGCTCTTTGAGCCCCCTCCTGCAGAAGCCTTCTACACCACCGAACAAGGCACGCGCATGGCCACCGGGTTGATCGTGCTCTACGCCGACCTCAACCAGGACCAGCGCTACGATCCTTTGGACGATCGTGTCATCGGCGGCAACAGCTCCTTTGCCATCGCCTATGCCGACGGGACCATCACCGGCGACGACTTTGAGCTGCTCATCGGACAACTCGACAACGGCTATCAAGCCGCCGCTGTGCTCGACGACGATTGCCCGCCAGGGCGCAACAACCGGGACATGTCGCAAAACGACCGCTTTGTCTTCACTGCGCTTGAGCGCACGCGTCCTCGGGGTCGTTCCATCGACTTGATCGTCAGCGCAGACACCAACGGCTTCCCCGGAGATGTCTACGCTTGCCCGCTCAACAGCCGATGAGGGGCCTCCCGGCGCCCTTCGAGAGCCTTTTACGCACATTCTTTAAAAAGTGTTGCACCCTTTGGTGCTCGGCGGTGTGTCAGCAATGTCACCACGGGATGGTCACAACAGAGACATCCACCACTGCGCCAGACAACGGTCCAACGGAGGGCTTGTAGTGAGGTCAGCAATTTTGAGCGCTGCGCTCGCAGCCATATTTCTTCTAGCAGGAGCCTGCACCGGCGGTGGGTCGGGGTTCACAGGGGCTGACGACGATCTGCTCCCCGACGCCTCGCCCTCAGACGACGCGAGCCCCGATGACGCCACCTCGGAGCCCGACGCGGACCCTGCGCAAGACGCCCAGGCCGACGCCCCTGAGGACGAGGACACCGACGAGCCAGCGCCGACCAGCACGCTCTGCGATGTCTCCGAAACGCTCTTTGAGCCCCACTGCACAGGGTGCCACAACGGGTCGGTGCATCCCTACGACCTGCGCATCAATGGTCTGGCCGAGCGGCTCATCAACGCCGAGTCCCCCGCACACGCTGGGTTGACCATGGTGGTGCCTGGGCAGCCCGACGAGAGCTTCATCTACCAGAAGCTCGTGGGCACCCAGCCGTCTGGCACCGGAGACTTGATGCCGCCGCAAGGTGAACTCTCGCAGGAGGTCACCAAGGTCCTGCGCGAGTGGATTGAGGCCGGTGCACAGACCGAGTGCGAGCAAGAGCCCGAGGGCGAGGTGGCGTTGCTTGGACCGACCGAGCGGGTGGTGCGGGCCTCGATGGCGCTGCGCGGCGTCCGGCCTTCGGTCGAAGAGTTGGAGCGGGCCGATGAGTTGCCGACGCTGGTCGATGAGTGGCTGGAGTCCGACGCTTTTGGGGCCACCATTCGGGACATGTACGACGAGACGCTTTTGCTGCGTGTCCACACTGGCCGCCCCAGCGTGGCCTGGAAGCGCCCTTTGACGACCGAAGGCCGAGGGCAGGAGGAGAGCTTCATCAACTCCCAGATCCAGGAAGCGCCGCTGAAGCTCATTGAGTACATCGTGCGTGAAGACCGGCCCTTTACCGAGATTCTTACGGCGGACTACGCCATTGGAAACGTGACCATGGAGGGGGTCTGGGGTTCGGGTCAGGAGGGCTTTGGTCCCGATCCCATCGGTTTGCTTTGCGAAGACGACGAACTGGAAGACTTTCCTGGTTGGAAGATGTGCACCTGGGCCGAGAGCAACCGCAACGGCGCTGGAGTGCTCTCTTCGACCTTCTTCTACGTGCGTTGGCGCAGCACGATGGCCAACCAGCACCGCGCCAGAGCCAACGCCATCACCAACGCTTTTTTGTGCTACGACTTCCTGGATCAGCCCGTGCCGTTTGATGAGACCGACGCTGATCTGGCCGATGTCGATGAGGTGGCCAACGCGGTCATCGACAACCCCGCGTGCTCCAGCTGCCACGAGAGCCTCGATCCCATCGCCAGCTTCCTCTACGGCTTCACCGGCACGTTCCGTCCTGGCAACGTCCAGGAGTATCCGCTCTCGATGTTCAACTCGCGTTCGGCCTATGTCCCCGGGCGTCGACTGGCCAACCTGCGCACGCCAGCGCTCTTTGGGCAGCCAGGGGAGAGCGTCGCCGATCTGGGGCGGATGCTCACGCAGCACCCGGACTTTGCGCCCTGCGCGGTCCGTCGGATGTACGCCTTCCTGGACCAGCGCTCAATGGAGTCGGTGCCCGAAGCGTCGGTGCAGGCCTGGGCGCAGGCTTTTGTGGAGAGCAACTACAACACCAAGGCGATCCTGAGGCAGATGGTGCTCTCGGATGACTTTATGGTTTCCCACGCGCTGTCCGAGGAAGGCGCCGACGACACCATCGGCCTTAAAAAGGTCCGCCCGGAGCAGGGCTCGCGGATGGTCGAGGCCATGACGGGCTTTCGCTGGATGAGCGACTTTGATGAGGACCGCAGGCCCTACGGTCTGGTCAACTTGATGGAAGACTCGCGTTTTGGCTTCCGCGTGCTGGTTGGCGGCATTGACGGCGACGCGGTGGTGGTGCCCTCGCACACCTACAACGGCCCCGTGGCGGCGGTGTGGAGGGCGTATGCCCTGGAGGCCGCCAACCACGTGGTCAGCACCGACTTTGCCACCTCGATCATGGAGCGGCGCCTGCTGACCATGGTCGATGGGCAGACCGATGACCCTGACACGGTGCGCGCCCAGATCGACGCGCTCTTCTGGCAGGTGCTGGCCGAGCAGGCCAGCGACGAAGAGTTGGACGCCGCCATGGGGCTCTTTATGAGCGTGGCGCAGGCCGGCGGGCGAGACGCAAACCAACGGGCTTGGACGGTGCTGCTTGGCGCGCTCTTCCAGGACCTTCGCTTTACGCACTACTAGGAGCACGACGATGAGCATCTCACGACGAGGATTCTTGTTTGGGGGCGCGGCGCTGCTTGGAGGCGCCCTGTTGGGTTCACCGTTTGCGTTCACCCAGGAGCAGACCCACAAGCGCTTGATTGTGTTGATGGCGCGCGGTGGCTGGGACCCCGTGGCGGCCCTCGATCCCAAAGACGAAGGCCCCGGCGTCAGCATGCCGGCTGGCAGCCGCGCTCGGGTCGGCAACCTCGACCTCTACAGCGCCGATGCCACCGGCGGGGCGGTGACCCGCTATTTTGAGCGCCACGGCGATGTCACTGCCGTGATCCGTGGCCTGACGGTCGCGTCCGTCGCGCACGAGGCCTGCACCCGGCGCATCTTGACCGGCACGCTCTCGGCGGCGTCGCCCGACCTCGGCGCGATCAGCGCGGCCACCGGCGGCGGCGACAAACCCTTGCCCTACATGGTCCTGGGATCGTCGGCGTTTTCTGGACCCTACGCGGCCCAGAGCGGCCGCGTGGGCACCTCCAACCAGCTTGTGACCGTGCTGGATCCCGCCAAAGCCTTCCCCGTTGAAGGCGCTGCGGCGGCCCCCTTTGCCCAAACCCAGGACGAAGCCAGCGCCGCCCAGGCTTTCCTGGAGGGCCGCGCCAACAGGCTGCGCCGACAGGTCGGCCGCTACGGCGACAACGCGCGGCGCATCGATGACTACCAGGCCTCGCTGGCCAGCAGCAGCCGCCTGGGGGCGTTTGGCGACGCGCTCGGGGATGTCACCGCCAGCGTGGCGCTGACCCGACAGGTGGACACGGCGCTGGACATGATGGAGCAGGGCGTGATCTGGTCGGTGACGCTCGATACGGGGGTGAGCTGGGACACGCACACCAACTCGCACACCGACCAGACAGCCAACAACATCATCCTCTTTGACGGCCTCACTCGCCTGATCGACGGGCTCAAGTCGCGCCCTGGAACCACGGGGGGGCGGCTCATTGATGAAACCGCCGTGGTGGTGGTCTCCGAGATGGGGCGCACGCCCACGATCAACTCGCAGCAGGGCAAGGACCACTGGCAGGTGACCTGCGCGATGGTCATTGGCAGCGATGTCCCCGGCGGACAGGTCTACGGCAAGTCGACCGACACCGGAGATGAGCGTGGCGTCCTCCTGGCCGAACCCGTGGACTTTGCCACCGGTCAGGCCAGCGCCGACGGTCGCATGCTGGAGAGCACCGACTTTGTGGCGGGCGTGCTAGCCTGGACCGGCAGCGAACCCGAGCAGTACCTGCCCGGCGCGGTGCCCTTTATGCCCTGGGTGTCCTGAGGCGGTTGGTGTCGGGGGCGGCTTCAGGTGCCTCCCACAGCCGCGGCTTGAGAAGGATGAGGGTCAGGGGTTTGCGTGGGTGCCGGGGGGTTGCGGCGAGCCAGGATCTTGTCCATGGGGTAGAGGTTGAAGGTCCCTACCGCAAACGCCACGGGCTTGCCTGATGACTCAATCTCTGCGGTGCCAGTGATCACCATCAGAGACTTGCCTGCGGACTGAAGCGTGGCCCTGGCCACCACCGTCTGTCCCTCCTGGACGGGCCTCAGAAAGTTGACCTTCATCTCCACGGTGCTGGTGGCGCACTGGCGCTTGAAGGCGTGGATCATCGCCAGCCCGCCCAGCGTGGTGTCCAGCAGCGACATGATCGCGCCGCCGTGGGCGATGCCCGGCGCCCCCGTGTGTGGGCGCTCTATCGAGAGCCGACCCGTCACCACACCGTCTTCCAAGCCTCCGTCGATGCCCAGCGTTGAGATCAAACCACCCTGCTTTTGCAGTTGGTACCAGATGTCTTGCAATGTCATTGTGCTTTCCATGACCCCAAGGTAGGTTCGGCCCATATGTTGCGTCAATGCAACAATTGTGAACTTTGCTGTTGCGGATTTGGACATGCTTGCCGATAGAAGATTCTTTGTCACCTTGGCCAAGGCAGGCAGCCTGGCGCGCACCGCGCGCGTGCTGGGGGTGTCGCGCTCCACGGTCATGCGTCGGTTGGATGCGCTGGAGGCGCAGCTTGGCATTACCCTTGTGCACAGGGTCGGCAAGCGTTTGGCGCTGACTCAGGCAGGCGAGCGTTACGCCCGTGGTTTGGAGTCGGTTTTTGAAGAGCTGGACCGGGTTGAGCAGGATCTGCATGAGACTGTGGGTCAACTGGTGGGGACGCTGCGCCTGGCGCTGCCGTTTTTGGGGGCGAGCCGGTTTCTGACGCCCTTTTTATCGGCGTTTCAGTTGGCCCACCCCGATGTGGTCCTTGAGATCGAGCTTGCGCGCGACGTGCGCCGCCTTGAGGTGGGGACCTTTGATGTGGCCATGCAGTATGGCACCCGGGCCAACCCCGATCTTAAAGCCCAGCGGCTCTACCACGAGGAGCTGATCCTCTGCGCCGCCCCTGCCTATCTGAAGGAAGTCGGCACGCCGCACGCGCCCCAGGCCCTTTTGGAACACCGCGCCATCATGCTCCGAGACCTGGATGGCCGCGCGGTGCCCTGGCGGTGGCCCGATGGCCGTCGCGTGGAGGTGCCCAAGGCAGTGGCGTTCACCAACTCTGTGGTGGTGGCGTTTGAGTTGATGCTCGAAGGGGTGGGCGTGGCCCGCGTGCCCCGTTTGCTGGCCGCCGAGGCGCTGGCCGGACGGACCGTTCTTTTGGTCACGCATGACCCCGGTGAAGCTGCGCGCTTGGGGCAATCCATTGTTGTCATGACAGAACATGGCCTGACGCATTGTGAACCGCCGCATGCCCCGGCCCCGCGCAGCGTGGATGATTTGGAGACACTGGAAACTCAGGGTGCTTTGCTACGACTTCTGCGGGAGGGTACAGCATGAAGTACCTGTCCGCACTGGCAGCCACCCTGTTTGCACTGGTCATCTGGCAAGGGATTGTGACCCTGACCGGGTTGCCAAAGTTCATCCTGCCTGGGCCTGCCGTGGTGGCCGAGACCTGGTGGCAGAACCGCTGGTTGATAGCGGAACATACCTGGATCACGGCGATCGAAGTGGTTATCGGTATGGCGTGCGGGACGCTGCTGGGTGTCGTCACCGCATTGCAATTGGCAAATTCGCGGGCGGCGCGGGTGCTGG
>CAKZKQ010000585.1 GCA_937123825.1 uncultured Pseudomonadota bacterium
TCCTGTCGTGCACCACGGTCAGCTTGAGCGCGTGGGCTACAAGCTGACCGTGGTGCACGACGGGACACAGGCGGTTAAAATCGCCGACAGCGTGTTGAACGACGTCGACCTGCTCATCACCGACGTCATCATGCCAGGGCTCAACGGCCGAGAGGTCTATGAAGCGCTCGCAGAGCGCTCCCCTGGTCTGCGCGTGCTCTACATGTCCGGTTACACCGCCAACATCATCGAAGGGCACGGCGTTGTGACCGAAGGCCACGGCTTCCTCTCCAAGCCTTTCACCGGCGCCAAGCTCCAGAGCGCCGTGCGGCAACTCCTCGACACCAACCCCAGTCAGAACTTTACCAAGCCCACATCCTGATCAGGGAGCCTGGTCCCCCCAGTGTTCCCTGATGAAGCCCACTCGCCCAGAACCTTTGCTGTAACGCTTATAGTGGCTGGGGTTGGTCTTGTAGAAGTTCTGGTGATAGTCCTCGGCGATCCAGAAGTCGCCAGCGTCTTCGATGGGCACCACGATGGGCTTTTTGAAGGGGCCGTTTTTGGCCAACTCGGCCTTGGACGCCTCGGCTTTGGTGCGCTGATCGGCGTTGAAGACAAAAATCCCCGGGCGGTAGTGCGGTCCTCGGTCGGCAAACTGCCCCCCGGCGTCGGTCGGGTCAAAGCTCTTCCAGTAGGTCTTGAGGATCGTCTCATAGCTGACCTTCTTGGGGTCGAAGATCACCCACACCGCCTCGGTGTGGCCCGTTTTGCCGCGAGACACCTCTTTGTAGGTCGGGCCTTTTTCGGGGCCGCCGGTGTAGCCGCTGATGGCGTCCTTGACCCCGTCGAGTTTTTCAAAGGGCGGCTCCATGCACCAGAAACAGCCCCCCGCAAAGACCGCCACTTCCAGCCCGTCGCCAGGTTGGGCCGCCTTTTGGGTGCCCCCTGCAGGCGCTGGGGCGCTGGCGGGAGAGCTGACCGGCGAGGCGTTGGGGGCCTTGCCTTCGTCCTTGTTCTCGGGCTGGCGCTGGGAGATGTCGGTGCTGCAGGCCGACAAGATCATCAGGGCCACCAGGGCCAGCGGCCAGGCCGCGCGGTAGAGTGTATTCATGGCGGTTGTCTCCGTAACGGTCGTGGATGAAAGGAGCGTTCTGTCCCTGCTGGACTCGATGACGATATACGGTGTGGTGCTGCGCTGGTTACGCATCCCGAAGATTTTTTCTTTTTCTTGTGATCATTGTCGCCCACCAACGCCAATAACCCCATGGACGCCATCACACAGCCGCCCTTGCTGGGTCCTGGCGCCGTCCAATGGTCTTCAGTAGGGTTTCGCGCACGTGAAAGACAACGTCACAGCCATCTCCAACCACCAGCGCCTCATTGTGCGCTGGAAGCAGGGGGACACCCAGGTCGCCCAGGTGCTCTACGACACGCACCGCGATCAGGCCTTTCGGTTGGCGCTCAGCCTCCTGGACCATCAGGAGGATGCCGAGGACGTGGCTCAGGAGGCGCTCAGCCATGCGCTGCTCAATCCCCAGCGCTTTGATCCGGCCAAGGGGCGCTTTGGGACCTGGTTGGGCGGCATCGTGGTCAGGATGTGCCGCTCCAGGCGCCGGGCCAAGCGCCGCCGTGAGCGGCTGATGTTTTGGACCTGGGGGCGCAGCCGTTCGCTGACACCCAGCGCCGAGACCCCCGAAGAGGCCACCGCCCGCAACCAGCAACACAGCCAGTTGTGGCGAGCAGTTCAGGCGCTGCCTGAGCTTCACAAAGAGGCCGTCATTTTGCGGATGTGGGGCGGTCACACCTACCAGGACATCGCTCAGATTCTGCAATGCCCCCAGCGCACCGCCCAATCCCGCGTTCGCCTGGGCTTGGAGAGGCTGCGTCTGACGTTGGGTCAGGATTTCAAACCTGAAGTGCGTCGCTCGGAGGACCTCGGATGAACCACCCAGACCCCAAAGTGCTGGACGATTATGTCGACGGCGTCCTCTTGATGGAAGAGGTCCAGGCGCTCGAAGAGCATTTGGAGGCGTGCGCCGAGTGCCGCGCGGCCGTTTTGGCCCGGCAAGACTTCATGGACGCGGTCGCCGATGGCCTCACGGAACACCTCCAGGCCCAGAGCCCAGGTCCGCGTTCGATGCGCTTTGCGCCCATCGCGCAGCAGATCCGCCACGCGGCCCCGCAGGGCAGCCGACTGCCGAGTTGGACCATGCGCGCTGTGGGGGCGGCGGCCGCCGTGGTGCTCTTTGCGGCGGGTGCGTGGACCAGTCAGCAATTCCAGCAGCGCGCCGTCACCGATGGGCCGACCCTTTTTGGCGCCGGGGCCGTGAGCCCAGCCGCCCCGACCATGGAGCCGCTGCTGCCCGATGGCTGGCAGGGCACCTCCTCGGTCCCCGGCGAGTACACCATGGGGATGGTTCCGGGGCGCGAGGGGGGCAAGGCGAGCGCGATCGCATCGGCGGTGGAGGCCCCGACGGGCTTTGGCGCGCTGACCCAGGTCGTCTCTGCCCAGAATTACCAGGGGCAGCGCCTGCGCCTGCGCGCGCACCTTGCCACGGTCGGTGTGCAGGGCTGGGCGGGTCTTTGGATGCGGGTCGATGGGCCCAGCGGCCAGCCGCTGTCTTTTGACAACATGCAGGGCAGGCCTGTGGTCGGCAGCACGGGTTGGACCCAGCACGATGTGGTCCTCGACGTGCCGCCCCAGGCCCGCGCGATCGCCTTTGGGACGCTCCTGGCCGGCAGCGGCGCCGCCTGGCTGGACGACATCGAGTTGACCGCCGTCGATCAAAGCGTCCCCACCACCGATTCTCTCAACGCTCAACGCTCACTGCCCCAAACACCTGTCAATCTTGATTTTGAAGGCCAACCATGACCCGACCTGCCATCCTCAAACGCTCCTGGTGCGTGCTCCTGTGCGCGGCGCTGACTCTGGCCGCCTGCGGCGATGACACCACTCCCGATGTGTCGGCCCAGGACGATCCGACCAACAACGACACCAACAACGACGTCAACAACGCCAACAACGATGACGACGCCAACAATGACGACGACGTCAACAACGACGATGTGCCGCCCAGCGACGACTGGTGCGAGCGCATCACCCCCGGCGCGCCCAGCGACGCCAGCCCCATGCTTGGCCTGTCAAACGCCCACTCTGGCGTGCGCTTCTTTGGCGCCAACAACGGCTACGCGGTCGTGGACAATGTGCTGGCGCAGGTCATGGAGCGCGACACCGCGCTGACCGAGCCCAGCCTGGGCATCTACGCGCAGTCGCTCACCGACGTGTGCGCGCTGGACGCCCGCGTTCAAGGCCTCAGCCGCACCCGCGTCGAAGTGGTTGACGGCGTCGCCTTTGTCCGTCCCGGCGCCGACGCTGCGGACATCCCTGAAGACGCCACCGCCGTGGTCCTGGACTTCAGAAACCTCCCCAACGACCCCAACCTGGGCGCCGCCCTGGTGCGCGCCGCCCAGGCCGCCCTTTGGGTCGAGGTCGAACGTCCCACGCACATCGTCCGCCGCCACAACGGCCTCATCGACGAATATTTCTCCGTCCTCCAGGGCTCCTCCAACATCTACACCATGGCCATCGCCGAGGTCTCCCAGGCCAGCCTCACCCCCGGCGCCACCAACCAGCGCCCGCTGGCCGTCTGGACTGAGGCCGTCATGCCGCCTGCCGCCGTCGAAATGGCCGCCACCCTGCGCCTGACCGGCCACGCGTCGCTGATCGGCCAAAACCTCTTGATGGAGGTCGCCGAATCGTCCTGGGCCGCCGTCGGTGAGCGCGGCATCGCCTGGCGCTCGCGCCAACTGCGCCTCTCTGGCCGCCTCCTGCCCGACGTCGTCCAAGCCGACCACGGACCCGTCAACGATGACACCGAGATGGCCTCCCTCCTGTCCACGCTCCCGCAGCCCAGCCCCATCAACCCCGTCACCTGGACCTCCTCCCGCACTGAACTGACCGCCTTTGATCCCAACGCCGAAACGCGCCCCGCCCTCATCACCCCCGGCACCACCCGCGCCGCCCTCATCACCGCACACGGCGCCGCCCGACGCTTCTTCCCATTCTTCGGGGTCGTTGGCGCCCAACTCGATCCTCGCCTTGAAGAAACGCTAAACAGCACGCTGGAGGGCATCAATGGCCGCGCAGAGGCCCACCAACTGCTTCGGCGTCTGAGCAACGCTCTGGAAGACGCCCACTCCTTTGTCGCCGACATGGCCCCCGACCAAAGCTCTCGCTTCACCGACATCGTCGGCTTTGCCCCGCTGGCCGTCGATCCCATCGGGGACAAGGTCATGGTGCGCCGCTCGGCCACTGAGGATATCCTGCCCGGCGATGAAATCCTGGCCATTGATGGCCAAAACGTCTGGGACATGATCGAAGCCGAGCGCGCCTTTGTCTCGGCCGCCTCCGAGGCCAACGGCAACCTCCAGGCCGCCACGCCGCTGGCCTATCTCCTTGGGCCCACCGAGTTCGAAGTCCGCTCACCCGACGGTCAGGAGCGTCAGGTCCTGATCGAGCCCGTCGCCTTTGAGCAATACTCCGCCATCGCAGGCCAGGCCAGCCGCCGCCCCTCAGGCATGCTCGACGATCTGGGGGCGCCCGACGTCTTCTACTTCAACCTCGACGGCGAAACGCTCAACGACCCCCGTGAAGTCAGCGCGCTGATCGACGAAGCCCTCCAGGCCTCCGCCCTCATCCTCGACATGCGCGGCTACCCCGGACTCTTTGGACCCCTCTACAGGTTGGCTGGGCTCGTCGTCGGACACTCCTACAGCTCGCCCCTCTTCACCACCCCCATCTGGTCCGGCGCCGAATCGGTCAACTTTGTCCAAAACAACTCCACCTACCAGGGCCCCGGCAACAACGACACGGCCTTTGATATCCCCGTGGTGCTCCTTGTCGGCCCCGGCACCCAGTCCGCTGCCGAAAACTTCTCCATGGGCTTGGTGACTGAAGAGGCCGTGACCGTCATGGGGCGCCCCAGCTCCGGCACCAACGGCAACATCACCGGCCTGCGCCTGCCCGGACAATTTGCGCTGACCTTCACCGGCCTTGGCGTTGAGTTCTCCGACGGCCAACGCTTCCACGGCGTCGGCATCCAACCCCAAGTCGACATCCTCCCCGACGCCCAAGCCCTGCGCGACTCCCAAGACCCCGAACTCGACGCCGCCCTCGACTTCCTCACCCCCTGAATTCCCCCCGTCCCCTCCCATCTTACTCGGCGGCCCCACAAGGCCGCCGTCGCACTGTGCTCTCCTCCACCCTCCAAACACGCTTGATGAACACCCGTCGGGAATGGTGAAGTGGTGGGGTTTGTCTGAGCCATGCCACGGCGATGCAGGAGGGGCGCCACATGATTTTAAAGCTCGACCATGTTCAACTGGCCATGCCGGCAGGACGAGAAGACGAAGCCAGAGGGTTCTACGCGGGGGTCTTGGGGTTGATTGAAGTGCCCAAACCGCCTGATTTGGCCCGCAAAGGTGGTGCTTGGTTCAAGTCTGAGGGCATTGAGGTGCATTTGGGCGTGGAAGAGGGGTTTCGGCCTGCAAAAAAGGCCCATCCAGCGTTTGTGGTGGCCGATTTGGAGGTGCTCAAGGCGGCGCTGCGGCGCGCGGGGCACGAGGTGACCATGGGCAGCCCGATTGCAGGGCGCACGCGGTGTTTTACCGTCGACCCTTTTGGAAACCGGTTGGAGTTTTTGCAGTTGGAGGCCCAGGGGTGAGCGCTGCAAGCAAGTGGGGTGTGCGATGAAGGCCAAACCCTGGTGGCGGTTGACGGCGCCGCACGAAAAGGCGTTGGTCCATACACAGGGACAACGCCTTGTGGTGGTGGTGCTCGACAGCCGAGGCTGTTGGGGCAGCGGCCCCGAGGCCGAGGCCACAGTGCGCGCCGATTTGGAGAAGACCGGTTTATGGCGCACCTGGGATGATGTGCGCTTTGCCAGACAGGCCTTTGAGCAGCGCTTCCGCGGTCTTTTTGTGCAACTCTTGGAGCGCGATCGCCAGCGTCAGGGCCCCGAGGCCTGTGAGAGCGCCTTGAGCGTGTTGATGGTGGTGGCCAACGGCGCCCAGGTCAGCGTGGTTCAGGCTGGCTTGTACAACGCGATTTGGATGCGTGACCGCTCTCTCATCAAACGCACCGAAAAGCCAACCGACCCACTGCCAACACCACCGGATGCCGCGTTGGTGCATGGACGTCGCAAAGCCACAGCTCTGGATTTGGTTCACACCGACAGGGTCTATTGTCCAACAAAGTGGACCGAGCCAATGCCAGTGTTGCCCCGGTGGGAGGTGCAGCGCGGCGATGAATTGGTGGTCGCCGAGCGGCTCTTCTTCAAAGGATTTCACACCGGACCGCCAGGCATTGGCCACGCCCAATCGTCGGCATTGGATTGGAGCGCGGTGTCGGGGCGGCGTCACGTGGAGGTCTTGAGGGTGAGCTTTGATGGACCCACGGGGGGCAGATGAGCGCATCTGAAGCCTGGGCTCTGGCGCACCTTGAGCAACCGTCCCCAACGCAGACCGAACGTTTGGAGCGTTTGTTGGACGATGTGGCAGTGCGCGATGGGCTTTACAGGTTGATGCCCTGGCCTGCGCTGGCCAGCCATCGCCCGTTGCTCCTGGAGCTTTTTGCCCGCGAGATGGCATATCGGGACGCGCTTTGGCACGGACGAGCATCGGACGACGGCGATTTCTTTGAGAACATCTATTGGTGTGGGCTCTTGCTCTTTTCGGTGGCCAAGGCGCAGGACGCGTTGGTGGTGTGGAGGGCGCGGCGTTTGAACATGGACGTGGGTTCCATGTTGGATGCGCGTTTTATGGTGGGGGCAGGGGTGACGCAAACCATCGCTTTTTTGCGCTCCAGCACAGACCCCGACGCGCCTGAGGCATTGGAATACGTGCTGGATTGGCAGCGCGACGGCGAGCTGGCGGTGCACATGATGGCGTTGTGGGAGTGGTCTCAGCGCGAGTACTTTGGGTTGGGTGAAGGGGCGGCAGGGCCATGAAAGCGAGTCGAGCGTTGAGGGTGGCGGCGGTGTTGGCGTCGCTGGTGTGTTTGGCGGTGGGTTGCCAGGACGCTGGCAAGCGCTGGCCAGGGCCGTGCAAGGGCGAGTGGGTGGTGCGCGAGGTGGTGGAGATCGCTGGGCATCAGTTTGTGACGCCTTTTCAGCAGGGCGAATTGCGTGTGATGACCTTCAAGTACGATGATCAGGGGCGCTTGATCACCTATGAAGACGACGACGACAACGACGGGGTCATCGACAGCCGTGTCACCCTGGCTTACGACGATCAGGGGCGCATCATCCTGGAGCAGATCGACCGTGGGGCCGACGGCGTGGCCGAGTTGGAGCGCGGTTTTGTCTACGAAGGTCAGGAGCAAGCCGCCTCATACGCCAACGTGCAGACCCTCGACGACAAAGGCCACTCCAGCGTAGAGGTCCAACACGGCGCGCAGCCCTTCGCCCCGATCTTCTCCCGCTGTTTCGGCCAGTGCACCTACGACGACCATGGCAACATCCTCACCGACAGCGACCCCACCCTCCAGGACGCGCTTCTCTACCGCTACGGCTGCTGGTCCAAAGGCTCGTAATCAAAAAAGAAAAATAGAGAAGAAGCCACGGGTTTGAGGCGAGCAATGATGAGGCTCAGGGGCCGAAATGCTGGGTGTTGAGCAAAGGCCATCAAGCCGCCAAAGGCCCACGCAAACCCAAGCACTTCAAAAAGAAAAAAGAGAAGAAGACGCGGTGCCAGGGGCGAGCAATGATGGATGGCCTGGGCCTCGGTGGGAGCGAAGCCATAGCAGCGCTATTGCGAGCGACC
>CAKZKQ010000586.1 GCA_937123825.1 uncultured Pseudomonadota bacterium
CCAGCACAAAGAGGATGATCAGCGCCGGGATGGCGATGAAGGAGCCCAGCCCGCAGGTCATCATCGAAAAAGCCGTGGCCAGCGCAACCAGCGTCCACCAAAAGGCCTGGTTGGCCAGCTCTGAGATGACGTGGTGTCTGACAAAGGTGTCCTGGCCTCTAAGGAGCAGCACCACAACCGGCGCAACGCTGCCCAGGGCAGAGAGCCCCACGGTGGTCAGGATCAGCCCCACCACAAAGGGGGACAGGCGCGCGGCCAGGGCCCAAAAGATGGACGACTGATCCCCGGTGGTATTGTGGTTGATGATGCGTTCTTGAGCGTTCTTCATGCCTTGGTGCCCCCACTGCTTTGGTATGGGCGCACGAAGGCAGTGCCGTGTCAGGCCTTCGCCCGGCGCCCGGATACAGCGCCGCTGACGGATGGGTTGAAGTCTCTAAATAGACCCCGTTTTGCGTCTGTATTCGAGATTATATTTAATCCCGGTTTGTGGGGCGTCAATGGGGAATCGTACGTTTCCGTACTGGGTCACTGGACCCACTTGCGCAGCAGATATTGCCGGACCTCTTCGGTCCTGGGCCCGCCCAGCGCGCGGTCATAGATCAGGATCTCGGCGATGTCCACGTCCCAAGGGGCGCGGTCGGTGGGGTGGCGCCCGATCCACAGCACCTCGGATGAGTCGAGGGGCTCGGCGATGGTCAGACCATCGATGGTCTCTTGCTGATCGACGGTGAGTTTGACGGTGCCCTGGGCCTGCTGGCGCGTGAGGATGACGACATGAAACTGCCCGTCGGTCAGGTCCTGAGCTTCTGGCGTTTGGGCCTGATAGCCCACCGTGGCCTCGCCCCAGCCAACGCGCCCATCACAGAGGACCAACGCCATGTCGTTGGCGTCATTGTGCACTTCGGCGCTGAGCAAGGCGGGGCAGTCCCACCAGTCTCGCCCTTCGTCTTCAAAGTCGGAGCGAAAGACCACGGCGATGGTGAAGCTCCGTGGGATGATGTTGGACAACTCCATCCAGTCGCCTCGAACCCGTACCACAGGCAGGTTGATGCCGTTGTCGATGTGTTCGGGGCGATCATTGGGAGCGTTTTGGACCACGGAGGTGTTGGCCGCAGAGAGGTCCTGCCATCTTTGCACGCCGTTGTTGTCGGATTGGACGCCGGTGTGGGCGTCGAGCCAGAGCACCAGCCCGTCGTTGGGGCTGCATTGCATGGCGCTGAGGTTTTGTGTGCATCCCCGCGTGTCGGCCATGCCGTTGTTTGGCTGGCAGAGCCCTGCGTTGGCGCAGATGGGCACTTGACCAATGCATTGGCGATCGACGGGCGTGCCCAGGCAAGCCTGGTCTGCGGTGCAGGCGTCGCCCTCGGTGCAGGCAATGCCGTCATCGCAAGGCGTGCCTTCGCGTTCTGGTTCCAGAACACAGCTTCCGCCCCGGCAGCGGCCTGCCTGGCACGTTTCAGAGAGGCACTGCTCGTCGCGCTCACAGTCGCAGGGGATCAGCGTGCGATCGATGGTGTCGTCTTCTTCATTGCAGACGTCTCGCGTGCACGGATCGCCATCATCCAGATTGAGTGGGACCTTGATGCACCCACGCGCATCGGCTTGCTCGTTGTTGGGTTGACACAGCTCGGTGCCATCGCAGAACGAGTTGTTGTCGCATACGTCGTCGTTGGTGGCCACAGCGATGCAGCGCCCTTGAGCGTCGCAGGTCATGGTGGCGCAAAAGTTCTCAGGGCCGCACGGTTCATCCACGTTGGCGGGTGTCAGGACACACTGACCCTCCTGGCAAATGGCGGCCGAACACTGCGGTGAGTCTTGTCCAATAAAGAATGGCTCACAGTCGGTGTCGTTGACGCACTCAGGTGGGTCTTCCTCAAAGCCATTGTTGACCGGGGAATCATCGATGAGATCGTTGTTGAGCGGGGGATCTTCGATGGGGTCATTGTTGGCCGGTGGATCTTCTGCAGGATCGTCGTTTGTTGGAGGGGCAATGGGCCCGTTCAACTCAATGCTGTTGCTGCATGACCAGACGGCGCCGGTGCACAGTGCAAAAATGAGAGTCCACAGGATGCGGGAACGTAAAGGGCTCATGGTTGGCAACCATCACAGGAGACGAACACCACAGCAGTTCCAGAGGCTTTGGTCCAAGTGCTGGGTGGTTTCCACTTTATCGACACCGATTCAAAGCGACTCAAATGTCGGTCTTATCCAGGTGTGGTGTTTGTGGCGTCACACATCCGGTCGCCATCGAGCGGTTGGGGCGTATGGGATGTGTGGTTGGTGTTTCGTCAGGGTCTGCAGAGTGTGTGTTCAGGGGAGAACGCCCTTTAGTCTAATAGCATAGATTACAACGTAAATATACCAGACATTTTTGGAATGGTGGGTGAAGGGTGTTCAGGGGGCTTTAGAGGCGCTGGCCTGGGTTTGTTGGCCGATGATTTTGGTCAAGGCGCCGCTGGTTTCATCCAGGATGCGGCCCCATTGCTCTTTGACCAGCGCCTGGTCTTCGTCATAGAGGGTGACGGCGTCGCGCTGGTCATTCTGGTGGCTTTCGACGTGGGCGTAGAGGTAGCCGTTGCGGGTGTCGATGATGTAGGCGTCCATGTGGCTGTCGGCCTCCTGATCGAGCCAGGGCGTAAAGAACGTGGGCAGGAGCAAGACGTTGAGCGCCATCCAGCCGTTGGGGGTCTTTTCGACCTCGTAGCCGTAGTCAAAGATGATCAGCACGTCGCAGTGGGCGCGGGCGGCCAGCAGGCGCATCTTCTTGAGGCTGGGGGCCTGGCGAGCCTCCCATCTGGGGCGCGGATGATCGTAGCGGCCCTTGCCGGTGACCATCAACTCGGGCAGGTGGTAGACGGTGTTGACCTCTGGGATGGCCTCAAGGGCCTGGCCCAACTCGGCGGACTTGCCTGGGTCGAAGCTGTAGAAGGCGACGTTGAGCTGGGGAGGCATTTGGGGGCGAGCCTCGAAGGCCTGGGCGATGTCCCCGTCGCTGATTTCGTAGTTGGGGGTCAGGTCAAAGTTTGCCGCGCGCCCTGGCTGATACGCCGACACCCCGCACCCGCCCAAGAGCATGGCCGCCGCCATCAACCAAAGTGTCCACAGTCCGTTGTGTTGCGCTGTCTTGCCCGTCTTCTTCATCATCTTTTCCGTCTGTGCTGCTGGCCCGTCGATGTGTTGTCTCCTCGCCATCCTCAACGCAGCCGTTGGGCGGCCCTTACAGGCCATTGTTGTGTTGGGGCGCATTTTCCACTGTGGGCCGCGCGCCAGGGGTTTTGTCTCTGCGTCCGTATTGTGTAGATAAAGGCTGTCGATGACCGGTGGATGATGGTGCATCGGTCAGGGGGAGGTCATGGGCGATACGTTGTTGGCGGTGTTGGGCGTTGGGGTGGCGATGGCGGTTGTGGTGGGCTACGCCATTCAAAACCGCCGTGCGATGGAGGCGCGCCTGCGGCAAAACGAGATTGAGGCTCGTAAGCTCGGCCTGGAGTTGGTCCGAGACTGCGCTCTTCAGGGGCAATTTGAGGGTTTTGAGGTGATGGTGTCCCCCAGCACCAAGACCAACTCCGATAAGGTCACCATGACGTTGGTGCGCTTTGAGTTGGTGCCGGGACTTGGTTTGGGGTTGCACGTGGTGCCCAGGACCTTCATCGGCGGCGACCTTTTTCGCTGGGCGACCGACTCCAAAGACCTCCCCACTGGCGACAAGGACTTTGATAAGGCCTTTGTGGTGCACGCCAAAGAGCGCGGGGCGCTTTTGGAGGTGCTTGGCAGCAGGGCGCGTCAGTTGATGCTGGACTTCAAGGCCAGGCAGGCCGAGGTGAAGCTGACCGATGAGCGCCTGGAGGTGATCTTTGAGGGCAACCCGCCGTTGAGCGAAATGCGGGTGCGCAAGCTCTTGAAGGATGTCTTGGCGTTGGCGTTGGCGCTGACCCGCGACTGAAGATTCTCAGGGGTCGCAGATGATGGGGCCAAAGGGCAGGGTCTGGTCCTGGGCAAAGCCGATGACCATGTCCTGGCGGTGGCCGGTGCCCAGGTAATGGTGGGTCTCTTCGGAGGCGCCGCCGATGGCGGTGTTGGAGCCCGGACCGGTTTCGTAGCCCGCGGCCGCGACCACGGTGCGCCCGTTGACGGGGTTGCGCAGGATCATGCGCGTGCCTGGGGCAGGGCGTCGCCTCCAGAACATGTTCACGTACCACGCCTCGGCATCGACAGGCACGGCGTTGACCGCCGAGCCCTGGCCATACTGGCAGCCGCCTTCGCCGGCAGGCGCCCAGGGCTGGCGGCGTTTCATGACGTAGCCAGTGGCGGCCTCGGTGTGTTTGTAGTGCTCTTTGATGCCGTGGCGACCGCTGGAGGGCCAGTAGCCGTTCAGGTCGTCCATGTCGGTCATCAGATGGGCTTCGAGGACCATGGGGCCGCGCGCAGGCAGGCGCAAAAAGACCTCCGGCTTGCCATTTTCGTGTGAGACAAAGCAGTCCACGTCTGGATCACAGTCCTTCCAGAACATCTTCAGGTCGCGCTGGGTGACGGCGCAGTTTCCCCGGTGAGGCAGGCCGTCGGCGCGCTTCACTGGGGCCTTGGCCACAGCACCAGCCTTTTTCTGGGGCTGAACGACGGCGATCGGCGCAGGGCGCACCGTCACGCGGGTTTGGGGCGAAGAGGCAAAGGCCTGGGGGCTGTCTTCGGCCTGCTGGCAACCGCTCGACACGACCACCAACGCACCCAGCGCGCAGAGCAGAGCCGCGCGAGGGCCGCCAAACACCGCGCGGTGGACTTCTCTTCGTGTCGCACGCTGGCCGAGCTGTCGCGGCCCCGTTGGGGTCCTATCAAAGTGCGCTCGCTGCAGTGATTTCATGTCGAAATGATGGGGTATGGTTGACGCCATGGAGGGCAGAGCCCACGCTTCCGGTGTAGACTCCAACGGTCGGGAACGCAAGATTCCTTCCTGCAGCCCATGAAGTATTCACAGAAATCCGGTTCTTTTCCCATCATCACCCGTGCGCTGGCGGCCAACCACGACTACGTCCTGCGGCCCAACCCCTTTCTGGCGGCGGCGTCGATGTACGGCTCTTTGATGGCTGGTGCGGCGGTGTCGCTCTTTAGCTGCTGCTTCACCATGGGCCTGTGGCTCATGTTTGATGGCACCTCTGAGAGCACCGCGCTGGGGATCCACGCGGTGTTGAGCATGGTGGGTTACGCGGCTTGGATGGTGCGCACGCGCCAAACGCGTGCGCTGGTGCCCGACAGCCGCACAGCCCCTTTGGTGCACGAGTGTGCCTTGAGGCTGGCCCCATACGCCAGCACCGAGCGCGACACCAGCGTCTTTGGCCTGCCTGAGTTGACCGACATGACGGTGCCGCTTGGCAGCGATCGCCGCGCCGATGTGTTGGTGACGCATTTGGGAGAAGGTGACGTCAAGGTCGAGGTGAGCCTGGGTCCCTGGAAACCCCGTTTGAGGCAGGAGCAAGGGATCAAGCACGAGCTTGTGGTGCCCGCTGCGGCGTTTGAGTCTGGCAGGGGCGCCAAGGCACACCACGGCGGCGATGCGGTGGGTCAGGTCGGCGATCAAATCAGCCGTTGGATGTTGGCCTCTGGCATCGAGCCCATGCCGGGCCATCAAAAAGGGGCGTCGCCTGAAAAAATCCTCATGGAGCAAGCCACCGACCACCCGGTGGCGGCCGAGTTTGACGACCGCTCGGTGGGTCTTGAGGGGTGGCGCAACCTTGAGGTCTTGCGCAAACCTCAGTGGTGGCGCCGTCCGGCTGCGCAGATGGCGGTGTACTGGGCGTTGGGGGCGCCGCTGATGCT
>CAKZKQ010000587.1 GCA_937123825.1 uncultured Pseudomonadota bacterium
CGCTCCAGGCCCTCATCGACGAGGCCTTCCGCTACAAAACGCGTTTCCAGAACCGCGACGGCCAGGGCATCGGCTTTGCCCCCGATGTCTGCATCCCGGGCTCCAACCTGACGCCCTACTGCTACGACCCCGGTCAGATCGAAGAGATCCAGGCCCGGATCGACTGCCTGCTGCACATCCACCAGAACTTCTACGAAGATTTGGACACCAACGACGCCAACCGCCGCGCGGCGCGCGTCAAGCTCGACGAGTACCTCCAGGTCAACTTCTCCTTTGACCAGGAGTTCGTCCCCGGCCGCATCCTGCCCATCAACCACGACGGCTTTGAGCGCCAGCTTGCCCAGTTGCTCATCATGCTGGGCGACGACGCCTTCACCAAGGCCTTCGCCAGCCGCTTTGACCTGGCCGCCTCCAACACGGCCTCTTTCGAGGGCGAGCTCTTTGAAGAGGGCGGCATCAACCTCTCGGGCGTGGCGGGCTTTGAGATGGTCAGCCTCTACCAGGCCGCGCAGTACTACCAGATGATCCTCGACCGCTTCTACCGTCAGAGCACGGTGGTTTGGGACGCGCTGGGCTACGCCGGCGAGGACCGCAACTTTGTGACGGCCGAAACGGTGGTGAACTACTTTGACCGCGTGGTGCGCGCTTCGACGCAGAAAGCCACGGCGTGGAGCAAAATCGCCGAGCGCTACCAGGCGCTGGGCGAGCCGGACCTGGCGCGCAAAGTGGCCGAGCGGGCCTACGCGGCGACCTACCTGGAGTCTGTGGTGATGAGCCGCATGATGCTGCGGGTCGTCGAAGCCAGTGAGGCGGCCGACCGCGCCCAGATCCGCAAGGCGGTCGAGGACGCGCAGCTTCGCTACGGCACGGCGCTGCTCGACATGCGCAAAGTACACTCGGCCATCGACGACAACATCACCATCTTTGGCTTCGAGCCTGACTTTGTGCCCTTCCCGGCGCTGGACAGCGAGGACTTCCGCCAGTCGAACGCCTTTGAGGTCTTCCTGCTGCGCGCTCGGCCCAAAGTCCAGTTTGCCCGCGAGCGTGAAGAGCTGGCCCTGAACTCCAACCGCGAGTTCGAGACCAACCAGGCCCAGTTCCAAAGCGAGTTGAACCAGATCCGCCTCAACTTCGAGGGTCAACTGGGGGATCTGTGCGGCACCTTCATCGCCGACGACAACCGGGTCTACCCGGCGATCAAGAAGTACGCGCACCTCTCACAGCGCGCCACGGTCCTGGGCGACCCCTGCGGTCAGATGGGCAACGGTCAGATCCACGAGGCCTACGCCGCCTTTGATGAACTGGCCCTCGACGCCCGTCAGCTTGAGATCCAGCAAGAGAACGTGATCGAAGAGGTGGAGATCGAGCGGGCGCGCGTCTCGGGCCTGTGCCGCGAGACGCTGGAGGCCGCCGATTTCCTCTACGGCAAGTGCACCAAGGCCTCGCCCAGCTTTGAGGACTTCATCGACCTGGACAACCTCAACCCCTTCGACGTCGAGACCGACGCCGACGCGGGCTGCATCCAGGCCCAGATCAACGACCTGCAAAGCGACATCCGCACCTCTCAGTTTGGCATCAACCGCATCCAGAGCATCACGGGCGCAGCGGTCAGCGCAGCGGCGACCCCGCTGAGCGCCTCCTTCATCCTGGCGGCCAGCGCCGTGGGTGAGGTGGGTGTGTCGATCCTCGAAGGCCAGATCAACGCCACCGAGAACGCCATCGCCGACCTGGAGCGCTCCAAGATGCTGTGGCAGACCGAAAACGAGTGCGACATGGCCAAGGTCGAGTCCGAGGCCCGCACGGCGACCATCCTGCTGCGCCTCAAAGAGTTGGAGCTTGAGGGCCTGCGCCTTGAGCACCGCACGCGTCTGGCCATCAGCGCGCTGGAGCGCCTGCGCCACCAGGCTCAGAAGATCCAGCTCGACCAGCAGGAGACCGAGCAGTTGACGATCAACGTCCAGGCGGCGCACAACAACCCCAACGTGCGCATCTACAAGAACGACGCCATCATCAACGCCGAGATCGCCTTCGACGACGCCATCCGCGAGGTCTACAAGCTGACCAAGGTCTTCGAGTACTACACCTCGACTTCCTACGCCAACAAGAACGACCTCTTCCTGACCCGCATGATCGCCCGCGGGGACAAGAACCTGGAGAACTACCTGATCGAGCTTGAGAACACCTTCTTCGAGTTCGAAGGCGACTTCGGTCACCCCGAGCAGCGCGTCCACATCGTCTCACTCAAGGATGACATCCTGGCCATCCCCCACACCGACGAAAATGGCCGCGCCCTCAATGACCTGGAGCGCACCGAGTTGATGCGCGAGCGCCTGACCGACCCCAGCCTGCTGGACAAGACCGGCACGCTCACCATGCCCTTTGGCACCAACCTGGAGCAGGTCTCGCCGTTGACCTACAACCACAAGATCCTCCACGTCGAGGCCGATGTCTTTGGCAACGACCTGGGTGACTTTGTGGGCCGCGTCTACGTGCGCCAGAAAGGCACCGGCGTCATCCGCGCGGTGGACGCCACCAAACAGTTCTACCGGTTTGATGAGCGCACAGCGGTGGTCAACACCATCTTCAGCGGCGTGCGCTTCTTCCAACTCTCAAGCTACTACCAGAACTTCCGCCACCGCGACCGTCCCTTTGTGAACACACACTGGGAGCTGGGCATCAACCAGCGCACTGAGCAAGTCAACGAGGACATCAACCTTCAGTCCTTGAGCGACATCCGCCTTTACATCTATTACACTGACCTGACAGTGGATTGATGCCCGGCGGCCTCAAAAGCCCAGCGGCAAGCCATCTCAAGCTTGCCGCCGCTGCTGAACAAGCCAACGCAACCCAACTTCCACAATAAGACGCATGGTGGGTCCCACGGGCAGCCCCTCAAAGGTCCGCCCCGCCGCCCATGCTCAACCCAAACGACCTTCGCCGCTGGGCGACGGCGAGCCCGACAGGGACTCGCCGTCGCCCCCCGCACGACCGCGGGAGTATGCTTGCGACGAATGCACCATAGAAGCCTTGACCATCGGAGGCGCGAACCTTGGATCCCACCACCCTCAACCTTCCAGACCACCACGACACCCAGAATTCGCCCATAAAGGCACCTGAACTGGAACCTTCCATTCAGATCCTCTATCACGGCGACCTGGCCCGCATCGGAGAGGTGACCGCTGAGGGCACCTTTGAAGGCGGCATCTGGGTGGCGCTGGGTCGCCTTGAGCCCATCTTTGAGTCGCCCCAACGCTCCGGCAGGCGCCCGCTGGCCGATCCCTACATCAGCCGCGCGCAGGCTGCGGTGCGCTTCAACACCGCCACCGGCAACTTTGACATCAAGCCTTCCAACGCCGCACGCCTGAAACTGGCCCACGTGGAGCTGCGCCTGGGCCAGCAAGCCCCCTACAAGCAACCGCTGACCGAGGTCACCTCGCTGCCGCCCGGCTCACTGCTGGACATTGGCGGCCGCATCTTGCTTCTGCTCCAATATCAGGTGCGTCACACCCACCAGGAAGACCGGATGGGGATGGTCGGCGAGACCCCTCAGATGTGGGACTTGCGGCAGTTGATTGCGGACGTGGCGGGTTTTGATCGATCGGCGCTGATCCTTGGCCAGACGGGTTCGGGCAAGGAGTTGGTGTGTCGGGCGCTGCACGACCAAAGCCCCCGCAAAAGCGGCCCGTTGATGGCCACCAACTCCGCTGCGTTGCCAGAGCACCTCATTGAGAGTCTCCTCTTTGGCCACAAGAAGGGGGCCTTCACCGGCGCTCAAAGTGACAGCAGCGGGCTCTTTGTCGAAGCCAACGGCGGGACGCTCTTTTTGGATGAACTTGGCGAGATGCCCATGCGGCCGCAGGCCAAGCTGCTGCGCGTGTTGGAAGACTCGATGGTGACGCCGGTGGGCGCCAAGCGCGCCGTTCAGGTCGACGTCAGAGTGGTGGCCGCCACCAACCGCGCCCCTCAGGCGGCCATTGAGCAAGGCCTGCTGCGCAGCGACCTCTACTACCGCTTGGCCAGCCACGTCATCCGCGTGCCCACGTTGGCCGAGCGGCGCTGGGACGTCCCGGTGCTCTTTGCCTATTTCCTTGGCCAAAACCTCGAAGCGCGCCCGTCGCTCTCCTGGCTCTGGTCCGCGCCGACCGAAGCACGCCTGCCCATGCCGGTGGATTTCATCTTGGAGCTGCTGCGCCACCCCTGGACGGGCAACATCCGCGAACTGAAGAACGTCGCCGACCAGACCGCGCTCTTGAACCTGCGCCCTGGCCCGTTCACCATCCCAGAGCTGCGCGCACCCACGCCGCCCTCCTCCCCAACCCCCATCTCGACCCCAACCCCCAGCGCCGCGCCGCAGCCTGCTGCGCCTCCGGTGTCGACCGCCAACCACGACGACATCCTGCGCGCCGCCCAAAAGCTGGGCCTGAAGCGCAAAACCGCTCGCCAGCTCCTGAGCCAGAGCCCCAACTTTGACTCACAGCACCCCAGCCACAGCGCCGAGTTCACCCAGGACGTGCGCGAGCACCTGGCCGACGCCCTCTATGAAGCGCTGGTCAAGGGCGACTTCAACCAAACCCACGTGGCGCAGATGTTGGGGGTCTCGCGCAGCACCCTCATCAACCAGATGAAGCTCTTTGGCATCCCCAGAGCCAGCGATCTGACCGACGAGCAGCTCCTGGAAGCCCACGCGGCCTGCAGCGGGGACCTGGAGGCCATGGCGCGCATGCTGCGCGTCTCCTCGGCCAGCCTCAAACTGCGTCTGGTCAAAAGCACCCCCAACTTCCAGGCCACCTGAACCCCCACAGGCGCGGTGCATTTGTGATCGTTGATTGAAATCGCTAGTGTCCAGGGCACCGGGCACCGCCACAAGACAACGATCACGACACACACCCAACCCATGACAAGTAAAACCTTGCCGCGCCTTGGCCCCATTGTGGGGGCGGCGCTGGCTTTGTGTGCCTTGTGCGGCTGCGCCAACACCATCACCTATCAAAACGCCCGCGTTGAAGACCCCTGGCAGGTCACCATCATGCCCATGGGTCTGGTCACAAACGCCAGCACAGGCGCTCGCCCCACCCCAACTCTGCCCCCTCCAGATGGCGAAGTGGAAAGCAGCTTTGATGTGCTTCCTGGCCAGGAACTGGGGCTCAATTGGCAGGCTGTGCGCGTAGAGTTGGGCCTGCCAGGACGCTTGCAGTTCCACGCAGCGCTTTGGAACGCCGTTTTGGGGCTGGAGGCAGGCCTGAAGTGGCAGTGGCTTGGGGACCAGGACACGTGGCTCAACAGCGCACTCTATCTCCATAGACGCCTGGACCACTTTGACGCCGATCCGGTCGCGGCCTGCCTCGCGCTCCGCAGCACACAGTTTGATTGGCTGTGGACGGTGGGCCGCGCAAACGGCTGGCAAGGCACGCTCATTGGGCGAGTCACCCACACCGATGTTGCTTATGAGGCCAGTCAAATCACCACGCATGAGCAAGAGGATGGCACCACCTCACAAGCCATCTCCAGAAGCCTTAAAGCAAGCGGCGATTATTGGCAGGTGGGCGCGGCGGTGGGTCTGACAACGCCCCCTGCCGCCTTCTGGGGCACTTCATCTGCCCTCCACGTGGAGTTGGCGCTCTTGCGTTGGCTGCCACAAAGCGGCTTTGACGCCGAGCCCGGCTGGACCCTCCAACTGGGCGTGGGGTGGAGGATGGGGCAAGGCGAGTAAGCACGCTAAGCACGCGTCTCACTCTGCGGGTCGCCGCCGGACTCTGTTGAGTATCCACTGCATCATGGCGTTGAGGGTTGAGCCACTGGCAGCGTTGGGTTCATCGGGTGGGCTTGGGGAGGTTTTGGGGATGGACGTTGGAGAATGCTGGGGCCACATGGACGGTCTTCGCCGGACATCGGGGTTGAAAGGCCCGACCAAATCGGTGGAGGCGCCCGGCTCGGCCGCCAACCACAACGCCAACCGCGCCGCCTGCACAGACACGCCCTCGGTCGCAGCGAGTTGTTTGAGGTGCGGGGCGGCTTGCTCCATGTAACTGGTCAAGATCACGGCAGGCCAACCGGGGAAGCGCTCGGAGGTGATGGCCTTGGTGAGGCAATGGCGCAACGCCCCCCAAACCACGTCCAACGCCACGGGGTCTTGAAAGAGCGCGGGCTTGCCCTCCAGCGCACACACAATTCGGCTTAACAACCCGACCCATTCAGGCGTCTTCATGCAAAGACCGATGAAACAATCGCGCCAAGAGTGGAGACTGGCTGATACGGCGAGCACTCTATGGGTCAAGGACCGTTGCACTCAGGAGCAATGCGTTGAGGACCGGGCGCTGTGACACAAAAGATCTTCAGGAGGGCAGGGAGCATGCAACAAAACCCATGGCGAGCCTTGTGTGTTGTGCTGACCATCGCGTTGATGACGCTGGTGGCCTGCACCTCAGACAGCAACGATGGCTCAGGACAGGACCCCAACAACAACGCGCCAAACAACGACGCGCCCAACAATGATGTGTCCAACAACGACACCCCATCCACAGCGCTTTTGGACGAGGCGCTTGGCTGTGAGCCCAACCCAGGCAACGGCGTGGCGCCCGGCGACGACCTCCTTAAAGTGACGCTCGACGCTCCCGACGCCATCTGCAACGATGGCTCGCCGGCGGTCATCTTTGTTCGGCGCGCCGCCAACGAAGAAAACCAGAACAACTGGGTCTTTCACCTCCAGGGCGGCGGCGGCTGCGGCGGCGCTGACTGCGCGCAGCGCTGGTGTGGCCGCAATGAAAAGATGACCTCCACAGCCACCCCTCCAGGGATGGTGGGCAAAGGGATCATGCGCCGAAGCCCGCAAAACACGCTGGGGGACGCCAACCAGGTCTTTTTGTACTACTGCAGCTCTGACAACTGGTCAGGCCGAGCGACCGACGCCGTGATCCCTGCCACAGAAGACACCCCGGACTTCAGACTCCACTTTCGCGGAGACGCGATCCACAACGCCGCGCTGGACGCATTGGAAGCCGGGGTCACCTCGGACGATGGCACCGTGCAGATGCCACCCTTTGAAGGCGACGGCTTTGCGCTCTGGACGGGGACTTCGGGGGGTTGTCACGGCGTGGCACACACCGCCGATCGGTTTGCTGCGCGGGCCTCTACACAAGGCTTCTCGCCGTTCATTGTCTGCGACGCCAACTACGGCGCCAACCCCGAATTCTTGCCAGACGGCCCGCCACTTGAAGCCTTTCTCGAAGAGCGCGCTGGGCGCTTTGAACTCACCGACCAATTTGCCAACGCCAACCGAGATCAGAGCTGTATGGAGGCACTCTCAGACGATCCCTTCTTGTGTGACTTGCCCGGCTACGTGCTGGGCAACCACGTGACCCAAGCCCCACTCTTCATCCGCATGGATCTGGCCGACCCCAGCATCTCGGACTCCTACCTGGCGGCAGGCTTCAGCATCGAAGAATTTGCCCAGGGCGTGCGCGCCAGCCTCCTGGCCGCGTCACAGAGCCAAGGCACCGAAACGCCGCCGCGCCCAGTGGCCGTCTACGGCCCCGCTTGCCAACAACATGTGGGTTTGACCAACGACGACTGGTTTCTTGAGGCCACCGTGAACGTCAACGGCGCCGAGGTCACCTTCCACGACGCAGTGGTGGCCTGGATGGGAGGGCGAGACGTGGTCGCAGTCGACACCACACCACCCTCACTTTCCACCTGCTCTACCACCACCGACGAAACCGATTGAATGACAAGAACGACAAAACCCGCGCTCCATCAGGAGGGCGGGTTTCAAGGATCTAGGGTCGCAGAGCGGCTAAATCAGGCCTTTTTGACCCACGCGGTGCAGTAGCCAGCGGGGTGGATCGGTCCTTTGACGACCTGGCAACCACCGCAGGCGTCGGCGCCTTTGCTCTGATAGAGCTGGCAGTTGAGGCAGTTTTTGGCCGGGTCGGTGCTCTTGGCAACATACTTAAAGGTGTTGCGGGTGTTCTTTTCGGCGTCGCTCAGGGCGCTGACGTCGTCGCACTTGAGGGCTTTCTTCTTGGGAGCCGCGGGCTTCTTGTCGGCGCCGCCTTTGGCGTCGGCCTTGGGGGCGGCTTTCTTTTCGCTGGAGCAGCCCGTCAGGACAACACCGGCACCGGCAGCAGCAGCGCCCAGAACCATGGCACGCTGGAAGAATTCGCGACGAGAGAGTTTCTTTTCGTTCAAGACGGAACCTCCTGAGATCACTGGATGTGGTTCCCCTACCTCTTGAAAAGCAGGCAAGGCATGGTGAGCGCGGGTTAACCCATCACCCCGCGCTCCTTATTTCCCCTGGGGGATGTCCGCAGGAAGCCTCAGGCGACCTTCTTCGCCGGACAACGCCGTCAAGATGCGCTCAACAGCGTCGAGGTTCAGCGGACCGTAAATATGGGGAAAGGGCCCTCCATGTTCAGCAGGGCCTTCGAGGCGAACATCCGCCTCAACACGTGACAGGTCAATACAAAGAATCTGCGCCCGCGTCCAGTTTGAAAAGTAACGTTCGATGACCCCATCAAGCTGATGGGCATAGGCGGCGTGGATAAAACCCTCGGTCTTGAGACTCTCGTGGTGGTAGGCACCAAGCTCGACACCGCGCTGCCAGAGCGCCTTGGAGGTAATATGGTAGATGGTCTTGTGTGAGGTCATCCAAGCTCCCAGGTGTGGTTTATGGTCGCAGCGACAACAGTCTTTTCTAAAGGCCGGGGGCAGTTTACACTGCCAGAACGCGGCGCACCGAGGCTGGCAAGCACACAGCGCCGCATTTGTGTCCCTTGGAGAGCGGCTCGCAAGCCTTTTGGGCACCGTTGAACCCGTCACCAACGCCACCTCTCCGAGCGCAACTCAGTATAAGGGAGACCATGTCCAGGACACCAACGCCGCACATCGGGGTTTTGATGGCCGCGCTCTTGATGCTCAGCGCCGCCGCCTGCCAGGAGGGCAAAGGATCCGCCCCCGCCCCGGCAGACAAACCCAACGCCGCCACCGATCAAGCCAAACCGGCGCAGCCCAACCCCGCTGGCGACAAGGCCGCGCCGGACGCTCCCGACAAAGCCGCCGCCGCAGCCCCGACCTCCAAACCGGCCTCCAAGCCTGGCTCCAAGCCTGCGCCCAAACCCGACAACCGCCCCAAGAAGCGCAGCGAGGCCAAGCCCGACAAGGCCATCGCCCAGAAAGACAGCTACGTCTTTGAGTACCAGACCTTCAAAGCCAAAGAGCAGTTCCAGCTCCACGGCAAAGACGAAACCAAGGTCACCGTCAAGACGCAGATCGGCGACAAGACCATGGAGGGCACCACCGAGACCACCGGCACCACGGTGATGACCATCTACGTCGAAGAGGCCGACAAAACTCGCCCCACCAAAGTCCACCACGTCTACACCGACGTGCGCGAAAAGCAGAAGGACCAGGGCAACACCCAGCGCATGCGCTCGCCGGTGTCGGGCAAAATCTACGTCATCCACTACGAAGACAACGGCCTGAAGGTCACCTACCGCCAGGGCGGCGCCGCCTCCCCGCAGGAGACCGCCCAGGTCACCAAAGACGCGCGCCTGGTCCACCTCTCTCGCCAGTTCTTCGACATGCTCCCGCGCCGCCCCCTCAAACCCGGCGAGACGCTCAAAATCAAGAACAAGGACGTGCAGACCTTCGCCTTTGAAAACGGCGCCAAGGTCATGAGCGTGCAAAACCCCAAGTTCTCATTCAAAGAAGCCCGCGAAGTCGACGGTCGCGAGGCCGGCATCTTCATCATGGAGTTCTCAGCGGTGATGATCGAAGGGCCGCTGACCATCAGCGTGCAGCTCAAAGGCGAGATCGCCTTTGAAATCGCGCGTGGCAGGCTCTTGCGCATGCGCTGGGAAGGTCCGCTGACGCTGACCGGCAAAACCCAGGAAGGCGACAAGACCATCAAAATCGGCGGCCAGGGCACCTCGCTCCAGGAGCAGGTCCTGCTCTACCCCGAAGCCATGCCCGACCTGCCCTGAAAACCACAGATTTCCAAGCCTCCACCGCGCTTCCCTCTCCCTACCCCATCCAGCCCGGCCCATACGGGCTTCCAAGACCAAGGCGCGGCCTCCCAAACCGCGCCACCTCGGAAATTGAACACCCCTGCGACATGCTCGCCATACCCTCAGGCGCCCCCCTGACAAATGTGTCATGCCCACCATGGAATGGGCACCTTGTATACACACCTCAAAAAGATTGAAGCCCGCCACAGACGGCCTCGGTCACTTTTTTACGGGAGTGGTACGGGGGTTGCTCTTAGAAAACGGCAAGTCACGACGGTTGGCTGGCGAGCAACCCAAATGCACAGCCTGGGCGACACACGCCCGCTGAGGATTGCCGCAGCCCCTCAAAGCACACTCGAACAAGACTCAAACATCCCTGGGAGGGGTTTCGATGTTTAAAACGGGCTTCAATAAAACTTGGTTGGTCGCAGCGATGCTGCTGGCCTCGCTGGGTCTGACCACTGGCTGCAGCGACGACTCCGACAGTCTGGGCGCCGCGGACAACCTCGGCGGCGCCAGCAACAACGACTCCAACAACGATGTCAACAATGACGGCAACAACGACGTCAACAACGATTTCAACAACGACGTCAACAACGGTTTCGACGACAGCGACTTCAACAACGACGGTCCCGACCAGGACGACGAAGAGCCGGGCGGCAACACCAACGTCAACCTCGGCGGCGCCCAGGACTTTGGCTTCTTCCGGCGCCAACTCGACGACAACCGCGTGCCTCAGGTGGGCGAGTTTGACGCCGCGGGCTTCTTCGCCGAGCACTTCACGCCGCTGCCGGAGCCGGACTGTGGGGAGCGGATTTGTGTGCAGGCGATGATGGGTGTCATGGGCAACCTGGTCAACCGCAACAACTGCACCATGCTCCAGATCGGCCTCAACTCGCCGCTTGAAGCCGACGAAGCCAACCGCCCGCCCCTGTCGCTGGCCGTGGTCGTGGACGTGTCGGGCTCCATGGCCGCCAACGGCAAAATGGAGTTTGTGCGCCAGGGCCTGACCCAGCTCGTCAACGAACTCTACGACGATGACCAGATCGCCATCATCACCTACGAGACCCGCGTGGACGTGCCCTTTGAGATGGCCCCGGTGCGCGGCAACCGCAATGACCTGCTGGAGATCGTCCAGGCGCTGCGCCCCCAGGGCAGCACCAACCTCTACGACGGCCTTGAGCGCGGCTACCGCCAGGTCTTTGAGAACTACGACTCTGGCCGCCAGAACCGCGTCATCCTGCTGAGCGACGGTGAACCCACCGCCGGCATCACCGACGCCGACGAAATCGTGGACATGAGCCGGGCCTTCAACAGCGACGGCGTGGGGCTGACCACCGTGGGCCTGGGCACCGACTTCAACTACACCATGATGCGCGACCTGGCCGAACAGGCCGACGGCAACTTCTACTTCCTGGAGAACAGCGCCGCCGTGGACGAGGTCTTCACCCAGGAGCTGGCCTACTTCACCGTTCCGGTCGCCTTTGACCTCGTCATGGACGTGCGCACCGGCGAAAACTACACCCTCGGCGCCGCACGCGGCTCTCGCCTCTGGGAAGACACCGAGTACGGCGGCCACATCGAGATCCCCAGCGTCTTCCTGGCCCACCGCACCTCGCCCGACGACATCGAGCCCGGCGGTGGCCGTCGCGGCGGCGGCTCGGCGCTGCTGGTCGAGTTGATGCCTGCGGACGACAACGGCCAGGAGTTGACCGCTGGCCAGGTCGCCACCGTGGACCTTGAGTTCCGCGAGCCCGGCACCAACGAGATCATCACCGACAGCGTCGAGGTCACCGTGCCCTTCGCCCCCTGGGACACGCCCCTGCGCGGCTTCTTCGAGAACGAAATCGTCGAAAAAAGCTTCGTGATGCTCAACATCTACGTCGGACTCGAAATGGCCTGCGGCCTCTTCCACGAAGGCGACCCCATCGAAGGCATCGTCGTCCTCGACCGCCTCATCGCCGCCGCCGAAGACTACAACGACAGCGTCAACAACGGCATGGGCGACACCGACATCGAGTTTGACATCGACCTGATGGAGCAGCTCATCGAAGTCATCCTGGCCAACGGCGGCAGCGAGCCCGAAGACTCGGGCATCGACGAAGACCCCTGGCCCGCCGACTGATCTTCATACCAAAGTGCAGACGCCCTGAGCCACTCCCCCTCGCAGGAGCGCCCGGGGCGCTGAAGGCGAGCATGGCAGATCGACGCGCCATGCTCGCCGTTTCCTGCTTGAATGCCGTCACCGCCGCAGTCCCCGGCGGATGATAAACACCGGCCCCGAACCTTGATGGATGATGCCCCTCGGACGCCGGACCCATGATGCAAGACAGGCCCGCTGGCAACCACCAGCGGGCCTGTCGCGCTCTGTTTCCCAACCGTCAATGCCCGCCCACAAGCGCCTCCGCAAGACGATTGATCAGCTCAGGGGCATGTTCTTGGAGGTAATCGCGCACAACGCGTATCTGAGCACTGTCTCTGCTTAGAAGCACCCGCACGTCTTCTTTATCACGAGCACGAAACGCATCGAGCTTCATCAGCACAAGACCGCGCAATGAGATCACAGGAATATCATCCTCAAGACGCAGTTCTCGTTTCAGACCAGGATACTTGTTGGGGACGCTCATAATGTCGGTTTCCCCCACCCCCACCAACGCCTTGAGTTCTTCGCGGTAAATCAGAAACGGCTTTGTCCGCTCAAAAGCCTCCTCTCCAACCATAAAATCAACGTCTTTGGTAGAGCGTGGGTGTCCATGAATTCCAACAGCCAACCCCCCTATCAACACGTGAGGAACACCCAACTCGGTGAGCCGTTGAGAAATGTCCGCTGCTCGCCTCAAAACCGCTGAGGACACAACCTCTTGAAGAACAGCTATCTTGCTCATGTACCCTCACCCACCAACGCCACAGATCCACTTGGGTAATGCACCGTGACCACCTCCCGAGGCTGGGGTTTGGATGTCTGTGGCAGCTTTGCAAGCTCCTGCATCGGCACAGACAACTTCTCTTGGCCGCTCTTGGCTTCTTCAAGCGCTCCCAAGAACATGGCCCCTTTGGGGGTCAGCAAAAAATCAGGGTTGCTCTCCAAGGGGACCACGTTCTGAACCCATTCAGGAGCCTGTTCAATCTTTTGAGCGTCGTGCTCAGCCTGCATGGACAACCACCACATCGCGGGAACCTGAAAGTAGGCTCCCAGACAAGCCGCCAACTCAGGAGTGATCCTGTGTTGTCCTGCAATCAAGCGACTCAGAGTGCTGCGATGAACTCCAATGGCTTTCGACACCTGACTGGCATTGAGCCCAAGCGGAGTCATGAAGTCATCGGCGAGGATTTGTCCTGGGTGCTTTATCATGGCTTTGACCTTCGAAAGTTGAGCGTCTCAATCTATGTTGCGCACTACGCAACACAGAGCAAGTTCAAAGCAAAGAAGCCAATCAAAAGCCCCAAAACCACAGAAAAACGCAGGCCCGCTGGCAACCACCAGCGGGCCTGTCTTGCTCTGTTCCTCTGCCGGTGTCTGGTCATTTGGCCCATCCCAAGCCACAATCCCTACGCCCACACGGCCCCATCCCATGGCCGCACCTGCCTCCACCACCAAGTTCACGGGACAACCCATGCACAAAGAAATCCTCAAGAGGCTCTCCAAGCGCTTTGAAGCCTACGACGAGTTGGCCGCCACCCTGGATGACGCCTTGCTCAAGCAAAAGATTGAGGTCCCCAAACACAAATCCCTGGCCGAGCACTTGTGGTGCGTCATCGGTGCCAGAGAGAGCTACGCCAAAGCGCTGAGTGAAGGCGCTTGGGCGGGGTTCGCCTGCTCGATGACGTCTTATGGGGCTGGGGATTATCGGCTCAGCCTGCGGCAATCGGGGAAGGTGGTTCAGGAGGCCATCGCTGGGGTGGAAGACTGGACCGAAGAGAGCCACAGCCTCCTGGCCTCACTGGCCGAACACGAGGTCATGCATGAGGGTCAGATCATACGCCACATGTATGCCCTGGAGCGCACTCTGCCGGAATCCTGGTTCTGGGCTTGAGACCTCCTCCCGTTCTTCCACCGCATGGCACCACGCGCCCGTCCAGCTTCCGCACGCCACCTTCTGCTCATGCAACGCCAAGCAGGCCCCACAAGGCTCAGCACGCGCCCCAAGCACAAACGGCCGCCACATGCGTGACAGCCGTTGAAACTTGCTTAGACAGGCCCACAGGAGCCCCTGGGCGGCTTTAAACCGCTTTGGGGCAGGGGCTCACCATCACTGACAGTTGTTGGGCACCGGGACGCGGTCATCCAAGCCGTTGTACTCGACCATAAGGTCACAGCACACGTTGGGCACTTCTTCATCGGGATCGAAGGCCAGGTTGTAGATGCCCAGGATCATGCAGCGCGAGTTGATGAGCAGGTCCATGAAATCGTCGGCACGGAAGGCCAGGCGGAACTCATCGGCGCGCTCAAGCGCGGTCTGCCCCTCGAGGATGATGGGGTTTTCCGGACCCATGAAGCTGATGGCGCTGTTGAGGCCACGCTCCACGAAGATGTAGACAATCTGGGTCAAGCCCCACTGGTACTGACGCACCCAGGCGGTGCTCTCCTCGGCCTCCTTGATGGACTCGGCGGCGTTGGTCATGGTCATCAGCGCCTGGACGTGCTCCAGGTCGGTGGCGGAGTTGGGACCCGACACGGCCACCTGCAGCAGGTAGGTCCTGACACCCGCCAGGGCGTTGCGCGCGATGCCCTTGGCATCCACACCCGGCAAGACAGGGTCGTTGGCGATGTAGTCATCCATCGAGCCCAGGATGTCGTCCATCACGCGGACCGCGTCGGCGTAGTTGTTCACGAGCGTCGGGTTGCGACCCTCTTCCAACCAGAAGTACGAGTTGGCCAGCTCCAGGAAGGCGGTGCGGGCCGAACCCTCTTCTTCGAGCGCGATGTTGCTGCGCGCCCGGCCGATGAAGTCGTCGGCCGTGTCAAAGGCGCTGCGGTCGCCAAACTCTTCGCGGCCCAGATCCACCTCGCGGCCAAAGAAGTCCGAGGCCAGATCGGCGACCAGGAGCGCTTCGGTCTTGAAGCTGATGTCACCGTCAAAGATCTGCGCCTGGGCAATCAAACCACCGGCGTCCTCAAGACCCAGGATCATGTTGCCGTAACGCTCCTGACGCAGGCCCAGGATGGCCAGGTCGAGCTTATCGACGGCCTCACCCAGGAAGGTGTTGGCCTGGCCGTTGTCGCTGGTGTAGTCGATGACAGTCTGACGCCACAGCTCGATGGCGCGCAGCAGGTCAATGACCTTGAAGCGGTAGGGCACCGTGAAGGTGTTGCCAGCAAAGTCGGTCACCGACAGGCGCAGCTCGTAGTAGGCCGCGCGAGGCAGGCTGCCAATGTCGAGGTTGTTGGCGTTGCAGTGATCCTCATTGGAGCAGAACGCCACGACCTGGCTCAGAGGACCGGTGGGCGGGTTGTTGACCTGAGGCCCGAAGGTCTGGTCGTGGATGGTGACGGCGTCGTCTTCCTGGGCTTCAGGTGCACCGTCAACGATGGCCACAGGGACCACCGTGGCGCTGGCGCGGCCCACGCCGCTGGCCTCATCGCGCAGCAGACCAAACATCGGCAGCCTGCCCAGGCCGTTGAGGCTGGGCCAGGTCTCCGGGTCTTCCAGATCGATCTCTTCCTGATCAAGCTGGTTCTCACCGGCGGTGAAGTTGAGCGTCGGGGCTTCGGTGTCGATGCCGATGACGATGTTCTCAACCGCGCCTTTGTTTGAGCAGAAGCTGCGCAGGCGCAGACCAAACTCGTGGAGCTGCTCGCCAGAGACGATGCCGGTGGTGATCACCCAGCCACTCTCGGGATGGAGCGCGGAGCTGGTGGTGAGGTTGCGGCCCTGGATGAAGGTGATGGGCTGCTCCTCGCAGTCGTCGTTGATGCGCGCCACGACCTGGAAGGGCCCGTTGGTCCAACCGTTTTGCGGATCGCGGCTGATGATGACCGGCGGCTGCAAGCTGGGATCGTAGATGGTCCAGGAGAAGGACGTCTCGTAGCTCGACAACCCGTCCGAGACCCCGATGGTCACGTTGTAGGGGCTGTTCTCTTGGGCACCAATGGAGATGGTGCCCGTGACGATCCCGGTATCCTCGGCGATGGAGAGCCCGGGGGGCAGGCCCGTGGCCGAGAAGGTCATGATGTCATTGTCCTCATCGAAGGCGTCGATGGGCAGGTTGATGTTGTCGCCCTCGGAGTGGGCCTGGTCGCGCAGGTCATCGATGAACGGCGGACGGTTGAAGGCGTCGCCGCAGACCGCGTAGCAGTGCACGGCGCTGCTGTTCTCCGACACGCAGATGTCCGAGCCGTTGAAGCTCATGTTGTAAACGCGCGAAGCGACGGTGAAGGAGTCCACGATCTGGTTGGTCTCCAGATCAATGCGGTAGACCACGCGGTTGTCGCGGCCGACCAGCAGGTCCCCATCAAGCATGGCCAAACCGCCGTAGAGCGTGCCGCTCATCGCCGGCACGTTGAACTCCTCCACGATGGAGCCGTCGGACTTGTTGAGCTTCCAGGTCCGGGTGCCGGAGTGGGCCATGGCGTAGACAAAGTTGTCGTCCGCCGTCACACCGCCCACCGTGGTCTGCAGGTCGGTGCTCCAGATGAGGTTGGCCCCCAGGCCCTGCCAGCGCGCCACAATGCGGTTGCTCCAGTGGGCCGTGAAGTAGGTGCCGTCTTCCTCGCCCCACAGCTGCATCACGGAGCTGCGGCCCGTCAGGAAGATGCCCTCAAACTGACGGTTGTCGTTGTAGCGGGTGATGGTGGTGCCCGACCAGTTGGGGTACCAGTACTCGCGGAACGCCGGGCTGTAACCACCGCCGTAGGAGCGGGTGTTCATGTCGGCGGGGCGGCCGCGGTAGGCGGGCTCATCGTTGACGTTGTAGAGCGTGCAGGAGGGCACGGGTTCAACATCGGGCAGGATGGAGATGTTGACCGTCACCGGCGGCGAGTCCTGAACGCCGTTGTTGACCTTGAAGGTGAAGGAGTCCACGCCCACGAAGTCCAGAATGGGCTCGTAGGAGAGGTTGGGCGCGGTGCCGAGCAGCGAGCCGTGGTCGGGCCGACGGATGATCTCGAAGCTCAGGTCGCGGTTGTTGGGGTCTTCACCGGTCAAAGTGATGGACACCGCCTCGTTGACCGTGGTCGAGAGCTGCTGGCTGTTGGCGCGGGGCTGCTCGGGGTCTTCACACAAGGTGTAGCAGTAGACGGTGTCGCTGTTGGGGCTCACACACATGTCCTGACCGTCGAAGGACATGTTGTAGATGTTGGAGGCCACCGCGAAGGAGCTCTCCACAGACTCGGTCTCCAGGTTGACGATGTAGACCGTGCCGCCCGCCTTACCGACGTAGAGCTTGTCGTTGAAGATCAACAGGCCGCCGTAGAGGGTCTCGACCGGCAGACCATCGACTTCAAACTCATCCACCACCGCGCCGTTGTCCTTGCGCAGCTTCCAGACGATGGGCTCGCGGTAGTCCATGGCATAGACAAAGTCTTCGGTCACGGCCACGCCGCCCACAGTCGCCTGAAGGTCCGTGGTCCAGATGGCGTCGGCGGTCAGCGCCTGCCACTTGGACACCTGGCCACCACTCCAGTGGGCGGTGTAGTAGGCGCCGTCGATGTCGCCGGTCAACTGCATCACCGCGCCGCGGCCGGTGCGGAAGATGCCCACCTGCTTGCGATCACGGTCATAGCGGTAGATCGTGCCGCCGCTCCAGTGCGGGTACCAGTACTCGCCAAAGGCGGGGCTGTAGCCGCCACCATGGCTGCGGGTGTTCATCTCCACCGGAGCCCCACGGTAACGGGGCTCGTCGAGCGGCTGGCAGTTGACCGGGGGGCCGCTCTGCGGGGTGATGGCGATGTTGACCGTCACCGGCGCCGAGTCTTTGATGCCGTTGTTGACCTTGAACGAGAACTTGTCGATGCCCACGAACTCGTTGATGGGCTCGTAGGTGAGGTTGGGCGCGTCGCCCGTCAACGAGCCGTGCTCGGGCAGCGTCAACACCTCAAAGGTCAGGTCGCGGTTCTCGGGGTCAGAGCCGGTCAACGTGATGTCGACCGTCTCGTTGGAGCGCGTGACGACCTGCTGGCCAGTGGCCGTGGGGCGCTCGGAGTCGCCGCAGATCGAGTAGCAGTAGAGGCTGCTGCTGTTGGGGCTGACGCAGTACTCGGTGCCGTTGAAGCTGGAGTTGTTGATGGAGGTCGCCACCGCGAAGGTATCGACCAGCTCCATGGTCTCGACGTTGACGCGGTAGACCACGCCGTTGTCACGGCCGATGTAGAGCACATCGTCGCGCAGCGCCAGACCGCCGTAGAGCGTGCCGGGCATCTCGGGCGCCTCAAGCTCTTCAAGCACCTCGCCGCTGTTGACGTCCAGCTTCCAAATCCGGGTGCCCTGGTACTCCATGGCATAGGCAAACTGGTTGTCGGCGGTCACACCACCCACAATCCCGTCCACGTCGGTGCTCCAAATGGCGTTGGCGCTCTGGCCTTCCCAACGGGAGACGTTCTTGGCGCTCCAGTGGGCCGTCAGGTAGGAACCATCGGGCTGACCCCAAAGCTGCATGATCAAGCTGCGACCACTGCTGAAGGTCCCCAGGAACTGGTGGTCCTTGCTGTAGCGGTACACCGTGCGGCCAGACCACTGCGGGTACCAGTACTCTTCAAAGGCCGGGCTGTAACCACCGCCGTAGGAGCGGGTGTTCATCAGCGCAGGCGAGCCGCGGTACTGCGGCGGGTTGACCTCGACGCAGTCGCCGGGCTCTTCGACCTCGGGCAGGACCGTGATGGTCACGCGAACCGCCGGAGAGTCCTTGATGCCGTTGTTGACCTTGTAGGTGAAGGTATCAAAGCCGGTGAAGTCCAGGATGGGCTCGTAGGTGAGGTTGGGCGCTTCGCCCGTCAGCGTGCCGCGGGCCGGACGCGTCAGCAGCGTGTAGGTCAGATCACGGCCCTGCGGGTCGGAGCCCTCCAAGGTGATGTTCACCGTGGTGTTGGCCGGAGTGGTCACGCGAACCCCACCCGCCGAAGGCTGGTCGGGGTCGTTGCAGAGGCGATAGCAGTAAAGGCTGTCGCTGTTGGGGCTGATGCAGTAGTCCTGACCATCGAAGCTGGCGTTGAAGACCGAGGTCGCCACCGGGAAGGTGCTGACGATCTCGCGGCTCTCCAGGTCAATCTGATGCACCACGCCGTCGTTGCGGCCCACGTGCAGGATGCCGTCCACCAGGGTCAGACCACCGTAGATGGTGCCCGACATCGGAGGCACGGTGATGGTCTCCAGGACCTCACCGCTGTTGATGTCCAGACGCCAGACCTTGGGCGCCTGGTGGGCGATGGCGTAGACGAACTCGCCGTCGGAGGTCACACCGCCGACCACATCGTCCACGTCGGTCGTCCAGATGGCGTTGGCGCTCAGCGCCTGCCAGCGCGAAATCTGACGCAGGCTCCAGTGACCGGTCAGGTAGGAACCATCGGCCAGACCCCAAAGCGGCATCAGCGAGCCGCGGCCCGAACGGAAGGTGCCAATCGGCTCGCCGTCTTTGCTGTAGCGGTAGACGGTGGTGCCGCCCCAGGCCGGGTACCAGAACTCGTTGAAGGCCGGGCTGAAACCGCCACCGTGGCTGCGGGTGTTCATCGTCACCGGCGCGCCGCGATAGACGGGCTCATCCAGACGATCACACTCGGCTTGCGGCGGGTTGTCGGGCAGAACGGTGATGGTCACCGTCACAGGCACCGAGTCCTGAACGCCGTTGTTGACCTTGAACGAGAAGGAGTCCACACCCACGAAGCTGTTGACCGGGGTGTAGCGCAGCAAAGGCGGGCTGCCCTCAAGGGAGCCGTGGGCGGGACGATCGATCAGTTCAAAGGTCAACTCGCGATCGAGCGGGTCGGTGCCTGAGAGGGTGATGTCGAGCGAGTCGCCCGAGTTGACCGAGACCTGACGGCCCAGGGCCGTGGGCAGGTCGTCGTTGCGGCAGACGTTGTAGCAGTAAACCTGGCTGCTGTTGGGGCTGACGCAGATGTCGTTGTCGTCGAAGGCCATGTTGCGGATGGGCGTGTCGGCGTTGAACGAGTCGATCAGCGTCCGCTCGGCCAGGTTGATGCGGTAGATCTGACCGCTGTCGCGCCCCACATAGAGGATGCCCTCAATGAGCGCCACAGCGCCGTAGGTGGTGCCAGTGCCGGTCGGGACGGTGAACTGCTCGACCAGCGCACCGGTGGACTTGTTGATCTTCCAGACCGTGTTGTTCTGGTGGGCCACGGCGTAGACAAAGTTCTCGTCGGCCGTCACACCACCAACGGTGTCATCCACCTCAAGGGTCCACGTCAGGTTGGCGCTCAGGCCCTGCCAACGCGACACCTGACGCAAGCTCCAGTGGGCAGTGTAGTAGGAGCCGTCGTCGTCGGCCCAAAGCTGCATGATCGAGCCACGACCCGAGTTGAAGGTGCCCACAAACTCGCGGTCTTTGTTGTAGCGGTAGATCGTGCGGCCGGACCACTGCGGGTACCAGTACTCTTCAAAGGCCGGGCTGTAGCCACCGCCGTAGGAGCGGGTGTCCATCGTCACCGGCGCGCCGCGGTACTGCGGCGGGTTGACCAACTCGCAGTCGGGCTGGTTGACGTCGGGCAGGACGGTGATGGTCACCGTCACCGGCACCGAGTTCTTCAGGCCGTTGTTGACCTTGAAGGTGAAGGCGTCAAAGCCCACAAAGTCGTTGATGGGCTCGTAGCGCAGGTTGGGCGCGTCACCCGTCAACTCCCCGTGCTCAGGAACGTCCACCACCGTGAAGGTCAGGTTGCGGTCCTGAGGATCGGTGCCCTCCAAGGTGATGTTCACTCCCGTGTTGACGGTCGTGTCCACCTGCTGCGAAGTCGCCGTGGGGCGAGTCACGTCGCGGCAGACGTTGAAGCAGAACATCTGGTCGGTGTTGGGGCTGAAGCACAGGTCGTTGCCGTCAAAGGACATGTTGCGGATGTCGGTGTCCACGCGGAACTCATCGATGAGCTGGTTGTTGTCCTTGCTCAGCCGGTAGACCTGACCGCCGCTGCGGCCGATGTAGAAGATGCCGTCGATGAGGGCAAACGAGCCGTAGGTGGTGCCGTTGGGGATCGGGATGGAGATGGTCTGCAGGACCTCACCGGTGTCTTTGTCCAGGCGCCACATGGTGTTGTCCTGGTGGGCCAGGGCGTAGACAAACTCGTCGTCGGAGGTCACACCACCGATGACGTTGTCCAGATCCGTGGTCCAGCGCACGTTGGCGCTCAGCCCCTGCCAGCGCGAGACGACCTCACTGCTCCAGTGGGCGGTGTAGTAGTCGCTGGTCTGGGTGTCGCCCCAAAGCTGCATGATGGAGCCGCGGCCCGAGTTGAAGACGCCCACGGGGCGCAGGTCCTTGTCGTAGCGGTAGATGGTGGAGCTGGACCAGTGCGGGTACCAGTACTCACCAAAGACGAGGCTGTAACCACCGCCGTAGGAGCGGGTGTCCATCGTCACCGGCGCGCCGCGGAAGCGCGGCGGGTTGACCCGGTCGCAGGCCAGGTCGATGTCGCCGTTGGGCTGAACGGTGACGCTGATGGTGGCCACGTAGGAGTCTTTGATGCCGTTGTTGACCTTGAACGAGAAGCGGTCGATGCCCACAAAGCCGGTCTCCGGGTTGTAGACGACGTTGGGGATGTTGCCGCCACTCGAGCCGCGCGCGGGCTGCTCGCCGATCTCGAAGGTCAGGTCACGGTTGTCGGCGTCGGTGCCGGTCAACTCGATGTTGATGCCGTTGTTGACCAGCGTGGAGAGCTGCTGGCTGTCGGCCTCGGGGCGAGTTGTGTCGTTGCAGACGTTGTAGCAGAAGACCTGGTCGGTGTTGGGACTGACGCAGATGTCGTTGCCGTCAAAGGCCATGTTGTGGATGTTGGAGTCCACGGTGAAGTCGTCGATCTTCTCGTTGGTCTCCAGGTTGAAGCGGTGCACTTTGCCGTCGCTGCGGCCGACATAGAGGATGTCGTTGGCGATCGCCAGGCCGCCGTAGAGCGTGCCGGGCATGCCGGTCAGCGTGACCGTCTCAATCAATTCGCCGTCATCGAGCGAAATCTTCCAGATCTTGGCCGCGCCCGAAGGCATGGCGTAGACCACGTCGCCGTCCACGGCCACACCGCCGACCGTGTCGTCGGCGGAGAAGGACCAGATCTGGTCGGCGCCAAGACCCTGCCAACGCGCCACCGTGCGGCGACCCCAGTTGGCCGTCACGTAGGTGCCATCGCGCAGACCCTGAAGCTGCATGATCTGATCGCGGCCCGAGTTGAAGGTGCCCAGGAAGCGGTGGTTGCGGTCATAGCGGTAGACCTGCGTGCCGCTCCAGTTGGGGTACCAGTACTCTTCGTAGGCGGGGCTGTAGCCGCCGCCGTGGCTGCGGGTGTTCATCGTCACCGGCGCGCCGCGGAAGCGAGGCGGATCAACCGTCTCACAGGCGCCGGGTTGCTCCACCACAGGCAAAACGGCAATGGTCACCGCCACCGCAGCCGAGTTGTTCAGGCCGTTGTTGACGCGGAAGGTGAAGGTGTCGAGGCCCACAAAGCCGTCGATGGGCTCGTAGACCAGGTTGGGCGCCTCGCCGGTCAGCGAGCCGTGCTCGGGGCGCTGCACGATCTGGAACAACAGGTCGCGGTCCAGGTTGTCGGAGCCTTCAAGCGTGATGTCCAGGCTGATGCCTTCCAGCGTGGAGAGCTGCTGTCCAACAGCCGTGGGGCGGTTGGCGTCCTCGCACAAGGTGTAGCAGGACATCTGGCTGGTGTTGGGGCTGACGCAGTAATCGTTGCCGTCAAAGGACATGTTGCGGATCGTGGTCGTGGTCGCAAACTCATCGACGATCTCGCGGCTGTCCAGATCGATGATGTGCACCAGGCCGCTGTCGCGACCCACGTAGAGCCGCCCATTGACCAACGCCAGACCGCCGTAGAGCGTGCCGCTCATCGCCGGCACGTTGATCTGCTCCACAATCGAGCCGTCCTGACGGTTGAGCTTCCAGACGATCGGGGCGCTGTGGGCCATGGCGTAGACAAAGGCGTCGTCGGAGGTCACACCGCCAACCACCTCTTCCACCTCGGTGGACCAGATCAGGTTGTCGTTGAGACCCTGCCAGCGCGCGATCTTCTTGCGGTCCCAGGTCGCCGTCAGGTAGGTGCCGTCGGCCTCACCCCACAACTGCATGACATGGTCGATGCCGGTGCGGAAGGTGCCAATGAACTCATAATCGCTGTTGTAGCGATAGACCGTGGTGCCACTCCAGGCCGGATACCAGTACTCGCCAAAGGCAGGGCTGTAACCGCCGCCGTAGGAGCGGGTGTTCATGGTCACCGTGCCGCCGCGGAACTCGGGGTTGGCGACCACCTCACAGTCACCGCGATCGGGCAGATCGGGCAAGACCGTGATGTTGATGGTCACCGCAGGGGAGTCCTGCTGGCCGTTGCTGACCTTGAAGGTGAACGAGTCAAAACCGGTAAAGTCCAAAATGGGCTCATAGCGCAGGTTGGGCGCCTCGCCCACCAACGAGCCGTGCTCGGGCTGCTCCAGGACGAAGTAGCTCAAGTTGCGGTTGTTGGGGTCGTTGCCGGTCAGGGTGACGTCCAGGTTGTTGTTGACCTGGGTGGAGAGCTGCTGGCTCAGCGCCGTCGGGCGAAGCTCGTCGGCGCAGATGTTGTAGCAGAAGAGGCGGTCGTTGTTGGGGCTGACACACATCTCGTTGCCGTCAAACGACATGTTGTAGATGCGCGTGTCGACCGTGAACTCGTCGATGATCTCCGAGCTGTCCAGATCGATGCGGTAGACGCGGCCGGTGTGGCGGCCAACGTAGAGCACGCCGTCGAGCGCGATCAGGCCACCGTAGAGCGTACCCTCCATCTCGGGCAGCGTGCGCTTCTCGATGAGCTGACCGGTGGTGGGGTTGAGCACCCAAAGGACCGGCTCCTGGTGGGCCATGGCGTAGACAAAGTTGTCGTCCTCGGTCACGCCACCGACCACGTCGTCGGTGTCAAAGCTCCAGATAAGGTTGGCGCTCAGCGCCTGCCAACGCGACACCTTGCGGCGGTTCCAGTGGGCCGTCAGGTAGGTGCCGTCGTTGCCGCCCCAAAGCTGCATGACCTGGTCACGGCCGGTGCGGAAGGTGCCGATGAACTGGTGGTCGCGGTCGTAGCGGTAGACCGTGGTGCCACTCCAGGCCGGGTACCAGTACTCGCCAAAGGGCGCGCTGAAGCCACCACCGTGGCTGACCGTGTTCATGGTCACCGTGCCGCCGCGGTACACGGGCGGGTTGACCACGTCACAGTTACCGGGGGGCTCGACGTCGGGCAGGATGGTGATGTTGATGCGCACCGAAGACGAGTCGCGGATGCCGTTGTTGACTTTGAAGGTAAAGGAGTCAAAGCCCACAAAGTCGCCGATGGGCTCGTAGGTAAGGTTGGGCGCCTCGCCGGTCAGCGAGCCATGGCGAGGACGCGTCACGACCTCAAAGGTCAGGTCACGGTTCTCGGGGTCGGAGCCAGCCAGCGTGATGTTGACCGTCTCGTTGACGGGGGTGGTGACCTGCTGGCTCAGCGCCGCAGGGCGCGTGTCGTCGTTGCAGACCGTGTAGCAGAACATGGTGCTGCTGTTGGGGCTGACACACATGTCTTTGTCGTCAAACGACATGTTGTAGATGTTGGTGTCGACGGTGAAGTCGTCGATCAACTCGCGGGTCTCAAGGTTGATGCGGTAGACGCGGCCAGTGTGGCGGCCGGCGTAAAGCACGCCGTCGATGATGGCCAGACCGCCGTAGAGCGTGCCCTCCATCAGCGGCACCGCAAACTCTTCGACCAGCTCGCCGGTGGCCAGGTTGATCTTCCAGACCAGCGGGGAGCGGTAATCCATGGCGTAGGCAAACTGATCATCAGCAGCCACACCGCCCACAATGCCATCCACGTCCAGAGTCCACAGCAGGTTGGAGCTCAGCGCCTGCCAGCGCGACACCTTGCGGCGGCTCCAGTTGGCCGTCAGATAGGAACCATCGCGCAAACCGGTCAACTGCATGACCTGATCACGGCCGGTGCGGAAGGTGCCGATGAACTGGTGGTCGCGGTCGTAGCGGTAGACCGTGGTGCCACTCCAGGCCGGGTACCAGTACTCTTCAAAGGCAGGGCTGTAGCCGCCGCCGTGGCTGCGGGTGTTCATGTCCACCAGACCGCCGCGGAACTGGGGCGGGTTGACCACGTCGCACTCACCAAGGGGCTCCACCTCGGGCAAAACCGCGATGTTGATGTCCACACCGGGGGACTCTTTCTCGCCGTTGCTGACCTTGAAGGTGAAGCGGTCAAAGCCCACAAAGTCATCGATGGGCTCGTAGGTGAGGTTGGGCATATCACCGGTCAAAGAGCCGTGTTCGGGGCGGTTGACGATGATGTACTCAAGCGGGAGGTTGTCGGGGTCGGTGCCCTGGAGGGTGATGTTGACGGGGGTCTCCAGCGGCGTGGAGACCTGCTGGCCAGTGGCGCGCGGGCGCGTCTCGTCATCGCACACCGTGTAGCAGTAGAGGCTGTCGGTGTTGGCGCTGACGCAGATGTCGTTGCCGTCAAAGGCCATGTTGAAGATGTTGCTGTCCAACGTCACGTCGCCAAGGACCTGCTGAGTGTCGAGGTCGATCTTGTAGACGCGGCCAGTGTGGCGAGCGGCGTAAAGCACGCCGTCGATGATGGACAGACCGCCGTAGAGCGTGCCTTCCATCGAGGGCAGGTCAAACTGGTCCACCACCTCGCCGTTGTCCAACGCCAGCTTCCAGACCGTCGGGGCCCGGTAGTCCATGGCGTAGGCGAACTCTTCGTCGGAAGCCACACCGCCGATGATGCCGGGCAGCTCGGCGGTCCAGATGACGTTGGAGCTCAGGCCCTGCCAGCGCGACACGCGGCGCAGACCCCAGTGCGCGGTCAGGTAGGAGCCGTCGCTCAGACCGGTCAACTGCATGATCTGGTTGCGGCCCGCGTTAAAGGTGCCAATGAACTGGCGGTTCTTGTCGTAGCGGTTGATGGTCGTGCCGGACCACTGCGGGTACCAGTACTCTTCGTAAGCAGGGCTGTAGCCACCACCGTGGCTGTGGGTGTTCATCGTCACCAGGCCGCCGCGATAACGGGGCGGGTCCACCACGTCGCAAGGCGGCTGCTCTTCGACCTGGGGCAGGACCGTGATGGTCACGCGCACGGGAGGAGAGTCCTGGATGCCGTTGTTGACTTTGAAGGTCAGCGAATCAAAGCCAACAAACTGGGCAATGGGCGAGTAGATGAGGTTGGGGGCTTCCCCAATGAGGGAGCCGTGCTCGGGGGGCGACAAGAGCGTGTAGGTCAGGTCACGATCGTTGTCGTCCTCGCCCTGGAGGGTGATGTTGACCGAGCGGTTGACGGTGGTGGAGACCTGCTGGCTGACACCGCGAGGCTCGAGCGGGTCGTTGCAGATCTCGTAGCAGAAGACGCTGCTGCTGTTGGGGCTGACGCAGTAGGACTTCCCGTCGAACGACATGTTGTAGATGTTGATGTCGGTCTCGAAGGTGTCGATCACCTGGAAGTCGTTGAGGCTGATGCGGTAGACGCGGCCGCTGTTGCGACCGGCGTAGAGCACATCCCCGACGATGGCCAGGCCGCCGTAAAGCGTGCCCACCATGGCCGGCGCGGTGATGGTCTCAAGCAGCTCACCGCTGTCCTTGTCCAGCTTCCACAAGGTCGGGTCCTGGTGGGCCATCGCCCAGATGAACTCCTCTCCCACCGCGACGCCTCCAACGGTCGTCGGCAGGTCGGTGGTCCACACCTCGTTGTCGGTGCGGCCTTCCCAGCGAGAGACGTTCTGCCGATCCCAGTGGGCGGTGTAGTAGTCGCCGTCGTCATCACCAGCAAGCTGCATGATGTGATCACGACCTGTGGTGAAGGTCCCCAGGTAGCGGTGGTCTTTGCTGTAGCGGTGCACGGTCCGACCGCTCCAGGCCGGGTACCAGAACTCTTCAAAGGCAGGGCTGTAGCCGCCGCCGTGGCTGAAGGTGTTCATCTCGACCGGCGCGCCGCGGTACTGCGGAGGGTTGACGGGGTTGCAAGCCAGGGCCTGCTTAACCACAGAGAGCGGCACCTCGGGGACCTGCGGGACCTCTTCTTGAGGACCACACCCCCACAACACTAAAAGCGCCACCGCCCATAAGGACGTGCGCTTCGGGATTAAACCGATACCAGGAATGTTCATGTTTGCTGACCTCTCGAAAATGACCTTCTATGCTTAACTTCTCTATCGCGGCCGCC
>CAKZKQ010000588.1 GCA_937123825.1 uncultured Pseudomonadota bacterium
GACTTTACAGGCCACTCTTTCAAAGTCTCTACGACAACTTCTACCTCTTTAGCTTGCTGCGCTTTGGAATGGTTTTCCTGGTGCTCCTGGTGCCGACCACCTTTATGGGCGCGACGTTGCCGCTGCTGGCGGAGTTTGTGGCCCGTCGCGGGGCCAACTGGGAGGGCGGTAGCGGTCTTCTATATGGGATCAACACCTTTGGGGCCTGCGTGGGCACGGTGGCCTGCGGGTTTATCCTCTTGCCCAACATTGGTTTGGAGACGACCAACGCAGCGGTGGCGGTCTTGAGCATGACGCTCTGCGGGGCGGTCTTGTTGGCGGATCGCTTCTTGGTCCCGGAGGCCTCCAAGGACGGCGCAGATGATGGGGTGAACCCTTATGGAGAGACCTTGGAGCAGGAGGCGCTCTCACGGGACTTGTTGGGGCATTCGGGCGAGCCGGAGCAGGCGCTCGAAGGGTGGATGGTGAAGGTGGTGCTGGTGGGGTTTGCGTTGGCGGGCGCCATCAGCATGACCTACCAGGTGCTTTGGACCCGGGCCTATGTCATCATTTTGGGATCTTCGACCTACTCATTCAGCCTGATCCTGGCGACCTTTCTGGTGGGTCTTGCAGGGGGAAGCGCGCTGATGGCTGCGGGGCTGCGTTATATACGGCGGCCGGTGTCGACGCTGGCGCTGACGCAGCTTGGCGTGTGTGTCTTTGCGGCAGTGTGTTTTTATACGCTCAACAAGATCCCGGAGCTGCTCTTTGAGCACTTGCGCAACGAGGGCCGCTCTCCAGCCAACGTCTACATTTACAACGTCTTTTTGATCGCGCTGGTGGTCTTTGTGCCGACGCTTTTGCAGGGCATGAGCTTTCCGCTGGTGGTGAGGATCGTGTCGGATCATGCGCGGCGCTTGAAGGAGCGCGTGGGCCTGGATCCGGGGCGCTTGGTGGGTCGGACCTACGCCATCAACACGGTCGGCGCGATCGTGGGGTCGTTTGCATCGGGTTTTGTGCTGATGCCTTTGGCGGGGCTGCGCTACGCCATGGGTGCGACCATCATCTTGAACCTCCTGGTGGGGTGCTTGTTGGCGGGTTTGGCGCTGCGGATCAAGCCTGAACCGCGCAAAATCTGGCTGATGGGTCCGGCGTTGGCGTTGGCGCTGGGGCTCTTTGTGATGGGCCCTCAGTTGGACTTGACGCGGATGTCGAGTGGCGCGTTTCGAGTCTACTGGGCCAGGGAACTGTTTACCCGCAAGAGCTTCAAGAAGGACAAGCCCGAAGTGCTCTTTTACAGAGACGGGGTGGCGGCGACGATCACGGTGGAGAAGCGCGGCCGTGTGGTGACGCTCAAGTCCAACGGCAAGCCCGAGGCCTCCAACGACGCCGACATGGCCACCCAGATTCTGGTGGGGCTCTTGCCGCTGGTGATGCACGAGAGCACACAAACGGCGCGCGAGCAGCAGGCGGCGGGCACGTATGAGGGTGCCAAGAAGGTGGCCATGGTGGGCTTTGGCTCGGGGGTGACCTCAGGGGGGAGCCTGGCGTATCCACTTGAGCGTTTGGACACCGTGGAGATCGAGGCGTCGATGTTGGACGCTTCAAGGGCATTTGACGAGGTCAACAACAGGCCTCTGGAGGACGAACGTCTCCTGGTCATTGAATCGGACGGGCGCAACTTCCTGGAGTACACCGGCGAGCGCTACGACGTGATTGTGTCGGAGCCGTCGAACCCGTGGATTGCGGGCGTGGCGAGCCTCTTTACGGTGGAGCACTTTCAGCGCGCGCAGCGCAAACTGGAGCCGGGGGGACTGTTCTGCCAATGGGTGCAACTTTATGAGCTGCGCCCGGAGAACGTGACGCGGATATTCAAGACCTTCAAGTCGGTCTTTCCTCACGTGGCGGCCTTTTCAAGCATGGCCAAGGGCACAGACCTGATTTTGATCGGCGCCAACGAGCCCTTTGCCTTTGATGCCAAGGGTTACCCGCGGGCATTTTCGGATCCAAGTGTGGTCAGAGAGCTTCGCCGGGCGGGGGTGCACAACCCGTACGACATTTACGCGCTGACCTTTATGAACCCGCAGGAGTTGGACGACTTTATTGCGGAGCAGGAAGCGCAGCTTGGCCATGAGATCATCCTCAACACCGATGACAACGGCATCTTGGAGTTTGAGGCCCCCAGAGACTTGATCCAGTACAAGCAGGCCGATCAGTTCTTTGCCCGGATTTATTACGGGGACAAAATCCACGGGGATGTGCGTCCGCTCTTGGAGAACTTTGACGACCCGAACGTTTGGACCTCGCAGCGTCTGGCGCAGATGGCGCAGGCGGCGTTTGTGCACGGCAAGCAGCGTTTGGCGGGTCAATTGGCGCAGGAGGCACTGCGCAGGGGGCATTCAAGGCTGGCGACGGTGGTGGACGCGGCGTGGAAGATGTACGACGCAGGACCGGATGAGTTTGCCAGGCGGTATTGGCCCGACAAAGACAGCCACCTCTACCAGGTGGTGCTCAGCGGCTTGAAGCAACAAGCCCCACTGCCAGCGCTGGAAGTCATTTACGGCAACGAGCCGCGCGATGACCACGACTTTGAGCAGGCCGAGGCCACCTTGGCGGCGGCGCTCTTTTTGTACAAGACGCGCGACTTCAAGCATGCCCACCAGCAACTGCTGCGGCTCAAACGGGACCAGGTAGACCTGGCTCAGGAGCCCCTGGTCAACCTCTTGCTGGGCTTCTCCTCGACGCGTCGGCGCCGTTACACAGAGGCGTTTGGGCACTTTATGCGCTTTTACGAAGCCACCTACGAGGCTCCCGCCAAAAAGAAAGCTGTAGAGCGTTGAGCCACACAAGCCCTTCAACGACTGCAAACCCCTCTTTCAACATGAACCGGATATTTGCCCCATTTAGCGGGACGATGAAGGCGGAGGAGGCTCGGGCATGGGGGTGTGGTCAGGGTGTGGATCTGGGTTTCGAGGCTGCTGTCGGGCCTCGGGCATCCTGTCACACTGGACAGCGCCGTGGAGCAGTGGCTCAAAGTTGATGGGCCAGCGCGTGGCGAGATCGTAGCGCGCTCCAAGGAGCCTGACCCCACCAAGGCGTGCACGGCTCAAATCCACCCCTCGCAAATCACACAACTCAAGGTCAGCGCCCTGAAGATCGGCCCCCTCCAAGCTCGCCCCCATCAAACTTGCCCCACGCAGCCGGGCTTTGGAGAGCTTCGCGCCGGTAAAATGTGCGTTGCTCAGGTCGGCTTCGCGCAGGTCGGCTTGCGTCAAATCGGCAAGACTAAACCAGGTTTTGACGCACTTGCTGCGGCGCAAGTCCACGTTTTGAAGCTTGGATAAGCTGAAGTCGGCGCCAGAGAGGTTGGACTCAAAAATCACCGCGCTGGCCCAGTTGGACTGGGATAAATTGGCGCCGGGCGCATTCAACCTCGGTGCTCGCCGGCGTTCAAGGCAAGACCGCGTCAGGTATCGATGACCCTCGGTGTAACGCTCCATCAGGTCTGCCGCGCCCACCGGAGGCCGGTAACCTTTGGGTTCGATGAATGGAGAGAGGACCTTATCGGAACTCATGAATGTTGTTGCCCCGCTGAACCACTTTTGCGCGTTGAGCCCTGTAAAAAGATTGCGCCCTTCCTTTTTACCAACGCTTTTGCATAAATGCCCCTCGACTATTAATTTTGGTCATGGACCCCCAACCACGTCAAGTGACAATGCAAAATTTTCAAGCGATGAAAAATTCAGGGCGGATTGTGTCGGTCAACGTCGGACAAGCGCGGTCTGTGTCCCACAACGGCGCCGAGGTCACCACGGGCATCTTCAAGACACCGGTCTCAGCCCCAGTCATGGCACTGCTTCAAGGACTCAAAGGGGACGTTCAGGTCGATAGACGCTATCACGGTGGCACCTTCAAGGCAGTGTACGCCTACCCACAGGAGCACTTTGAGTGGTGGCAAGAGCAATTGGGGCTCAGCGCCATGGAGCCGGGTTTCTTTGGGGAAAACCTCTCCATCCGTGGCCTTCTGGAATCTCAGGTCCACATCGGTGACATTCTTCAGGTCGGAGACGCCCACCTCAAGGTCACCCAACCGCGCACGCCCTGCTCCAAGTTGGCCATGCGCAGCGGCAAGCCCCAGATCATCAAAACCATGCTCGACAGCGGTCGCAGTGGCTTCTATCTGCAGGTCGTCAAAGAGGGATTGCTGCGCAGCGGCGACACCATCGCGTTGTTGGAGCGAGGCACCAGCGGCTTTACCATCGCAGGACTTCAAGACCTTGTCTGGCGAGATGCCGACAACATCGAAGGGGCACAGCGGGCACTTGAGATCGAGCATTTGGCGGGCGAATGGCGCAAGCCACTGCAAAAACGCCTGCGCGAGCATGGCCTCCCTTCATAACGCCATCCAAATCATCGGACTTGCCGGTTTTTGCCCTTCTATGTCCGGGGGCGTGTGGCGACCACGGCGCGCATGTTGTGGTAGGGCTCAGAGAAGATGTCGTGTACCTCGACTTGAAAACCCTGGCGAGTGAGCACCTCAAGGGCGCGCGGCAGGGTGAAGATGAGGTAGTACATGATGAAGGGCGGCTTGAGGACGGCGTTGCGGACCTTCATCACGGCGTTGAAGCCGTGGTAGACCCAAAACGTCCGCGACGTCAGGCCGGGTGTTTGGCGCGTCACAAAGACAAAGCGCCCTCCGGGGCGCAACGCCTTGAAAATCCCCGCAATAAACCGGTCTTGATCTTCAGGCAGGATGTGGCCAAAGGCGCCAAAGCAGGTCGCCACATCAAACTCGGCGTCAAACCCCAAATCCAGCGCGTCTCGCTGGGTCAACGTCGCCGGGGCAAGCTCAGGGCGCTCGTCCATTCGGGCTCTGGCCTGCTGGAGCATCCCATCCGACAGATCCACGCCGGCAATCGAGCGTCGGCACAAGGGCCGCAGCGCCTGCATCCCAGCCCCAGTGCCACAACACACATCCAGGCCGTCATCGATCGAACCTGGCGAGCCAATCAGCGCCATCAAAGGCTTTAGGATGCCATCTGGGGTGCGAAACGGGGTGTGCTCAAACTTTGGGGCGATCAAATCGTAGCCCCGCGTGGTTGAGGACAGGGCCTGAATGGTCAACTCTTTAAACGTCGGGCCTTCGGGATGAAACACTGATGAAGCCTCCATGCTGCCTCGCCGCGTTCACCGCGGCCTACCAACGCCGCCAAAGGTAATCACCCCAGGCCTCGCTCGCCAGCGCCTGCCTACCAAGATCCCTCCAAATTCTGCGCCGACTCAATCGAGAAACTCGAAGGTGCCGTAGTTCAGGCGCGTGGTGCGTCCAGGCATGGCCCCAGCGGGATGGTGGTCCAGATGCTCTATCACGTTGCCCGCCCGATCAAAGCGCACCAACGTCGTGCTGTCCCAAGCCCCATCATCGTCATTGTCCCAGCGATTGACCACGCTTTGGGCTTCGTCGTCGTAGAGGGTTTGGTGGATCCGGCGAGTGCGGCTGTTGTTAGCAGTGCGCGTGGATATTGTCTCTATGAGGCGGCCTTGTGCGTCGTAGGACAACGCTTCGTGGTTGGTGAAGCCACCGGCGAGACTGCGTCCCTGAACTTCCACCACGCGGCCCTGATCATCGAGGGTCCACACAATCTCACTGTAGAGTGGTCCACCCCGGCCCGTGCGCGCCGTCTCCCTGAGCTTCTGCTCGCCCTCACCCCAAACCGTCTCTTCCTGCCAGTCCACGACACCGTCAAAGGGCTGGTCTTGTTCAAAGAGCACCACCCTGCCCTGCGCGTCGAACCAGGTTTCTTCGGCTCGGTCCAAAACACCGTCGCCGTTAAAGTCCTCTTCGGACTCCATCCTCACCGCGTGGGTTTGACTGTTGTCGTAAAACCAGCGCGCAAATGTCTGCCTGGAGTTTTGATGCCACACCTCGTGCGTCAGCGGCAACCCAGGCCCCCTCCAGGTGCGCTCCTCCAGGGAAGTCCTCACCCCGTCGCTGACGACCTCTCGATGCACAAGATCACCGTTGGCGTTGTGGCGCGTTTCGGTGATGGTGGTGAAAAAACTCATGCCGTGGGTGACCATGCTGGTGTGCGTGACCTCCCCTCCATCACCATAAACCCAGCGCTCCGAGGTGCTGTCGTTCAAATGCCACATCGACTGAGTGTCCGTTTGAGCCACAGGCTCCGCGCTCCGGGCCACCAAACGCCCCTGCCCATCCCAGGTGCTTCGGGTGACGTGCTCAACCTCTCCGTCAATCCCCATGTCCACCTCAACAAGGACCTCTTGCCCTTCTTCGTTGTAGGACCACTTGATGCTGTGCTGCTCAAGCGGGACAAAAGTGTTGATGAGAACAGGAGTGTTGGGGTCATAAATCTCGGTGCGAGACTCCAAAGGGCGCCCTTGTGCATCAGAAACCGTCACAACGCGCACACCAAGGCAGTCCTCCCCAGCGACATACTCGACCTGGGCCCTGACGACCGCCTCAGGGGGTTCAAACCAGCGCATGGTCCTCTGCACCAGCGCGCCATTTTCGTCGGTCACCTCTTCCAAAGACGCCCACTGCCGAACCACATCGTGCGCATCATCAAGCCCCTCAGCGCTCAGCGCAGGCACAAGCCCGCAACGCCCCTCGACACCGGGCACAATGCCCACCGGAGGACGCGCTGGAACATCATCGTCCATGCCCCCAACGCTGTTGTTGACCCCATCGGCGGCCCCATCATCCCCAGCGTTCACCACCGCATCCGACCCTGCATAACGGGTGTTGTCCTGACAACCGACCAGCGCGACGCTCGCCGCCACCAAAGACACGCTCACCACCCCCAATTCCCATCGACGTCTCATCTCAAAGCCTCCCACAACGATACCTCACGTTGATTGAGCCCGGGCCGGGCCGCTCCCCCCAGGCACCATCAACATAAAACCGCCAGCTTAAAAACAGAATCGATATTTAAAACACTTAAATATAAACCCAAAGGACACAATACCCCGCTGGGAATGGCGCAGAGACACTCAAAGAGGGCCGCAGCGGTCACTCACATGGGGCATCAACGCAATGGCTCATCGCGCATGGTCTGGGCCAGGGTTTCGTAGAGGCTACGACGAGGATCGTCGGTGCGAAACAAGAGCCGGAAATGGTCGGAGTGGAGGGGGAGGGAGGGCATCAGGCGCACCAGGCGTCCGGCGTCGAGGTCGGGCTGAACGAGGTAAAGCGGCAGAACCGCCACACCGTCGCCCGCCAGCACCAGCGCGCGAATGGCGGCGATGGTGCCCATCCTCAAAACGCGCTCAAAATGCCACGCCTCGCTCCCCTGCTGAGCGTCCAGGAAGTAGCGCAGCAGGGGTGTGTCGGCGTGTGCGTCGATGAGGGTCAGTGCGGGGGCGTCCTGGGGGCCTCGCAGGGGCGTGCGCGCCATCAAATCAGGGGCGCCCACAAAGACGTAGGCCTCATTGTGAATGCGAAGCGCGTCGATCCTGGGGTCCTGGACCTTGCGAGAGCTGATGGCGCAGTCGATCTCCAGGCTCCGAGTGCGCAGTTCCAGGTCAGGGCCAGATCCAAAGTAGAGGTGAAAGGTGATGTGGGGGTGCTCCCGGCGCAGCCGGGGCAACATGGGCACCAGCCAGGACAGACCCAGTTCATGGCGCGTGCCGATGTTGAGGTCCATGTGGGGCAACTCAGCCTCACCGCGCCCGGCCTTGATGCAATCTTCGGCCACGACCAGGAGGCGCTGCGCCGTGGGCAGGAGCGTCAAACCGGCCTGGGTCAGCTCCACTTTGCGGGTCGTGCGGTGAAAGAGGCGCGTCCCCATCTGGTCTTCGAGCTGTGCGATGCGTTTGCCCAGCGCCGCCGGGGTCAACCCCACCACTCTGGCCGCCGCGCGAAAGTTCAAACACCGCGCCGCAGCCACAAAACACTGAATGGACTCAACCGAAGGCAGCGTAGCCAAAAAATCACCCCTCTTTGATGGCCTCGGTCACCTCCGTGGCAGCGACGCGAGCCTGATACTCCCTGGATTTGAGGGCCATGCCTTCGGCAGCGGCTTTTTGAGCTTCGGCAGCGTCCCGAATGTCCTGCGAAATCTTCATGCTGCAGAACTTCGGACCACACATTGAGCAAAAATGCGCCACCTTGGCGCCCTCAGCAGGCAACGTCTCGTCATGGTACTGGCGCGCGGTGACTGGGTCGAGTGCCAGATTGAATTGGTCCTCCCAGCGGAAGGAGAAACGCGCCCTGGAGAGCGCATCATCCCAGCGCTGCGCCCCGGGGTGCCCCTTGGCCAGGTCGGCGGCGTGGGCCGCAATTTTATAGGCGATCAAACCGTCCTTGACGTCATCTCGATCCGGCAACCCAAGATGCTCTTTGGGCGTCACGTAACACAGCATGGCGGTGCCAAACCATCCAATCATCGCAGCGCCAATCGCGCTGGTAATGTGATCATAGCCCGGCGCGATGTCCGTCGTCAGCGGCCCAAGCGTATAAAACGGCGCCCCGTGGCACCACTGCAGCTGCTTGTCCATATTCTCTTTGATGAGGTGCATCGGCACGTGACCTGGCCCCTCATTCATGACCTGCACGCCGTACTCCCACGCAATTTGAGTCAACTCCCCTTGGGTCTTCAACTCCGCAAACTGCGCCTCATCGTTGGCGTCGGCGATCGAACCTGGACGCAGCCCATCGCCAAGACTGAAAGCCACGTCGTAACGCGCCATGATCTCACACAGCTCACGAAAGTGGGTGTAGAGAAAATTCTCCTTGTGGTGATACAGACACCAACGGGCAATGATCGACCCACCCCGAGAGACAATCCCCGTTACGCGCTCGGCCGTCTTGGGGATGTAACGCAGCAAGACCCCTGCGTGGACCGTAAAGTAGTCCACCCCCTGCTCGGCCTGCTCAATGATCGTATCCCGGTACACCTCCCAGGTCAGCGCCTCAGGCTTGCCACCGACTTTCTCAAGCGCTTGGTAAAGCGGCACCGTGCCAATCGGCACCGGAGAGTTGCGCAAAATCCACTCGCGCGTGGCGTGGATGTTCTTCCCCGTCGACAAATCCATCACGGTGTCCGCCCCCCAAAGGGTCGCCCAGCGCAGCTTATCCACCTCCTGCTCAATCGAAGAGAGCACCGCCGAGTTGCCAATGTTGGCGTTGACCTTCACATGAAAGGCGCGCCCAATGATCATCGGCTCAGACTCAGGGTGGTTCACATTGCACGGAATGATGGCGCGCCCTGAGGCCACCTCATCGCGCACAAACTCGGCGCTGACCCCTTCACGCACAGCAATAAAACGCATCTCCGACGTGATCATCCCCTGGCGAGCGTAGTGCAACTGGGTCACAGGACCCTGCCCCACCCAGGCCTCGCGCCGCAACCCCTGCGGCACCAACGCCCCTTCTGGATGCTGCTCCAACGCAAAGGTCCGCGCCACGCGGTCGACATCACCACGCTGCTCAATCCATCTCTGGCGCAGCGCCGGCAGCCCCTGGCGCACATCCACACCCTGCGGTCCGCTGGTGTCATAAATCCGCACCGCAGGCTCACCGCCCGAGACCTTCACCTCTCGAAACGGCACACAAACCCCTTGCTCTTGGACATAAACCTTGGTGGACCCCGGATAGGCCCTCGACCAGATGTCGTTGGGCAGGGGTTGATGGGACGCAGATGCTCGTTGGGACATGATCACCTCCTGTGGGCCTGTCAAACAGGCTGCATGACAACCGACACAAGCGGCGCACGACGACACAAAAGGCACCCCAACCCAAGAACGCGCCATCCACGCACGTCTGCTGAGCATGCCCACGTCGCGCTCCCTCCGCCGGTATGAACCGGATCAGGTTCCAAGGGTCAAAATCTCAACCGCGGCGCACCCCTTTGGGATGGCGAGCGATTCCCCTGGCGACATGATTCATCGCCGAACATAACTGCTGTGAACTGTGTGGGTCAAATGGGGTGGTAGAGGTGTCAGAGACGTTAACCAACCCCCTGAACAAGGGCATTGGTCAACGTCTCTGACACCTCTACCAACCCCCCTCCCCCCCCACTCGCCCCCCCCCACTACCTCCCCCCCACACCCTCCAACCCCTGCGCCCCCCGGCCCTCCACACCCGCTTTGGTCGCCGTCTCTGACCCCTGCACCCC
>CAKZKQ010000589.1 GCA_937123825.1 uncultured Pseudomonadota bacterium
AAGATCGAGGTGTGGCACACTTCGGTGTTTGCTTTTGCCATGGCTTGGGCCATAAAGCGGCGTGGGCCAACCAGTTTTTCAGCCTCACCCGATACAGCATAGGCACGTTCAGGCATTTGATAATCACCAGCACCCATTTCAGTGTCTGATACGGCAAAGTCAGCCTTCAAGGCATTGTTAATGTCTTCCAAGGTCACATTATCAGCGTGGCCTGTGGCTTTGACCTTGCGAATGTCAATGCCTTCTGACTTAGCCGTGGCGCGAACCTTTGGCGTGGCTTTAACGCCTTTACCATCAGCAATAGAAACGTTTTTGGCGCGGGCATTACCCTGACCAGCAGGCTTAGCCACTGATCCCCCCGCCCCTGCACCACTTCCAGATTGGATTGCGGCGGCAGCAGCGCGCATCACATCACCGTTTAAGATGGTTTTACGACCATCAGACGGCAAGGCAGAAATGAGATCAATCCCCATGGCAGTGGCCATTTTTTTAGCCGACGGCGCAACTTTAATATCGTCAGGTAATTTGGTTTGGGTCACCGTGGCTTTGGGCGCAGAAGAAGCAGAAGCGCCATCAACGGCAGAAGCAGTGCCATTTGCCGCGGCCCCACGCACATCACCCATGGTGATAGCGCCATCAGGGCCTGTGCCCGTAACAGCGGCTAGGTTTACTTTCATTTTGCGAGCCATGGCACGAACCGCAGAATTGGCGTTTATGCCATCTTTGGAGGAACTGCTTTCGGCTTTAACCTCTGTGCCAACAACAACGGCACCAACAACGAACTCATCCCAGAGGAGCCAGAGCTGTACAATGAATGCAGCGACGACTCTCCCTGTCCGGAGTCACTGGAGTGTGCTCAAGGGTGCACTGAAGGGCAACTGTGCCGGTACAATGAAGGCTGCACGGAGAGGGGTCGTGGTTCAGCGGTGGGCTGCCCTGAAAACTCGTATTGTCGGGTCATTGACGGCGCCCCCACAAGATGCCAGCCGATCTGCGAGACCGACGCAGACTGCGGGCACCCAGACTTGAACTGCATCCAAGACGACTTTGCGACCATCGGAGGGTTTAAGTTCTGCTCGTTCAACGAACCCGATGCTTCCTTGGTATGCATCCCCTGACGACTGACTCAACGACAAGAAACCAAAAGACCCCTGTGACAATCATTGTCACAGGGGTCTTTTTTTAGAGAGCCAACAATCGGACTTGAACCGATGACCTGCTCATTACGAGTGAGCTGCTCTACCAGCTGAGCTATGTTGGCCTCGCGCCTTGGTTGGCGCGGTGCACTGACGCCATATGACGCCAAAGCAGGCACGGTCCTTAACACGGTTTTCCTTGACGCGTCAAGCGAAACCTGCGACAGACGCGTCGCTGTTTCAACAAGACTGTAGTTGAAGCAACAAAGGGTGTTTGTGGCGCTGCGACAGACATTCAACCCTACTAAACATTTCTATTTAAACTGTACATAGCATGTTCCATGTCGTATAGTGCACTATGACCACACGGTCCTCCATTTGTACTAATCACACAATAAACACCTGTTTTGCGCGGGTGGGGGGATCTTTCAACTCCTGGAGGGGAGGAGGTACGCAGATGGGAAGAGGTTCGTTGCTAAGATCGTGTGTACTCGCGTTGCTATCGCTCTTCGTTTTTAGTGCAACAGTCTCAGCGCAGAACATTCCGAACCCCAATACGGACGTTGAGGTTCAGAACTTCAATCCCACGCCCAGCCCCTACGGCATCTTCAGTGTGGAGAGCGCCCAGGGGTCATCGGATCTGCAGATCTCGGGCGGTTTGGTGCTCAACTTCGCCAAAGAGCCGCTCGTGGTGGAATCCGAGCGTCAGGGCCGCATTGTCATTGTAGACAGCCAGTTGGTGGGCGATCTGCTCTTCGCCATTGGCCTGTGGGACATGCTGGAGTTGGGCCTCGACCTGCCGGTGTACTTTGCCAACCAGGCAGAGCTCAACAGCGCCGACATCGGTGGCGCCACCATCGGTGACTTGATGCTGCGGCCCAAGTTCACCCTCTTCAACCCCGAAGACAACCCCATTGGCCTGGCGCTCTACGCCAACGTCGTCTTCCCCACCGGGGACGATCAGGCCTTTACCTCATCGGGCACCTTCGCGCTGCGCCCTGGTGTCATTGTGGACACCAAAATCAGCAAGCTCTTGCTGGCATTCAACCTGGGCGCCAACATTCAGGAAGCCCGCGAGTTCGGCAACCTCAACGTCGGCAGCGAGCTGACCTACGGCCTGGGCGCCCAGTACGAAATCACCAACAGCGTCCTGGTCGGCGGCGAGCTCTTTGGCTCGACCTCGTTCAACGACTTCTTCAAGGCCGAAGAGACGCCCATGGAGCTGCTGGTCGGCGCCAAATACCGCACCAGCGTCGGGCTCAACTTCGAGCTTGGCGCCGGCGGCGGCCTCGTGCCCGGTTACGGATCGCCGGCCTTCCGCGTTTTGGCCGGTGTGCGCTACGCCAACTTTGACGACGACTGGGACGACGACGGCATCTTGAACAACGTCGATGTCTGCCCGCGCGAGCCCGAAGATCGCGACCTCTTTGAGGACGAAGACGGCTGCCCCGATCCCGACAACGACAACGATGGCGTCTGCGATCCCGGCCAGACGGCGCCCATCTGCATGGGCGACGACAACTGCCCGCTTGAAGCCGAAGACAAAGACGAGTTTGAGGACGAAGACGGCTGCCCCGACCTCGACAACGATCAGGACCTCATCCCCGACCTTGAGGACGAGTGCCCCAACACCCCCGGCGTGGCCGAAATGCGCGGTTGCCCGACCAAAGACCGCGACGGTGACGGCATCCTTGATGACGCCGACGCCTGCCCCGACGATCCCGAGGACAAGGACAGCTTCAAAGACGAAGACGGCTGCCCCGAACCCGACAACGACGAAGACACCGTGCTCGACGCCACCGACAAGTGCCCCGGCACCGACGCCGACGTGAGCGCCGGACGCAACACCGTCGAGGACAAGGACAGCTTCGAAGACGAGGACGGTTGCCCCGACCCCGACAACGACAACGATGGCATCTTCGACGACAAAGACAAGTGCCCCAATGAGCCCGAGGTCTACAACGGCAACGAAGACGACGACGGCTGCCCCGACAAGGGCGAAGAGCTGGCCAAACCCGTGGGCGACGAGATCGTCATCCTCAAGAAGGTCTACTTCAAGACCGGCAGCGCCAAGCTCCAGGCCCGCTCGCGCGGTGTCCTCAACGCCGTCGCCAGCATCCTTAAGAACAACCCGAGCATCACTCAGATCGAAATCCAGGGCCACACCGATGATGTGGGCGGCGACAGCTCCAACCTGGAGCTCAGCCAGAACCGCGCCAAATCTGTCTTCGACTACCTCGTAAACGAAGGCGTTGAGCCCGGACGCATGCTCGCCAAGGGCTACGGCGAAACCACACCGCTGGTCGAAGTCATGGATGAACTCAACCGCCCCGTGCTCAAAGGGCGCGATCTTAAAGATGCACGCGCACGCAACCGCCGCGTCCAGTTCAAAATCTTGAAACAGGACAAAGGCGGCAAGGTCAGAGAAGACTGATCGCTCCACCTTCAGGGCTGGAGGGAGTGATCACAGGCTGTTATGTGTAGGGAGAAAACTGGACCTTACTCAAAAATCAGAAAAATACATTGAAAAACGACAGAGTGCAGCCTGGGCTTGAAGGCAGCGCTCTGAGGCTTCACATGGAGAGCCCTGTGTACCACAACAAATCATCTTTGCTCATCGCGCTGGTCGCCGCGCTGCTTGTCCTGTCCATGGTCAGCAGCGCTTCGGCGCAGCAGGTCGTGATCGACGGCAACACGGATCCGAACATCAACGTCCAGAACTTTGAACCCACGCCCAGCCCCTACGGTGTTTTCAGCATCGACAGTGCGCAGGGCTCGGCCAACCTTCAGGTTTCTGGCGGTCTGATCCTCAACTTCGCCAAAGACCCATTGGTCCTCGTGCCGGAAAACGGCGACCCCCAGCCGATCGTGGAAAGTCAGCTGGCGGCCGATGTGCTCTTTGCTTTGGGCTTCTTTGATGTCCTGGAGCTTGGTCTGGGTTTGCCGGTCTACCTGGTCAACTCCGCTGAGGTGCAAAACGCCGATGTCAGCGGCGCCACCATCGGTGACCTCATCCTCCGGCCCAAGTTCACCATCTTGAGCCCCGAAGACAGCCCCATCGGCTTTGCGATCTACTCCAACATCGTGCTGCCCACTGGCGACACCGAGGCCTTCACCTCCTCGGGCACCTTCGCCTTCCGCCCGGGCATCATCGTCGACACCAAGATCGATCGCCTCCTGCTGGCCGCCAACCTGGGCGCCAACCTTCAGGAAGCCCGCGAGTTCGGCAACCTCAAGGTCGGCAGCGAGCTGACCTACGGCGTCGGTGCCCAGTACGAGCTGGTCCCCGGCACCTTCCTGCTCGGCGGCGAGATCTTTGGCTCCTCGACCTTCGATGACTTCTTCAAGACCGAAGAAACCCCCCTCGAAGGCCTCGTGGGTCTGAAGTACCGCACCGGCATGGGCCTCAACTTTGAGCTCGGCGCCGGTGGTGGTCTGGTCTCCGGTTACGGCTCCCCGGCCTTCCGCGTCCTGGGCGGTGTGCGCTACGCCAACTTCGACAACGACTGGGATGACGATGGCATCCTGAACAACGTCGATGCTTGCGACCGCGAGCCCGAAGACCGCGACCTCTTCGAGGACGAAGACGGTTGCCCCGACGAAGACAACGATCAGGACAACATCCTCGACAAAGACGACTCCTGCCCCAACGAAGCTGAGGACAAGGACGAGTTTGAGGACGCCGACGGCTGCCCCGATCCCGACAACGACAAAGACGGCATCGCCGACGTCAGCGACGCCTGCCCCAACGTCCCCGGTACCCCCGAGTTTGAAGGCTGCCCGACTCCCGACAAGGACCAGGACGGCATCATGGACGACGTGGACGCCTGCCCCGAAGAGCCCGAAGACAAAGACAACTTCGAAGACTCCGACGGCTGCCCCGATCCCGACAACGACAAAGATGGCATCATGGACGTCAACGACTCCTGCCCCCTCAAAGCCGAGGACAAGGACGGTTGGGAAGACGAAGATGGCTGCCCCGAGCTCGACAACGACGGCGACGGCATCATTGACTCCAAGGACAAATGCCCCAACAAGGCTGAGGTCCTCAACGGCTTCAAAGATCAGGACGGCTGCCCCGACAAAGGCGCGCCCATCGTTACTCCTGACCTGAAGATCCTCCAGCGCGTCTTCTTCGACACCGGTAAGGCCACCATCAAGCGTCGCTCCTACCCGCTGCTCGAAGCCGTCGCACTGGTCATGAAGGGCAACCCCGGCATCAAGCTGGTTCAGGTCCAGGGCCACACCGATGACGTCGGCAACGACGCGTCCAACATGAAGCTCTCTCAGGCCCGCGCCGACTCCGTGCGGAAATTCCTCATCGACCAGGGTGTTGAACCTGAGCGCCTGAACGCCAAGGGCTTCGGCGAGACCGAACCTTCCAAGTCCATCGACGGCCTGCGTGGTCGGGAACTGAAGGCCGCTCGCGAGAAGAACCGCCGCGTCCAGTTCAAGATCCTCAAGAAGGACAACAGCAACGTCCGCACCGAGTAAGTCACATCCCCCCTGCGGGGGGCTGGCCAGACGGACGCCGCGTGTGTAACATGGCCTCCCATTTGGCCACCTCCCCTGGGTGAAGGATGACCGACACACCCCCCTCAAAAGAACACTCCCCATGCCCTCAATGCGGCGGCCTGAACGAACCGGCCGCCAACTTCTGCGGCAACTGCGGCGCCAAGCTCTCCATTGAGCTGCCCTCACCGGCGCCGGCTGAAACCTTCATCGGACAGATCATCGGCGGGCGCTACCTCGTTCGCGAAATGATTGGCAGCGGCGGCATGGGCGAGGTCTATCTAGCCCAGCACCAGCAAGTCGGACAGAAGGTCGCCATCAAGTTCTTGTCGCGGCGGCTGACCGGCGACCCCGAGATCGTCAAGCGCTTCTTCAATGAAGCCTGGACCATCGGGCGCCTCTCACACCCCGGCGCAGTCACCCTCAACGACTTTGGCCAGACCCCCGACGGCACGCTCTACATCATTATGGAGTTCATCGAGGGGCGATCGCTTGGCCAGGTCGTCTACGAGGCCGGGCGGCTGAGCCCCAAGACCGCCGTCCACAACGCCATCCAGATCTGCGAAGTTCTGGCCTCCGCGCACAAGCAGGACATCATCCATCGGGACCTCAAACCCGACAACATCATGCTCCTGCCCGCCCGAAAGGGCCGCTACATGGTCAAGGTACTCGACTTTGGCATCGCCAAGCTCCTGACCAACGAGAGCAACCTCACACAGACCGGCATGGTCTTTGGCACCCCCGAGTACATGAGCCCCGAGCAAGCCTCGGGACAACCCATCGACGGGCGCGCCGACCTCTACGCCGTGGCGGTCATCCTCTACTTCATGCTCACAGGCTCGCCCCCATGGCACGGCGAGCACCCCATGAGCATCCTCCAGCACCACGTCTCGGACATGCCCGAACCCCCCTCGCAGCGCTGCCCCGAGGCCGAGATCCCCGCCGTCCTGGAAGGGATCATCATGAAGGCCCTCAACAAGCGCCCCGAGGCCCGCTACGAGAGCGTCGCCGTCTTTGCCGATGTCCTCGAAGAGCTCATGCCCCAGCTCTCGGACCGCACCCCCGTCAAAGCCACGCCGCGCACCCCGCTGGAGACCCCCAAACCCCTCATAAACCGCTCTCCAGACTCCATCGACATCGCCAACGAAGACATCAACCCGCTCGAAGACAGCGACCTGCTGGGCAAATCCATCGACCTGGCCCCCGGCCCAGGCTTCGACACCTCCCTGCCCACCATGCGCGTCGACCTGGCCAGCGAAACCGCCGGCACCTTCGACGACGACTTCTTTGAAGACGACTTCGATCCCCCCCAGCGCTCCGGCGCCAAAACCGCCGCCCTGGTCATCGTCGCCATCCTACTGCTTGGCGGCGTCGGCTACGCCATCTACAACGCCACCTCCGGCGACCCCACCACACCCACCCCAAATGCCGCCGACGCCGGCCAAACCACCTCAGACGCCACACCAGCGGCCACAGACACCGCACCAGACCTCGCCATAGCCCCCACAGACACCCCAGACGCCGTCGACACCACCTCCGACGCCAACACCCAGCCCGAGGCCTCCAACGACGCCACAGAAGCAGCCACAGACGCTCAAGACAGCGACGCCGCTGCCACCAAACCCGTCAAAGAAGCCAAAAAACCCACCAAGAAACCCACCAAGAAACGCCCCACCAAAAAGCCCACCAAAAAGCCCACCAAGAAACCCACAAAGAAACCCACCAAGAAGGACGGCCCCCCCAAAAAGCTCGAAGGCGGAACACCTCCGAAGAAGTTGTGAGCGCGCTCACAACTTCTTCAGTTCGCGGCGCCGGCGCTGCGCTTGGCTTGCTTTCGGTTCGCGGCGCTGCGCTTGCTTTTGGTTCGGTCGCCGGCGCTTCGCTTGGCTTCCTTGTGGTTCGGTCGCT
>CAKZKQ010000590.1 GCA_937123825.1 uncultured Pseudomonadota bacterium
CAGGCGCTCCAGCGTCCACCCCGGCATCTTCCACAACTCAAACACGTAGCGCTCGGCCTGCGCTCTGGCCTGTCCCTGCTCCAACCCACCCAGCACCGCCTCCAACCCATAAGGGTCCTGACGAGCGTCCGCGCGATAGGCAAAGTCCCGCACCGCGTTAAAACCCTTGTGTTCCATCCACCGCTCCTGGCTCCCCTCCCAAAGATCCGCACCGAGCCGCACCTGAGCAACCTTACGGCTCAGCGCCGATCATCAAGACTTCCTCACCGCCAGCGGCCCGTCGAGCGCAGGCCAGGGGTCGAGCTTGCGCAAATCCGCGACCTGCACCACGCCCTGCTCCAGGACCCCATCGGCGGCATCCGCGATGGTCCACGCCATCTGGGGCTTGAGCATCGGCTGGGACTCCACAAAGATGCAGCGCAGCTCGCCGGGCTCAAAACCACACTGCGCCTGCACAGCCCTAAGCATCTGCAGGTTGTGCAAGTGGCCATCGCCAAAGTTCCACCCCAGCACCACCCCCGCCACAAGCTCCCCGTCGAGGTACTCGTAAGCGTCGATGTCATCGACCGCCTTGGGCAAAATCAACTGCAAGGCGCGCCCATGCAGGTGCATGGCCCGAAAGGCCATCACCTTCGAGATGGCCGCCGTAATCGTGTCTTCGTCATAAAGAATGCGAAGCTGATCCTGCACTCTGGGGGCAACTTTCACAAGACCTTTGTCCAGTTTCGCAGAACTGTCGCCTTTAAAGAGCCACACGCTGTAAGGCCAATTGCCCGCGTAGTAGCGCATGGAGCACAAAAACGAGACCCTGGATGGCACAAAGTTGCCCACCAGCGGCACCAATCCCACCAAAACCACCACCACGACCAACATCGCCGGGGCCTGGAGCGCCCCCGCGATCGCGTCCACCTGGGCATGGTGCCCAAAGAGCACAAAAGCCCCGTAGACCATGATGACGTTCCACTCCAGCGGCACCCCCATGGGCGCGTTGGACGTAATAAAGACATGAAAGCCCAACATGACGCACAAGGCCACCATGGTCACCTCGCCGCCCGCACTGAAAAGCAAGACCAGCGGAAAGGTCAGCTCCACCGCCGTGCCCATGTGGGCCATCGTATGGGCCAGCTTTGAGGGGCGCAGGTTGTTTGGATAGTCCACAAACATCCACTTGCGCACCCAGGGCACAAAGGCCGTCACGGGGCTGTTGCTGATCATCACCCCCACCACCGAGGGGAAGTGCTGGTTGAGCTTGGAGGTCGCCGCCCACATCCAGACCGCCACCCAGACCAGCTTGGCCCCCGCAAACGCGCTGCCCGCAAAGCAAAAGACCAGCACCGCCGTATAATAATGCTCCGCTCTGGAGGCCAAAAAGAGGGTCTTGTCCGTCAAACCCAGGAGCGGCAGCAAGATCACCACCGGCGCCAGCAGCCCCGGGGTCACCTCCGGGGCCATCAACACATACCCCAGCCACCCCAGGTGCACGGCGTAGAGGAGCACGTCGAGCCACGTCCTGCGCTGCCCCCCAAAGACCGGGATCCCCGGCCAAAAGGGCATCTTGGTCGTCCCAGGGCGCAGGAAATAGAGCGCCCCACCAAAGGGCGGCATATAACGGCCCGTCAACGGCCCGCTGCCACACCCCAGCCCCAGCACCTCAAAGGCCATGCTCCACAGCACCGCCTTCTGCAACGCCGTCGGCGTCCCCCACCACTGACCGATGTCGCTCCACCCCTCGATCTGGGGCGACATCGCGCAAAACATCACCCAGGCCCACACATAGAAGGCGATCTTGAGCACATAAAAGAGATACACCCCCAGCGGCGCGCCATAACCTTGCACCGCCCAGGACCGACACACCATCTGCATCCGCCGCGCAAACGGCTGCTGGCGCCAATGCTCCATGTCATAGGGCGGCGGCACGGGCTTGATGAACATAAATCCCCCTGATTTTGAGCAAAACTCCCAGGGGGATTGTACCGCCTAAACGCCTCAACTCTCCAACAACGCAGCGTCGACCTTGGCACGCAACCACTCAAAGATCTCTTCGACGTAGGGCACACCGGGCTTTTGATGCAAAACGCTCCTGTCGGCCAACCATGCGTTGCGTTTCTCTATGGGCACATCATGGATGGGAATATCCTCAAGCGGAGTTCGAGTCACGATGTAACTGGTCATGGCAAATCCGGCTTGCGACGAAAGCGCCTCAATAGCCCCCTTTAATTTGACCTTCTCCCAATTCCCGTAAGTCATCCCTTTGGGGTCCACAAACGCCAACGCTTGCGCATCACCACAAGTCATCCACACTAGAAAATCGGGATAAAACCCACCGCTCTCAAAAAACCCTACCCCGCTCTTAGAAACATTGCGCAAGACCCAAAGCTCTTTGCCACTGTAACGGTCATCCCCGTCCAAACGCTCCCAAGCCTTGCGCACATCCAACGCAAACTGCACTTCACTCTCTTGCAATCCTGTGGGCACAAAACGCACCTTCTCGTCCACAGACACACTGTGCACCCCACCCAGGGGAGACTCATCAAAATGACCAGACAATGCCAATGGATGGAAGAGATGGGACTGTAAATGAAGCCTTGGCAACACACACTGCATTTGAGTCTGGACCAACGAACGCTCCTTTAACAACGCATCCACTGTGTCCTTGAGCGACATAGGCACATGAACCGTGTAGCCAAAGACGCTGTGGCTTGTTCCGTCAGGCCTGACCTCTTGAGCCACAGGAAAGTTGGCGTGTGCGCTGGTCAACTCCACCGACTCAATGTGTCGCTTCTCAGACCTCTCACACTTCACATACCTTGCCCTCTTGATCCCTTTCTCCAACGCACTGGCGGCAGCGGCTTGCAAAATCTCCCGATTGCATGGCGCTTCAATCGTAAAGTCCGCAGGAAACCTCCACTCCACCAGACCATTGAAGAATGCATCCACCTCTTGACGATCCAAATACACATTGTCCCAGCGCTTTGCGCGCTTGAAACGCCGACCGTGCCTGAGAAGCGCCGCCTTGTTCAAAAGCTTGAACGCCTTGCGACCGTCCAATGCTGCGGGCGGCTTCTGGCGCATCACCCGCACACCGCGCCCTTGCGCATCACCCACCGTCGTATCCATGGATACGCCCAGGTTGATCGTCACAGGCTTGTCCACATCCTTCAAACGCACCACTTGCTCGGCATCAAAGTCATAGTCACTGCGGGTTTGGATGATCTTCAGCCCTTTGCTTTGCCAATCAGGTGGGATCTCCACACGCATCACCCGAGTCTCCTCGGGCTCGACCCCTTCCGTTTGAAGCGTATGCAAAAAGTGCTGGAGATAATCAGACTTGATCCCAAAAATAGTCAACGTCTCCAAAGCACCAATGTGCTCCGGGTGCTGCCCAGGCAACTTGCTTGACCGCTTGAGCGACCCCCCAAGCCCCTTCAGCCTGACCCCACGGCCAAACAACTGCACAATCTGTGCACCACGGCTCTTGCCCACACGCAACAAGCCCATCACAGACACTCGCCAGCTCGACCAACCCTCCACAAACTTGCGCGCCCCAACCAGCATGTGCACAGGGCTGGAATCATTCTCGATCTCTTCAAAGATTGACCCAGAAATCCGGTCATCATCCCCAACAAGCACACCTTCGGCGCGAAGACCCTTGAGCAAACCAGAGGCGTTGCCCACGCTCACAACCCCAAAATAACGCTCTTGGTGGCCATCAAGCGTCCGAAGCCCAATCTCTCCGTCCGTCCCCTTTAACAGGCACACCTCCAACGCGCCCTCACCATGAAACACACGCACACACACATCTCTATAAAGCTCTGCCCCACCCAAACCCCATTGGCGCAACGCAACATAGCGGTGCTTAAACGGATCACCGTCCACCTTCACACCACCGCCAAGGATATCATCCATCAACTCGGTCGCTTCCCCTGGACGGCCCAACATCCAATGAAGAAAACCAATGATCTCCTGCACATCCTTGGGACCTGCGTTGACATTCTGCCCCACAAAAAGCATCAGCGGCCGAGCCAAACCGTAGGGTTGCACCTCAACCCCCAGCTCCTCAAACAACCGCACCTGCTCATAGAGCGCCAACACAGCACCCATCATCGGCGTACGTCGGTGATGGCTATGGGCATCGCGCAGGTTCAAAATCTGATGGTCCTTGCCATACCCATCACGATGGAATTTGGCATAGGCATAATCAAACAAAATCGCCTTGCCATACTCCTGACGCAGCGCTTCGTCCTTTTCCGTCACCTGCCGAAACGTCGCGCTATACTCCAGCGTCATGCCATCGCGGCCATGAAGCGACTCTCTAATCGTAAGCGTTCAGATGGTCAGGATGTCGTGAGCAAGGGGGTAGGCTGAGCGCGAAAGAGAGCTTGGAGGTAGGAAAAGAAGCATTTTGACTGCAAACGCAGCGTTTCTCGCAAAGACAAGACACGTTCGATGAAGCGCAAGCCACGCTCTGATTGGGAGCCAAAAGATAGCTTTCGAGCCACAACAGGATGCCTCAACGCCCGCTCTGCTGCGTTGTTGGTCGGCTCCACGCCTTTGACCTCCAAAAACGTCCACAGACTCTCAAAGTGCCGCAGCATCTCGTTGGCCATGCCGCCCCATTTCGTGCCCTTACCTTCTCGCCTGACCCCCATCAGCACGCCTTCGAAGAATAGACGCTGCTTCCGGCCCCAAACGACATACTCGTCCCACGGTCTTGTTCCGTCTCTGGCCTGAGCCCAGCCTTTCAATAGTCTGCGTGCTTGCTCCGCCAGCATTTGGCCACAGTATCCCACCTGCCCTTTTTGCAGCCCCATCCCGTCGAAGTCTCTTATCAAATGAGCCCAGCACATCTGTCTTCGCTTGGCGTCCACCCAGTGATAAGCACAGTATCGGTCTGTCACCAACACGCCCTGGTAGTCTTCGCCTATCACCTTTTGTGCTGCTTGCTGGCTCCTGCTAGGCTCCAGTTTCATGTACGCCGCCAGTTTGCTCAAAGCCAGCCACAGCATGTGCCGCTTGCCTTTGTGGTACCAGGTCGTTTCGTCCATGTGCACCACGTCTGCTTTTGCGACTTCTCTTTGAAGCTCTTCGTGCACTGGCGCCAGCAGCTCGCTGGCACGGGCGTCGATGGCGCTGATGGCACCTCGGCTCAGTGAGAAGCCAAAGACGGTCTTCAGCAGGGCCTGGACCCGCGTGATGCTCAAGCGCGAATCAGCGCGCAGCGTGACGGCCAAGGCGCTGACGTTGGGACCAAAGTGGCTCCAAGTGACACCGTGGGGCAGTTTGGCGCGTGTCTGGACTCCGCAATCGGGACATGTCAGCTTGTGAAGCTGGTACTCGGTAACAACGGGTTTGATGGGCGGAATGTCGGTGACTTGATGACGCTGAGGTTCAGCGTCGACACCTTGGAGTTTTGCTTGGCAGTGGTGGCAATTTGAAGGGACAAGAGCGTGGAGATGGTCAACGTCCTCGGTGGCAATGAGACGACGATTTTTCCCCTTGTGACCGGGCTGTGCACCCTGTTTACGCTTGGAAGACTTGCGTTTTGGGCGGGTCTTGCGGCGCTGGGCGCGAGCTTTTGGACCATCGGAAGAAGGAGGACGATGAGAGTTGCCTGAGTTCTCGTTGAGACGGGCCTCAAGGGCCGCAATGACTTTGGCTTGATGGGCGATGACCTTGGCTTGGTTTTCCACCAGCCTTTCAAGCGCTTCCAGCTTTTTGATGTATTCTTGAGAACTCATGCTTTCATTGTCTGCCCCTTATCCTTCTCTCGTCAAGCTTGGGGGTGAACGGTTACCTCTAATCCGCCTCCATGCACGCTCTGCCTCTCGATCAGACCTCGTTCCAGACCCCTTGTGCCCCTCATCCACCAACACCAGATTGGGACCCTCAAACTCCTCCGTTGCCAGACTCACACCACCTTTATTGACAGCCCTCCCAGGCTCGCGCACATAAAGTTTGGTGATCTCCATCACCACCACTTCTGCTTGCTCCGCACGCGGCTCCAAACCATGGCGAGCCTGCGTAAAGCCGCTGCAACGCAACTCCTGCAAATGTTGACGCGCCAACGTCTCCGTTGGCACCAACACCATCACCTGCTTAAAACGATCCTTAAGATAATAACGACACTGAAGGATGTTGATGTGCATCAAGAGCGTCTTGCCCGACCCTGTCGCCATCCAATACGCCAGCTTCCACACATCCGCGCCCAACACAGGCTCCATGCCTGGACGATGAATCTTGCGAAACACCTCAAAGTCCAGCGCCAACCCAACAGCATCCTTAGACAGCCTCCACAACCACACTTCGGCCATCATCGCCGCCAAATACTGGTAATACTTCAGCGCAAACCCTGGCCGCCGCGTCGCCAACCAGTCCTGATGCCCCAAGATGTTCAGGTCAAAACGCCTCAACAACTCCAAACTCGCCGTCGGCGTCTCCCCCAAACGCAGCCGCGATGCTCTGCCCTCAAAAGCAGCAAAGAAAAAACTCTGCCCATCCTCCCGACGACCGGGCTCAACGCCTCTAAGCGCGGCCTCCACCTCCTCAAAATCCTCAATCAACAACGACCGCGCAAAGTCCCGACACACCAACGCCTGAACCAACGGCCCCACAGTTTTCTTCTTGCTGGCCATCACGCGCTCCCTTTGTCCATCTCCAACATCTTGCTGCGCAACACATCATCAATCGTCCGCGCGTTGCTCAAAATGCTGTCCGCGTTGGTATAAATCTCATCGTACTGCCCCAACTCAAAACGCTTGCCCAAACTCTGACGTTCGCCCAGCGGATCCAACCCCTTGATCGCTCGCCACACCACCAAGACTCGCAAACCCTGGCGCTTGCCCTCAACCACCACATAGCGCCGACCGTGCTCCTCAAAATCATGCACTTTGGACACATCCACGCCCAACATCAGGTTCCCTGTCTCCACAACATCCACAGGCAAAACCTTCACCCCTTCTGGAGTGTGAACCTTAAGCTGATAATCAAACGGACGCTCCAACGCCTGAACACTCAAAAGCACTGGCTGAGCCTCGTCCTCATCCTCAAACAAATAGCGCAGATCTTCGGCAAACCTCATCACCTCCTGGGCGCTGTCCACACCACCCAAACGCGCACTGCGCTCTTGGGGCAATTCAATCGCGTTCAACGCATCGTCATAGGATTCCAACTTCAAAATCCGCACCAAACGCGGCGACCGATCCACCCACGCAGGCTGCGCCAAAGCCATCGGCGGATACTCCTTAACCTTCCCCTTGCTCCACTTTGGCGCGTACATCACCCGCGCCACGCGCTGGCAGACGATCGAATCAAAATAATCCCCCATCTCCACCAACACAAAACGCCGCCGTGCCCCATCCTCGCGGTTCTGCTCAATCACCGCGTGCCCAGTACTGCCCGACCCCGCAAAGAAGTCCAGCACCCACGACTGCGCCCCCTCATCACCGCAAGTCCCAATCTGCAACACGCGACGAATCAATCGTGTCGGCTTGACCGTGTTGATGACATCCTCGGTGCGATCAAAACTCACCACCGCCATCAACTCCTTCTTTGCCT
>CAKZKQ010000591.1 GCA_937123825.1 uncultured Pseudomonadota bacterium
CCCGATGGCAGCGGTTATGTCGATGAGTATGGCTTCACCGGCCAGGAGATCGACCGCGCCACGGGTTTGGTCCACTTTGACTGGCGTTACTACGACCCCGTTGTGGGCCGCTGGCTCTCCATTGACCCCCTCTTTGCCATCTCCAATTCAGGTTCCCTGGGTCGGTTGGGTGAGTCCACGACGGCCTATGCGTATGTCGCTGGCGGCTTCATGGACCATGACGACCCCACGGGGCTTGGCAAAGGCGACAAGAAGGGCGGCAGGAGGAGCAGCATGAGCCAAGGCAATCTGCTCAAAAAGGCCAACGACAAGAAGAGAAAGAAGGCCAAGGCCCAGTTGAAGCGCTCCAAGACCCGCAACATCAAGGTCATCAAGAAGAAGCACAAGAAGCAGCGCAAAAAGATCGACAAGTACGAAGAGAAGTTCTTCAGCGTCAAGGGTTTCATGAGCCGGATCAAGGGCAACAAGACTGACGCCTGGAACAAAAACCAGTCCGAAGAGAAGGTGACGCTGGAGCGGATCGAGGTTGATTATGGCCAAAGCCAGGAGACCATCGACAAGTTCATGAACGACCCCAACAACGCTCAGGTCGTGGAGGTCATCAGCTCGCTTCAGCCCAACACCGTCAAAACGACGGTCAAGACGCTGATGAGTGACGATGGCGACGTCGAGTTGACGATGAGTGGCAGTGGGGCACAGCCCCAAAGGGCCGATGACGTTGAGCTCTCCGAGGCGTCTAACCTTGGCACTTGGTGGTGATCAACCGGTGACCTCGAACCCCACGGCGGCCAGCCAAAGAGACTGGGCCTGACGGCCCGGACGCCTCTTTGACTGGCCGCCCGCATTCCTGCCACACGACCTCTGCGCTTTGGAGCCCCACGATGGAAAAAACCCTGATGCCCTCCGACGGCGACACCTGGGGCCTTCACGCGGCACCCGCACCCCTGCCCCGAGCTGCTCGCCTCACCATCCTCTTCCACGCCGACTTATGGCGCATCGGCGCCAGCACCGCCCTTGATGCCTTCCAAGGCGGCCATTGGGTGACCGTGGGTCGGGCAGGGCCCGACTTTCTGACCCAGAACCGTCCTTTGGGCACCCGCGCCCCGCTGGGCGACCCCTACATCAGCCGCCAACAACTCCAGGTGCGCTGGTTGGAGCCTCGCGGCCTCTTTGAGGTCGCCCCCAGCGCCCACGGCCGCCGCCCGGTGGCGGTGGTCAACCTGGCCCCTGGCCGCTCGCGCCCCACCTTCACCCCCATCCGCAGCGCCACCTGCCTTGAGCCCGGCTCGCTGATCGCCATCGGCAACCGCGTGCTCTTGCTCCTCGACTGTGGCTCCCAGCCCGGCCCCGACATGTCGCGCCTGGGCATGATTGGTGAGACGTCCAATATGTGGGATGTGCGCCGCGAGATTCTCAAGGCCGCCGACTTTGACCGGCCCGTGTTGGTCCTTGGTCCGACCGGAACCGGCAAAGAGGTGGTCTCCCGAGCCCTTCATCAGGCCAGCGCCCGCGCCGATGAGCCCTTTGTGCCGGTCAACTGCGCCGCTGTGCCCGAGCATCTGGCCGAGAGCCTGCTCTTTGGGCACCGAAAGGGGGCGTTTACCGGCGCCGACGCGTCCAACGCTGGGGTTTTCAGGGACGCCAACGGCGGGACGCTCTTTTTGGATGAGGTCGGCGAGCTGCCCACGAGCATCCAGGCCAAGCTGCTGCGGACCATTCAGGAGGGGACCATCACGCCGGTGGGGGCCAGCCGCCCGATTCCGGTGGATGTGCGCGTGGTGGCGGCCACCAACCGCGATCCGCGCCGTGAGATCGCCGCTGGGAACCTCCGCGCGGACTTCTTCTACCGTCTCTCGGGGCACACCATCACGCTCCCCTCGTTGGAGGCTCGGCGTTGGGACATCCCGCTGCTCTTTGTGCACTTTATGGCATTGCAGCGCGTCCGGCATCCCGGGCAGGCGTGGATGTGGGCGGGGCAGCGGGCGTCGAGTGCGCCGGTGCCGATGGCGTTTTTTGTGGAGTTGATGCGCCGCCAGTGGCCCGGCAACATCCGCGAACTGCTCAACGCCGTCGACCAGACCCTGCGCGACAACCTCCACGGCGGCCCCTTTGTCTTGCCCGCCTTTTCAAGCCAGGCCTTGGACGACCAGGGGCACCACGGGCAAGCCCAGGACAGTCCAGGGGGTGTGTTGGTGCATGTGATGGACAAGGCGACCCAGCTTCACGTGGCCCGCGAGCTTGGCATCGCCCGCAAGACCTTTGAGCGCGTCATGTCTGAGAGCGCCGAGTATGCGCGGCGCGACGATGAGCCCATGGGGGCCTTTGTAAAGCGCGTGCGGGCGCTGTGGTTGGGGGAGTTGCTGGAGATCTTTGTCCAGCAAGACTTCAATCAAGTGCGCGTGGCCGAGGCGCTGGGGGTTTCGCGCACGACTTTGGTGCGCTTGATGACCCACTTTGGCATCCCCAGGGAGCAGGATCTGTCGGCGGGCGCCCTGGCCAGCGCCCGCGTGCAGGCCCGCGGTGATGTGGGTGCCATGGCCCGCGTTTTGGGCCTGGACGCACAGTGTCTGCGGGCCTATCTGGACCATAAAGCTTCAGGAGCAGCGTAACCGCCATGTCTCAAGACCAGCTTGATCGCCTTCTCGACAGTCTGAACATCCCCCAGGACGCTCGCCAGTCGCTGGTGTCGTTCTTTGCGCAGTCTGCGGTGACCGGGGCGTCGTTTGCGTTGGACGGCGGCGGTGAAGCCGTGACCGTGCTTGAGGACGTGGAAGACGGGACCTTGGACCCTGATCTGCACCCCCAGGCGCTGCGCAACCGCAGCTTGATGCCGTCTCAGAACACCGTCGCGCTCAAAGGCGAGCAGGTTCCCATGCCTGCCTTGGCGTCGAGTCCCACCGCGTCGCCTTCTGAGGAGGCGATGGAGGTCTCGGTCAGCACGGGGCCTGTGGCGCCGTCCTTTGGGGTCGGCTCGCGCTATGAGGTGCAGGAGTTGATCGGTCAGGGGGGCATGGGCGAGGTGTGGCGCGTGCGCGATGGGGACCTGGGTCGGACGCTGGCGCTGAAGACGATTCGGGCGGAGTTGGTGGAGAACCAGCACGCGGTGGCGCGCTTTATTGAAGAGGCGCAGGTCGGGGCGCAGTTGCAGCACCCTGGGCTGGTGCCCGTCTACGAGATTGGGACGCTGCCCGATGGGCGGTACTATTTTACGATGCAGGAGATTCGGGGGCGGCTCTTTACGGAGGCCATCGCCGAGGTGCATCGGACCTCAAACGGGGTGGGGCGCTGGGCGACGTCGCCCGGTGGGTGGAGCTTGCAACGGCTGGTGCGTGTCTTTGCGCGTGTGTGCGAGGCCGTCGGTTATGCCCACACCCGGGGCGTGGTGCACTGCGACATCAAGCCCGCCAACATTGTGGTGGGGCAGTCGGACGCGATTTTTGTGTTGGATTGGGGGGTGGCGCGGATCCTGGGGCGTCAGATCGACTCTGAAGAGGATGACATCGAGACGCACCGCACGCGCAACGCCGAGCTTGCCACCCGCGCAGGCACGGTGCGGGGCACGCCGCAGTATATGGCGCCCGAGCAGGCCGCCGGGCAGTTGGAGCGCCTGTCGCCGCGCACAGACGTCTACAGCCTGGGAATCATCTTGTATGAGTTGCTTTCGGGGCTCAGGCCGCGAAGGCAGAACGGTTTGGAGGTTCTGGAGGCGCTGTTGGCCGGTGAAGAGCCGATGCCGGTGCAGGACGTGGCCTTGTTGCAGGTGCCCGACGAGTTGGCCGAGCTTTGCGCCTGGGCGATGAGCCACGATCCCGAGGCGCGGCCCGCCGATGCCCGTGAGTTGGCGGCGGTGGCGCACGAGTGGCTTGAGGGGACGCGGCGTCGCCAGCGGGCGATGGCCTTGTTGGAGGAGGCGCAGGCGACCCAGGAGCAGGCCGAGCAGATGCGGATCATCGCCGACGCGCTGGACAAGCAGAGCGCGGTCTTGTTGGGGACCATTGAGCCCAATGCGCCCGAGGTGGTCAAATACCCCGCCTGGACGCTGGAGGACGAGGCCAGGTCCAAGCGCCAGCAGGCGGCGCTGCGAGAGGTCGATGCGGAGCTGCGTTTGCAGGCGGCGTTGACCCACGAGCCGACCCTTGAAGAGAGTCACATGGCGCTGGCGCTGCGCTACGAGCGGCATCATCGGGCGGCGATCGAGTCGCAGGACGACGCCGAGGCGCAGCGCGCCGAGATCTACCTGCGCACGCACCTGGACGCGCTGGCCCCGGCCCATTTTACGCGCCAGCGCCTGGAGTCTTATCTCAAGGGGACCGGGGCGCTGACCTTGTTGACCGATCCACCCGGGGCCGAGGTCATGCTCTACACCTACGAGACCCAGAATCGGCGTTTGGTGCCGGTCTTTGTGCGCTCGTTGGGACGCACGCCGATTGTGAACATGCCCTTGCCTGCGGGCAGTCACTTGCTGGTCTTGCGCAAAGAGGGGCACCAGGAGGTCCGCTACCCGGTGTGCATTGAGCGCCAGGCGCATTGGAAGGGGATTCGGCCCGGAGCCAGCGAGCCGACACCGGTGTGGTTGCCGCCTTTGGGCAGCCTGGGGGCCGATGAGTGTTATGTGCCTGCGGGGTTTTATCTGACGCAGGGGCCGCAGACGGTGCCCGGGGTGCGCAAGCGCCAGTGGATCTGGGTGGACGCCTTTGTGACGCGGCGCTTTCCGGTGACCCACGCGCAGTATCTGGCCTTCATCAACACCCTGGCCGGGCAGGAGCGCCATGAGGACATCCGTCGATGGGCGCCGCAGGAGCGCTCGGGGGGTGTGGAGGAGCTGGGGCCGATGCTCTACGGGCTCGATGAGGAGACGGGGCGGTACACGCTCAAGCCCGACTCGGATGGGGACCTGCTTTCGCAGCAGACCCCGGTGACGTTGGTGGATTTTTCGTCGGCGTTGGCCTTTGCCGGTTGGTTGGCGCAGAGCAGCGGCAAACCGTGGCGTTTGATGGTGGAGGACGAGTGGGAGAAGGCAGCACGGGGCGTGGATGGGCGCTCATTTCCGTGGGGCGAGTTTCATGATCCGTCGCGCAGCCACATGTTGCAGAGCCACAGCGCCAAGGGGCAAGGGATGATCGCCGAGGTGGACACCTATCCGACGGATGTGAGCCCTTACGGAGTGCGCGGCGCGGCGGGCAACAGCATGGATTGGACGGTGGACTCGCCGCGTGTGGCGTCGTTGCCAAAGAGCCGGACGGTGGAAGAGATCGTGTTGGCGTCTTTGGAGGAGGGCGAGCATGTGGATCATGTGATTCGAGGCGGGGCGTGGGTGAACAACACGATTTATTGCCATTTGTCCCGGCGCCATTATTCGCGGCCTTCGACGCGGTTGAATTTCTTGGGGTTGAGGGTGGCGCGTTCGGTGTAATGGGGTGTTTTTAACGCTGTATTCGCATAAAACATTGTTTTTGGGCGCCTTTGGGGGCGCCTTTTGTTGTTTTTGGGGTGTTGGAGGGTGGGTTCGGCCGCCGATGACGCTCGGCCAATCCTTTGTGTGGGTGGGCGGGGGAGGGAGGGCAGGGGTGTGTGTGGGGGCTTTGGCCGTGGGGGGCGGGCGCTGGGGCGTTTGTGGGGTGCAGATTTGGTGGGGGGTTGGGTGGTGAGGGGGTGAAGGTTGGATGGGGGAGCAGGGCAGTGGTGGGTGGGAGTGGGGATCAGGGGATGTATTCGGCGGCGCCAGAGTCGGCCTGAGCGGTGCCGTTGTTGTCGCCGTCCACGGGGCGGTTTTGGCCACCCTGGTCGGTGTCGAGGGTGGGGTCGTCGCCGGGGCCGCGGTCGATGGCAGGGCTGTTGGAGGCCGGGATCAGGTAGGGGGTGCCATCGACAGGGTCGATGAAGCTGCCAAATTCGACCGTGACGGGGTTGTTGGTCGTGCCGACAAGGTCGCTGTTCTGGGCGGTGCCGTTGCCTGCGTTGGCGCCGATGACGTTGCCGCCCGCAGAGGTGAAGTTGGTCTCTGCGCTGATGTCCTGGTCGTGGCCCGAGATGATGCTGTTGCGGATGATCAGCTCGCCGTCCTGGTCTCTAAAGTGTGCCAGGCCCACCTCGGTGTCGTTGTCGGCGATGGTGACGTGGTCCAGGAGGATGACGGTGTCTTCTTCGCGGTCACTGTTGAGGCCAAGGGTGTAGGGGGCGCTGTTGCCTGTGAAGGTGCAGTTCTGGAAGGTGAGATTGTCAGGGCCGGGTTGGACGCCCACTGGACGCCCGCCGTTGTAGCTGACGACGGGGTTGGTCCGCCGTCCGACGTTGTTGACAAAAGAGACGCGGTTGAAGGTCAGATTGCTGCCACCTTCACGGAAGAGGTCGAGTTGCACGGCGTTGGAGTTGCCAGAGTTGCCCGTGAAGGTGGTGTCCTCGATGAGGAAGTCGGCCAGGTTGCGGATGAAGAGCGCACCAAAGAGGGCGGAGTCGTTGCTGGTGAAGGTGGTGTGTTTGATGAAGCCGCTGTTGGCGACGAAGGACAGGCCTCCGGCAATGGAACCTGTGTTGCGCGCAAATTCGGTGCGTTCGATCTCAAGCACTGCGGTGCCAATGGCGTAGACGCCGCCGACGGCGCCGTCGTTGTCGGTGATGGTGCTGTCGGTGATGCGCACAATGTCGGCGCCGAAAGACAGGTAGATGGCGCCGCCCGCCGAACGCGAAGGGCCAACGAGGGTGTTGTTGTCGATCTCGCACTGGCTCATCAGCAGCCCGATGCCGTCGCCTTCGTCAAGGTGGATGGCGCTGGCGCTGCGGGTGTCCTGGATGTTGTCGGTGATGCGCACGTCGTGCAGTGAGAGGGGCTGGATGCCCTGGCCGTAGATGGCGGGGGCGGTCCTGGCGCCCTGGATGGTGAGCCCTTCGATGGTGACGGCGGTGTTTGAACCCAGGACGAGTCCGGCGCTGGCGTTGGCGTCGAGGATGGTCTGGCCCTTGCCCGCGCCAAGAATGGTGGTGTCCTGTGCGCTGCCCTGCCAGGCCTCCTGGAGGGTGTTGGTGTAGGTGCCTGCGGGGACGCGGACGATGATGGGGGCGTCGGCCTCGTCGCCCATGGTCAGCGCGGTGCGCAGGTTGCAGGTGCCCTCGGCAAAGAAGCAGTCTTGGATGCGGGCGTCGGTGACGGGGAGGTCGTCGGCGGTGTTGACCAGGATGCAGAAGGCGCCGTCGAGGTCTTCAAACTCGTCGGTGTCGCCGTCGCAGTCGTTGTCGATGCCGTCGCAGATCTCGGCGGTGGGCAGGTCGGGGTTGTTGGGCGCGCAGTCGCAGGCGTCGCCCACCCCGTCGCCGTCGCTGTCCAGGCCGTCGTCGGGCAGCCCCGGGCAGACGTCCTCGCTGTCACAGATGCCGTCGTCGTCCTGGTCGTTGAGGGGGTCGTTGGGGCAAAGGGTGTCGCAGATGTCAGAGATTCCGTCTTCGTCGGCGTCGCTCAGGTTGGGGCTGCCCACACAGTTCTCGCACAGGTCGCCCTCGTAGCCTTCGGGGCATTGGCAGGTGAACTCGGCGACGCCATCAACGCAGGTGCCGCCGTTCTGGCAGG
>CAKZKQ010000592.1 GCA_937123825.1 uncultured Pseudomonadota bacterium
TGATGAGCGCTGATTGAGGCTTGTGAGGCTTTCCAAGGGGTTGTGCGGTGGGTGGTGGAGGCTTGGAGGGCTTTCCAAGTGGGCATCGGGCCGTTTGTGGGCAGGGTAGGCGGCGAAGCTCGCCTCCCTGCCGGCCTTTGTGGGGGGATGGCGTTGGCTCTTAATTTCCAGAGCCACTCAAGCAGGCGAGCTGTCGCCGCCTACTTTCGTCCCCATGGTCCACTGTCGATGCGGGTCCTAAAATTCGCAGCGTCGCTCGGTAAGGCGAGCTTCGCCGCCTACCTTCGCCCCAAAACGGTCCGATGCCCCCTTGGAAAGCCCTCCAAGCCTCCACCACCCACCACAAACCCCATTGGAAAGCTTTTCAAAAAGCAGCCGTCCCCCAACCAGCCCTCAAAAAACGAACCAATTTCGCCTACATGCCCAACTCGTACCGGCGAAGCCAAGAACCCAACCCATCGCAAATGCCATAAGTGAGCGCAGCGAACGAACCACAAGGAAGTGAGCGCAGCGAGCGACCGAACCAAAAGCGCAGCGCAGCAAGCGAACCGAAAGCGCAGCGCCAGCAAGCGAACTGAAAACGCTAGTAATCAATGCGTTCGTTACGTGATTTCTTCAGCTCAGAGCGTTTTCTCTTGTTGTCGAGGCGTTTGCGTTTGACGCCTTTGGGGACGCGGGTGGGTTTGCGGGGGGCGCGGACTTTGGCCATGTCTTCGAGTTTGGCGATGAGGCGTTCGAAGGCGATGGCGCGGTTTTGGGGGTAGCTGCGCCGTTCGGTGGCGGTGACGACGACCCCGGAAGGGGGGTGGGTCAGGCGCACGCCGGTGTAGGCTTTGTTGCGGTGTTGTCCACCGGGGCCAGAGCCGCGGATCTGTTCGATCTCGCAGATGGTCTCAAGGTGGTCGATGTGGGTGTTGTGGCGCACAGCCTTCTTGGTGGGGGTCTGCGCGCCGGTCTTGATCTCGTCTTGGGTCGGTGCCATGACAATGAACTCGCCGGTTGCTTGGAAACCGCGTGGGTTGGGTTTCACTGTGTTGAGGGCTTGAAGTGTTGAAAAACCACCAGAAGACATACCGCCGTGGGCCTTTGGGGCCTGGGCGCGCAAAGGTTGAGCATGTTGTGCGTGCGGCGCAAGGGCTGGTCTGGGTTTTGGTGGCGCTGTGGGCCTGCGATGGGCACGCCCAGCGTTGGGGCCGGGGAAGGAAGCCTGATCCGGTGCCTGTGGCGTTGGAGGCGGCGCGGGGTGAGGTTGATGGGGCGCTTTTTGGGGCGATGAGGGCGGCTTTGGCGGTGGAGCCTGAGCCTGTGCCAGCGTTGCCGGGGACGGCGCCGCCGGATTTGCGGGTGGTGTTGACGGCGGATACGGGCGGGATTTCGAGTTTTGTGACGGATTTGAGCGCGATGGAGGCCGTGGGTGGGAAGTTGCGCCAGCAGGGCCACCAGGTGCGGGTGAAGTATTTTGGGCCGGGGGCGGTGACCGACGGTGAGACGACCCTTTTTGCGCCGGCGGGGTTGGGCGTGGAGGCTTTGGGGGCGTTTATGCAGTCGCCGCCTTTTGCCCGGCAGGTGGTGGAGGCACAGGCGTCGATTTATCAGGGACCGTGGACGACGGTGATGACTTTTGGGGATTTGCCGCTGGATGGGGCGATTTTGCCGGGGTCGCAGACGTTGGGTCGGTTGGTGCGGTGGACCAATGCGCAGGGCCAGGAGGTGATGTCGTTGGAGACCGGCGCGGCGATGCGGTCTTTGATGACCCCGGTGACGCGTTGGGAGTTGGTGGGCGTGGACATCATGGAGGTGGTGGAGGCGTCGCGGGAGCGCAGCGCCACGGTGGTGACGTTGGCCAGGGCCTGGGGGGAGGGCAGTCGGCGTTTGGCGTTGGTGCGCCAGCAGTGTGAAGAGGCCCAGGGGCAGGGCATGGCGTGTTTGCTCTTGGACGCGGGCAACGCGGTCGATGGGTACTCGTTTGTGGATGGGCAGACGGTGTCGTTGCAGCGCGCCAACGACTGGCGAGCGCTGCAGAACGCGGGGGTTTCGGTCTTGTCGCCGGGTCGAAACGAGTTGTTGGCGGGCGTGGAGGCGCTCAAGCAAGAGGCCAGCAGCCACGGGGTGGCGTTGGTGAGCGCCAACATCCACCGTCGGAAGGAGGGTGGGGGCAGCGAGCGTGTTTTTGAACCTTATAAAGTACTTGAGGTTCAAGGTCTTAAAGTCGCGGTTGTCGGGCTGGCTGATCCAGAGATGTTGACCCGTCTGCCGCTGCAGATTGCGTCTGAGTTGAAGGTGATGGAGCCGCGCGAGGCCCTTGTGGGTCTGCGTGAGCTTATGGAAGTGGATGGCGCACCCGATCTTGTGGTCTTGCTGACCCAGCGCTCAGAGCCAGGCCTTCAAAACGTTTTGGCGGGCGTGGATGTGGTCTTTGGCGGTGGTGGTCAGGTGATGCTTGAGCCGCTGCGCCGCAAAGACGTGCCGCAGCGCACCGACCCAAGCTTGCGCCGCCCCTTCATCTTCCATCAGGGCTGGGGCGGGCAGGTGACCTCGCTCGACGTCGATTTTGCCCAGGCAGGCGCCCCCCGACGCATCGAACACACCCTCCTTCAAATCACTCCCGTCGCCCCCGACTCGCCGCGCCTTGATACCTGGACACAACGCGTCCAAACGATCCGCCAGGAGGTCTACGCAGGAACCGAGCGCATCGTCATCCCCGATCCCACGGCGCTGATCCGCGAAACCCCCGCGCTGGCCAGAGCCGCCGGGACCACAAGCGACGGCCTGGGGCGCATCACCCATGCCATGTGGCAGCACCTGGCTGGCAACATTGTGCGCGACCGCACTGGCGTGGACATGGCCCTGGTGCGCCCGCTGCCGTTTCGCGGCGCCGTGGACGGCCCCATGCTCCTGATCCACGCCATGAGCCACCTCATCGTCCCCGACAAAATCATGACCGCGCGCCTGAGCGGCCCCGACACACGCGCGCTCGTCGCCGCCGCCGCCAACCTCCCACCCCACCTGCGACCCACCATCGCCGGATACCAAAGCCAAACCAAACGCCTGGCCGGGCGACCCATCGCCGACGACCGCACCTACACCCTGGCCATCACCGACCAGCTCGCTCGCCACAAGGCCCTGGCCCCCATACTCGCCCGAGCCTTCGAAACCCACGACCGCTTCACCTCCACGCGCTCAGCGCTGCGCGTGGCACCTCAAAAAGGCAAAATCTGGAGCCTCAAAGCCACCATCCTCGACGGCCTCGAACGCCTCATGGCCCTGCGAACGCTCTCCCCCGATGACCCTGTCATCCCCGGCTCGCCCTACGCCGATGCTTTGGCTGCCTTGCTTCAACCCCAGGGTGCAGAGCTTCAGCCTGAGTGGTACATCGCCCTGGAAAACTTCTCTTTGGATCTGTCCCAGTACCAGAACTTTGTGGACGTTGAAGAGGCCTACAGCCTGGTCCCCGAGACCCGAGTCACCACCGCCAACAACTTCAACTTCAACTTGAACTTTGACGCGTCCATCGGCCACGACTCGCCCTCCGAGACCTGGTTCTTCAGGACTTACGGGGCCTTTGGGCAGCTTCGCTCCGAGGGGGCAGACCCCGTGGAGTTGAAGGATGATCTGGTGGCGCTCACCGAGCTTCGCCTCAACGCGTTGAGCTTGACCGGGCGCGGGGCCAGGATTCCAGTGGTGCCTTTTGCCAATGTCCTCTTTGACACCGAGTTCACCCGTTTGGATGAGGCCCAGGAGCGCCAGAAAGAGCTGCGTGAGGTCATTGGCGTTGTCGTTCAGCCGCCCTGGCTTAAGGAGTTGAAGGGCGGTTTGCTTTTTCGGCAGGACTTTGTCTCAGAAGATGTGGTTGAGTTTGGTCTTCAGGTCACTGGGGTGCATCATACAAAGGTGTGGAGCTTTGACCTCGATACGACCTTTGACGTGCGGTACTACCTGCCCGACGGGGGAGATCGGGATCAGCAGCTTGGTTTGACCGCCGCAGCGCGCTCGACGCTGGGTGTGCCGCTGGTCAACCGCTTGTCGCTGGCGCTCTTTGCCGACGTCTTTGTTTTTCGTGGCAAGACCGAGCGAACCTCCACGCCGGGCGCCAACGCGGTGTTCGGGCTGACCCTGAAGTACGACCGCACTTGGACGTTGGGTTGGTAGCAAAGTGCGGCGGTGGCGCGTTGTGTTTGACAATGGAACGCTCATTTCCGTCCGTGGCACATCATCGTGATGTACCTTGGAGGGGCACCAAAGCGTCTGGCCTTGTGGAGACAAGACTTTGATGGCGCTTTGTGGATTGTCCAGAACGAGAAAAATACTCAGCACAGGTGACACAAAACGCGCTTGCAGGGATTCAATAGGGAGAGCATAAAGCCACCATGGGTGGCTGCGGTGGCGTCGGGACATTGGTGTCTGTCCTGAGCGCCCACTGGCTCCTCCCACACGCTGCCTGGGCCCATGGTGGGGTCAGCACGGTCGCTTGCTGAAGGTTTGGGGAAAGATCGGATGGATTTTTGGAGACGAAGGGCGAGTTTTTGGGCGGTTGCGCTGGTGCTGCTCTTTGGCGGTGTTCCGGCGCTGGCCCAGGACGACGGTGGGTTTGGCGACGGCGAAGAGGAAGAGCTGCCGCCGATCACCAAGATGCCCGAGCTGCTCGCCTTTGTGAAAGCCGAGTACCCTGCCAAGGCCGTTGAGGACAAGGTCGAGGCGTCGGTCCTTTTGGAGATCGACGTCGATGACCTTGGTTATGTCGAAGGCGTCAGGGTCATTGGTCCGGCGGAGCCCGCTGGGTATGGCTTTGATGAGGCTGCGGTGGCGGCCGTGTCCCAGTTTGAGTTTTCTCCTGCCGAGACTGCCGAAGGCCCCATCCCGGTCACCTTCACCTA
>CAKZKQ010000593.1 GCA_937123825.1 uncultured Pseudomonadota bacterium
GCTCCCCACGACGGTGGGCACGCGCTGGCGAGGTCCGCCGGGTTGGTTGAACTCGCCGGTTTGCGCCGTGCCGCTGATGGCGACCTGGCGCAGGCTCCCGGAGACTTCGGTGATTTTGCGGCGGATCTCAGAGGGCTCAACGTGGGGGATGGTGCCAAAGTCCACGTCTTTGAGGGCCAGGAAGAAGGCCTCAGCGTCGTGGAAGCGGGCGTTGTGATCGTGCTCAAGGGCTTTGAGCAAAACCCCGCCCAGGGCGCCCGAGACCAGGCTGGCGGGGACCTCAAGGGCGCCGCTGCCGTGCACCATCAGGCACTGATAGGGGTTGTCGTGATCGACCACGGCGCGGCCAGTGAGCAGCTCAATGAGGATGAGGCCCATCTGGTAGACGTCCAGCGCGGGGGTGGCGATCTGACTTTGGATGTATTCGGGGGCCAGGTACTGGGGAGTACCCAGGATCTGGCCGGTGCCGGTCAACTTCTTTCCTTCGACCTCGCGCACGCGGGCGATGCCAAAGTCGACGATCTTGATCATCTCACGGCGCGAGCCGGGGTTGACCAGAAAGAGGTTGGAGGGCTTCAGGTCCTTGTGGACGATGCCCAGCTTGTGGGCCTCACCCAACGCCTCAAGCGCCTCGCAAAAGAGCGGCATCAAGCGATCGGACTCCATCGGGCCGTTGCTCTGGAGTTCCTCCTCCAGATCGTGGCCCGAGAGCATCTCCATGGCAATGTAGGGCTGGCGCAGCTGGTCGGTCAGACCAAAGTCGTAGATGCTCACCACGTTGGGGTGGTTGATCTGCGCCGCAGTGCGGGCCTCACGCAAGAAGCGCTCTTCAAAGGCCTTGGCCGTGCGTGCGTCGGTCCCAGGGTTGAGAACCTTGATGGCCACGTCGCGCTGGATGTTAAGCTGACGAGCTTTGTAAACGGTGGCAAAACCACCTTCACCCAGAAAGCCGGTGATCTCATAGCGACCATCGAGGATGGTGCCAGGATTGAGGCTCAAGAGAGAACTACCGCCGAAATCAGAGGACATACCAAAGGTTCCCATTGGATGTAGGAATCAGGTGCAGAGCTTAGACCCGCTTCATCCCTGCCTATACCATTCAAAACGGATATTGGCCCCGAACACAAAGTGAGTCAAGCCAACCCCAGCCGTTGGCCCATCACCCGCGAACAACGCTCACACAAGACAGGACACAGACGTCCCATATAAACGATGTAGGCGCGCATTGGTTTTATGCCAATGATTTTTTTCTTCTCCAAAGCCCCCTTGCAAGCCCCGCGCAGTGTTGCAGTCCGGCGCGCATCTTTCTAGATTGGGCTCGTTTTGGACCCGATGCCGTCTGTCCTGATGCATAAGACGGCTTAGACGAGGTTGCACTTTAATACGGTACGATAAACTCAAGGGAGTGTAAGAAATGACCCACCCTGCGCTGACGATGCTGTCCGAAGAAGAGGAAATGCTGCGCGAGAGCGTCGCCCAGTTCGCCAAGGATCAGATCCAGCCCCGCGCCCTGGCCATGGATCACGCCGCCAAGATGGATCCGGAGATCATCAAAGGCTGCTTTGACATGGGCCTGATGGGCATCGAAGTCCCCGTCGAGTATGGCGGCAGCGGCATGAGCATCTTCTCGGCCTGCCTGACCATCGAAGAACTGGCCAAAATCGACCCCTCCGTGTCGGTGGCCGTCGATGTGCAAAACACCCTGGTCAACAACGCCTTTTTGCGTTGGGGCACCGAGGCCCAAAAGAAGAAATACTTCCCTCGCCTGGTCAGCGACACCATGGCCAGCTACTGCCTCTCCGAGCCCAACAGCGGCTCGGATGCCTTCGCCCTGGCCTGCCGCGCTGAGCTCAAAGGCGACCACTACCTCCTCAACGGCACCAAGCTGTGGATCACCAACGGCGGCGAGGCGGGCATCTTTATTGTGTTTGCCAACGTCAACCCCGTGGCAGGCTACCGCGGCATCACCGCCTTCATCGTCGAGCGCGGCTTTGAGGGCTTCACCGTCGGCAAGAAGGAAGACAAACTCGGCATCCGCGCCAGCTCCACCGTCGAACTCTCCTTCGAAAACGTCCCCGTCCCGGTCGAAAACGTCCTGGGTGAGGTCGGCAAAGGCTACAAAATCGCCATCGAGACCCTCAATGAGGGCCGCATCGGCATTGGCGCCCAGATGATTGGGCTGGCCCAGGGCGCCTTCAACAACGCCATGAGCTACATGATGGAGCGCAAGCAGTTTGGCAAGCGCATCGCCGACTTCCAGGGCCTCCAGTTCCAGTACGCCCAGGTCGCCACCGACATCATGGCCGCCCGGCTGATGGTCTACAACGCCGCGCGCCTCAAAGACGCCGGTAGGCCCTTCATCAAAGAAGCCGCCATGGCCAAGCTCTACTCCTCGCAGGTCGCCGAGAGCGCCGCCAGCCGCTGCGTCGAGTTCCACGGCGGCGTGGGCTTCACCAAGGAGTTCCCCGCCGAGAAGTTCTACCGCGACGCCAAGATCGGCTCCATCTACGAAGGCACCAGCAACATGCAGCTCCAAACCATCGCCAAGATGCTCCAAAACGAGCACTCCTGAAACGCGGCTGACGCGGCTGGCGGGTCCAAAAGGCGCATATGCTCCTGGGACGCGCTTGCAATAGCGTTGCTATGGCTTCGCTTGTCCCAGTTCACATCTGCACCCTTTGGCCCTCGCCAGCCTTCCACCTTCGGGTGGGGGGCTTTTTTGTTTGTTTGGGTCGTTGCCCTGACAATAAAGCCACCTGCTTGAACCGACCGCGCTGACCCAACCCCGCCCACAAGCGAACAAGGGGCTTGGAGTCGCGCAGCGACTCTCCGTGGCTGGGGCAGGGGCCCCAGCGACGTGACC
>CAKZKQ010000594.1 GCA_937123825.1 uncultured Pseudomonadota bacterium
AGAAATATCATCAGCAAGAACATTTAGTTTTCTACATGAAATAGAAATGTTGCTTGAAAATAACTTAATTAAAGGAGGAGATTTAAATAATGCTATTGTTTATGTAGATAAAGAATTATCAGAAGAAACAATGAATAAGCTAAAGAAAGCCTTTAAAAAAGATGATATAGCTGTTAAATCTAACGGAATATTAGATAATTTAACCTTACATTGGGCAAACGAAGCAGCAAGGCATAAGTTACTTGACGTAATTGGAGACTTGGCTTTAACAGGAACAAGAATTAGAGGGAAAGTTATCGCTAATAAACCTGGTCATTTAGTAAATACACAATTTGCTAAAAAATTGGCAAAATCGTTTTCGACGGAATCAATAATGAAACGCGTTTATGCTCTAAAAGTTGCAATTTTCGCTTCTCTCATGGTCGGAGCTGCACACTCAGCGTCCTTTGAGATTGAATTAAGAAGATCTGAATTTATACCCAATCGAGTGATGATTAGTTGGCCTCTTGAAGGCGGTCGAATTTACAAGCTCCTTTACGCACCTATTCCATATTCAGGCCCTCAAAGCGTAGAAGAAATTACAGGGCTTCCAAACGGTAGCGTGTTTGCTGACTTGCCTCCAGGCTCCAAATTTTATGCCGCAATGGCCTACTCGACCGACAGTGGAAGGAACTGGAGCGAGATATCGAACATTGTAACTATTGATGTTCCTTCGGAAATTGAGTTAGGGCGTAAATACCATTACGAGGAAGAATCCTGGAACACGACTGATTTCGAGTTATTCTCAAGGGGTGAATTTCGTTCTGGCGCTGGTGTGGATTCATACAACGCTCCTCAGCTGGAGATTTTGGATATAAATTTTGACGGCTGTGATGAATTTATTACCGACTCAGGTGATCTCAGATATCCAGGACCCCGCGATAAAGACGGTAACAGAACCGATCAGAACTCCTCTGAATGGATACGAGAAAATAAAGGTTATCCGATAAGGGTATTCTTAAATGATTGTAACGGCGAGCTGAAAGATGTGAGCGAGTCCATATTCCCCGCGTCCAGACCTCTTCAAAATGTAATCTTCTCACCAGCAGTGATAGATCTAAACAATGACGGATGGGGTGAAATTTTTATATCGGACTCAGGTTTTGAAACGCATAATTTAGTTTCTTCGGAGTCTCCATCTGATCGAGGGTTCGGCATGTGGCCCGGAGGAAAGACAGTTCTTGTGTCCAGCTCAAATGGCGAATACTTTGAAGACAGAGCTTTACTTGAGAACTACGAATACCCAATTTTTGGACATGGACTAGGTTCCGGAGACATAAATGGCGACGGTAATATCGACATCGCATTCTGGAATCAAGGCATAAGGCGGGACGACGGTTTAGCGATGAAAGCTGAACTCTATCTCGGGACAGACGGGGGTGAATTTACCTTGCAAACAGAATTAGGTGATAATTTTGTCTATGAAAAGCCGAATTCAAAGGAACTTTGGTCTGCACTATTAACGAAGCATAGAGCTTCCATAGGTATGGGATCTTTGTCTAAGATATATCTGAATGTTTCATGTTGGATGCACTTTGTGTAGGGTTCTGACACATTATACACGCTTGTGACGGATTTTTGGAAACCTCCTCCGCCGACTGTTGTTCCAATGCTGTCAATTTCAGCTTTTAGTCCTTCAAAATTAAAGTCTGTCGTTTCTGGTGCCAAGGATGCGCATCCTGACTGGACAGATGGTGTGTTAGTTTGTTCTTTCGGTGGCAGTATTGGCCCTGTGCCGACACTTGGCTGGCAGGCGCAAACAGTTATTGCCAAGAGGATTGGGAATATGACCGTCGAGTATGCTTTCATCTTATCCTTCTTTGGTTTTGATACCGGTTGATTTATAGCGCTGCGAGGTGTACATGTCAACCACAAGTCCAGGTAACATGTAATTGAGCGGTTGGTACGTCGCATTATTGTGCCGTCAACCGCCCGCCAAAGATCTTTAGTGCACATGGGATTTTACACCCATTGATAACGCCGTTCAAGGCTACATCGCTCTCCTGCCCACTTGCTAGCTCTTTTTACAGCGGGCATTCATGAGCGCGATGGCAAGCAACGCAGGGTGCGCTATCCTCCAATAAAAGGACAAGATCGCGCCCAACTTCCAGGGCCTCTCTTCGTGGCGCAAAGCCCCAATGCCTCAAAACGACATAGAACCCCTCTAAACACCGCCCAACCCCACAATTACCTGCTCCATTCCGCTCAACCGCCTACAGGCAACGCCAAACAATCCTTGTCAAAGACCCAAAAGGGCTCGTCGAACGGATTTGAGCCTTGTCGAACGGTTTGGATGCTTGTCGAACGAATTTGGAGCTTGTCGAAGCTCCAAGAGGGCTTGTCGAACGGTTTTGGGGCTTGTCGAACGACTTCAGACCTTGTCAAAGCGCTCCTAAACCCATCCCAACGTCAACCAAGCCCTCCAACCCGTCCCAAAGGGCCTCCACAGCCAGTCATCAAGCTTGTTCATCGAAGAACAAGCCGTTCCCATTACTCGACATCCCATTCTACGGCCTCGACAAGCTCCAGAGTCGTTCGACAAGCCTACTGACCTTAACCTCGCAAACGATGTTAAGAATCCTTGCATTAATCAGCAGGGCATCATGCAACGTTGGACTTGACAGTACGTCGATGTGGGATATGCTTTTTAGCGCATAAATGCTCTTGAGAGCATAAGCATGGAGGCTTATCTATATGGTGGAAGTGATAGCGTGTGATGAGTTTGCAGATTGGTATCGCGAGCTTGACGACACGGATATCGAAGAGGTGACCCGAGTGGTGGATATGCTGGAGATGCTTGGTTCAGGGCTGCGTTTTCCCCACTCAAGTGCGATTCAGGGCAGCGATTATCCCTTGCGTGAGTTGAGAATCCAATCCAAAGGACGTCCATTGAGGGTATTCTATGCTTTTGACCCCGTCAGGCAGGCGGTTTTGCTCATAGGGGGAGACAAAACAGGGGATAGACGTTTCTATGAGCGCATGGTGCCCAAGGCCGAAAAAATCTGGGTCGATTATCTGGATGACAACAGTTGAGAGGTGATGTGATGACAATTCACAAGTGGAAGGATTTGAAGAAATCTCGTCTGAGCCAAGACAAGATCGATGCGATCAACAAGGAGGCCCAGCTTGAGGTGGAAGACCTGGAGATGAACCTACGACAGCTTCGCCAAGAAATCGGTCTGACGCAGCAACAGATGGCAGATGCTCTTGATGTGGCTCAGTCTCAACTGTCGCGCATGGAGCACCGGCAAGATCATGTCTTGTCTACACTTAGGCGGTATGTCCGGGCTCTTGGGGGGGATTTGGAGGTGGTTGCCGTTGTGGGTGACAAGCGTGTGAAGTTGTCGCTGGCAAGTCAAAAGGTTGGTTGATGGTTGCGAGTTCTGCGGTGAGCCTGCCTTGCGACGTCTTCCGGTCCTTTGGCTGACGTCAGCGAAGTTGAGCGCGCCACTTGGTCCACCCACACCCCTTTGGCCCCTGGCGCAGGCCCCCGCAAAGGTTGGGCATCCGTTGCAGCGCGGTGTATAAGGACCGATGCGAAGGTTTAAGACAACCACCCACACAAGCAACGCATGAAGATCGCCTACCTGGCCACCTGGGATGTCCACAAGGAAAGCGGCGTCCTGAAAAAGATCCGCGACCAGCTCAGCGCCTGGCAGCGCCTGGGACACACCGTGGCCCTCTTTGCCTTCACGCGCCCCGGACCGCTGTGGAGCGGCCTGGAGGGGCTGGATGTCCGCGTCATCCGACGGCGCGCCAAGTGGCAAGCGCCCGCCCGCTACGGCGCGCTGATGGCCAGAGTGCTGCGCTGGCGCCCCGATGTCGTCTACGCCCGCTTTGGACCCTACAAACCCGCCCTCGAAGCCCTCTGGAGCCGTGTCCCCGTTGTCCAGGAGGTCAACACCGACGACGTTCAGGAGTTTCGCCGCGCCCAGGGCCGCCTGGAGTTTGCCCTCCACATGGCCACGCGCAAACGCATCTTTGAGCGCAGCGCCGGGGTCATCTCCGTCACCCACGAGATCTCCCAGCGCCTCTCGGGCTTCTCCTGCCCGCGCGAGGTCATCGCCAACGGCATCGACTTAAGCCGCCACCAGCCCCTGCCCGCGCCCACCCCTTCAGACCACCCCCGGCTGGTCTTTGTCGGCACCGCAGGCTGCCGCTGGCACGGCGTCGACCAACTGGCCCAGCTCGCCGCGCGCCGCCCCGAATGGACCTTTGACGTCGTCGGATACGGCCCTGATGACTTGCCCGAGGCCCCCGCCAACATGACCCTCCACGGTTACCTGCCCAAAGAGCGCTACGAGCCGCTGCTGGCCAGCGCCGACGCCGCCGTGGGCTCCCTGGCCATCCACCGCAACGGCATGGCCGAGGCCTGCCCCCTCAAAGTCCGCGAATACCTGGCCTACGGCCTGCCCGTCATCCTGGGCTACCGCGACACCGACCTTGACCCGAACCAGGACTTTGTCTGCCAGATCCCCGGCCAGGAGTGGGCCACCGCCCAACACGCCGACGCCATCGAAGCCTTTGTCCAACGCTGGAAAGGCCAACGCGTCCCGCGACCCCAAATCGCTCACCTCGACACCCTTCACAAAGAAACTCGCCGCATCGAGCGGCTCGAAGCGTGGCGCCGCACACCCGCAAGAGGCTAACCCATGACCACAGACCGCAAACGCGCCTTCTACGAAGCGCGATGGTCCAGAGAAGACTCCGCGCTGATGCCCGACTTCGAAGGCCGCTTCGAGTTCCTGGTCCGAGGCCTCATGCAAGGCCGCTCCGCGCGCACCATCCTCGACCTGGGCGGCGGCACCGGCGCCGACTCCATGGCCCTCCAGTCCATGGGCTACGACGTGACCCTCTTTGACTTCTCCCAGGTCGCCGTGGACAAAGCCGCCGCCGCCGGGGTCAAGCACACCCTCTGCGGCGACTTCTGGACCCACGACTTCGGCGCCGACCGCTTTGACGTCGTCATGGCCAAGGGCTTCTCGCCGCTCAACACCGACGACCCCATCACCTTTGAGCGCGGCCTGGAGCGCGCCAGATCGCTGCTCAACCCCGGCGGCGTGGTCCTCTTCTGGGCCTACTCGACGCTCGAAGAGCGCTGGAGCAGCTCCGGCTGGTACGAGCTGGGCTTCAGACGCCTCAGCAGCCACTTTGACGCCGTGCTCATCCTGCCCTGGTTTGGCGTCCAATCGCGCCTGCCCTGGTGGCTCAACGTCCTGGTCACGCCGATCCTTGGCCAGATGCGCTTTGGCCGCCGCGTGGCCGTCATCGGAGGGCGACGTCAGTGACCCAGCGCCACTTCATACTCGCCGCGCCGTTCTTTCCCCCGATGGGCAGCTCCGGGGTCCAGCGAAGCGCCAAGCTGGCCAAATACACCCAGCGCGCCGGGTGGACCCCGCGCGTGTTGACCATGAGCAAGCCCCCCACGCGCCAGTATCCCACCGACCCCATCCTGGGCAAGGAGGTCGCCCACCTCGACGTGCAGCGCCTGCCCCGCTTTGACCTGCGCCTGGGCTCAAGGGCCGTGCACCGGCTGGGCATGCACGCGCTGGCCACGCGCCTGGAGTGGCTCATCCCCATGGACGGTTTTGCGGGCTGGACCCCCATGGCCATCGCCGCCGCCGAAGCGCTCCTGCGCCAAAACCCGCGCCCCGAGCTGATCTACACCACCTCCTACCCCTTTTCGGTCCATCTGGTGGGGTGGTGGCTCAAAAAGCGCCACGGCATCCCCTGGGTGGCCGACTTCCGCGACCCCTGGACCACCAACGAGCGCTACATCGAGTACCTGGGGCTGGAGCCCGTCACGCGCTGGAAGCTCTGGGTGGACCGACACCTGGAGACCGCCATGGTCCAGGCCGCCGACGTCATCACCGTTGTCGTCGACCAACACCGCCAAGACCTCATCGAGCGCTTTGGGGTGCCCCCGCACAAGGTCCACACCATCTTCAATGGTTACGACGAAGAAGATTTTTCGGCCTTCCCCTACCCAATGGCGCCCGCCTCGGACATGTTCCGGGTGACCTTCTTTGGTCGCTTCTTTCGCAAGCTCAACCCCGGCGCCTTTCTGGACATGCTGCGCCTCTTCCTTGGCCGCTGCCCGCAGCCCCAGTCCGTGCGCTTTCGCATCGTGGGAGAGGGCTCACAGTGGCTGCGCGACCGCCTGGACCAGTATGGGGACATGGCCGAGCACTTTGAGTTGATGGATTACGTGCCCCACGCCCAGGTCCCGGGGCTGATGCAGCAGTCCTCGGTGCTCTTGATCATCTTTCCCAGGCCGTGGAGCATCACCGGCAAGATCTTTGAGTACATGCGCAGCGGCCTGCCCGTGCTTGGGCTGGCGCCCTGCCACCAGACCCAGATGGAGCAGATGCTCGCAGAGGTCGGCACCGGCACCGTGGTGCTCTCGGAAGACATCGAGGCGGGCGCCGCCGCACTCCAGACCTTCTTTGAGGCCTGGCAGGGGCAGCGTCGGTGGCCCACGGCGCCCAGTTTGGAGGCCGTGACCTCCTACAGCCGTCAGGCTCAGGCCGGGCGCTTCATGGAACTCTTTGAAGAGGCCGTCAGCACCACGTCGTAGAGCCGGTAGGTGCCCATGTGCTCAACCGGCACGGTGTAATCGCGCGGGGTGCAGATGGTCACGTCGTATCCGGCGGCGTTGACCTGCTGGGTGAAGCCAGCCTGGTCGAGGATGGTGAAGAGGTAGGCGGTGTGGGGCGCGCTGTAGATGGTGGTGGCAAAGCCGCCGTGGATGGGCTCGCACGCCATGGCGGTGTGGGGCAGCAAGACGCGGGGGGCCTGGACGGCCAGGATCTGGGCCAGCAGCTCTTGGGGGAACGCGGCGCTGCAGATGGTGCCTTTGGACCAGACCACGTCAAAGTCCCCAGTAGCCACACCCAACCCGGCCTGGGCGTCGGTGGCCTCAAAGGTCCCCTCGGGGTGGGCGGTGGCGGCAAGCTCCACGGCGGCCTCCACCACATCCACGCCGTGGTAATGGGCCTTTTCCCAAATCCCCAATGACTTGAGGTACCACGCCAGTTGCCCATAAGCGCAGCCCACGTCCAGTACCCGGGTCTCTTGGGCGATCCATTGCCGGAGCCAGGGCTTGGCAAACGCGTATCCCGGGTCATTTTGCCAGAACTGCCCGGTGCGGTAGCGCTCAAAAGAGGCCTTGGCCTTGTCCATGTCGTTGGTTTTGGGCGCCGAGCGCAGCGCTTCGAGCAACGGCGAGGGGGGGATCGCCACCACGACTGGTCGCCCAGCCCCTCGACGCAGTGATAGCCGTCCGTGAACACCAAAGAGCGACGCGCGCCAATCCATAGGCCTAACCTTCCTGGTCTTCCAAGCACAGGCGTTCAAAGAGCGCCCGTTCCCTGGGGTCTTGCATGCGGCTGTTGTGCCACAAGAGGGTAAAATCTCCGCCGTAACGGTGGCAGCGCTGCCGCAGCGTGGCAAAACACTCCCAAGCGCGCCCATCATCCACGCCCAACCCCATGTAGCAGGGGTCGATGATCGAGCACTCCATGGCCACCAGCGGGCGCTCTCGGATGGAGAGCGTGCGGCGCTGGCGCAGGTCAAAGACCGCGTGCTCCACGCACGCCCCCGTGCGGAAGCCCGCGCGGTCGGCAAAGCCCATGGTGGCGTCAAAGTCGGCGCCCGCGTTGTCGAGGTGACGCCAGGTCACCGGCGAGCGCCAACGCAGGTAGTGTTGTCGCACGCCCCAGCGCTCTTGCTCGATGCCTTCCTGGGCGCAGACCGCTTTGAGGTTGGCCAGCTCGGCGGCGGCGCGGTGCCCGTCCAGGAAGGTGTGGAAGCTGGTGTGGAGGCCGATATGGTGGCCGCGCTGGTGAAAGTCGCGCAGCATCCGTCGGGTCCAGGGGTGGTCGGTGTCGTATTTGGCGTCAAAGCGGGGGTCTGAGCGGCCACCAAAGACATAAAATGTGTGGGGCTGGCCGCGTTGCTCGGCCAAATCCATGATCCAGTCAAAGGTGTAGTAGGGGTCTTTGCCAAAGTCCCCGCGCCGGGCCGCCGCGACGTTTCGCAGCACACCGAGCGCCGCTTTGGGATCAGGCAGCGCCACGCGCAGGTCCGTCTTGATGCTGCGCGCCACACGCCCTGGACCAAAGCGATAGCGCCCGG
>CAKZKQ010000595.1 GCA_937123825.1 uncultured Pseudomonadota bacterium
AACGGCAACCCCGTCACCCTCCAGGTCGTCCTCAAAGAGCGCGACAACAGCATCGAGATCCACTGCGAGTCCTGCCCCTCCGACGGCGGCTCCCACACCCAGGGCATCGAAAACGCCGACGGCACCATCGGGGTCACCTTCACCGGACGCAACCAGACCGACTTCTCGTTGACCGAAGACGGCGTTGTCTTCAACCTCGGCACCCGCAACGGCGACGGCTTCGGCGACGCCTGCGACGTCTGCCCCTTTGCCCTCGACCCCGACCAGAGCGACGTGGACATCGATGGCATCGGCGACGCCTGCGACATCTGCTTCCTCGACCAGGATCCCGACCAGCTCGACTCCGATGAAGACGGCATCGGCGACGCCTGTGACAACTGCCCTGAGGTCGTCAACACCAACCAGAGCGACGAAGACGCAGACGGCGCCGGCGATCTGTGTGACAACTGCGCCGACCAACCCAACCCCGACCAAATTGACCTCGATGAAGACGGCGTGGGGCTGGCCTGTGACAACTGCATCGGCATCTCCAACACCGACCAGCGCAACTCCGACGACGACTTCGCCGGGGACGCCTGCGATGTCTGCCCGCTCATCTCCGACCCCGACCAACTCGACCTTGACGGCGACGGCATCGGTGACTTGTGCGACAACTGCCCCGATGACGCCAACGCCGACCAGATCGACACCGACCGCGACGGTTTGGGCGACATCTGCGACGACGACGCCGACGCCGATGAGGTCCCAAACACCATCGACAACTGCATCTCGGTGCCCAACCTCGACCAGCTCAACACCGACAACGACCAATTCGGTGACGCCTGCGACAACTGCCCCGAGATCCCCAACAACGATCAGGAAGACCAGGACAACGACAACATCGGTGACGCCTGCGACGACGATGTGGACGGCGATGACGTTGAAAACGGCCAGGACAACTGCCCGCTGATCTCAAACCCCGATCAGCGCGACTCCGACCTGATCTCCATCGACGTCGACTCCATCCCCTTTGTGCTGCGCCCCGCGCCCACCACCACCGCCGTCACCCGCGACGATGAGGTCTCCTCGCTGATCGACCTTGGCTTTAACTTTGTCTTCTTCGGACAGACCTACAGCCAGGTGCGCATCTCTTCCAACGGCTTCATCACCTTCAACGACGACAGCAACTCCGGCGTCAGCAACCAGGAGATTCCCCGCAACACCTCGCCCAACAACCTTGTGGCGGGCTTCTGGGACGACCTCAACCCCAGCAGCGGCGGCACCGTCACCTACGACACCCAGGGCACCGAGCCCAACCGCGAGTTTGTGGTCATGTGGGACGACGTCCCCCACTTTGGAAACTCCAGCGACCGGGTCAACTTCCAGATCGTCCTGCAGGAGACCACCAACCTGGTCGAGATCCACTGCGAATCCTGCCAGACCGACGGCGGCGGCATCACCCAGGGCGTCGAGGACCAGAACGGTGAGTTTGGCCGCACCCTCGAAGGGCGCAACGACGTCAGCTTTGAATTGACCGAGGACGGCGTGCGCTACTCCACCGTCACCGACGACGGCGGCGACGCGCTGGGCGACGCCTGCGACGTCTGCCCCTTTGACACCGACCCGCTCCAGCTTGACGACGACGAAGACGGCGCGGGCAACGCCTGCGACAACTGCCTGGGCACCCCCAACCCCGACCAGTCCGATGTGGACTCCGACGGCGCCGGGGACGCCTGCGACCAGGACGCCGACAACGACAGCGTCTTCAACGTCGTTGACAACTGCCCGCTGGTCCCCAACGACGATCAGGCCGACTCCGATGAAGACTTCGTCGGCGACGCCTGCGACAACTGCCCCAACGACATCAACCCCGACCAGGCCGACTCCGACCAAGACGGCATCGGCGACGCCTGCGACAACTGACGCCAGACACAAAAAAGGCCGCCAACTGGGGATCCAGGGCGGCCGAAAGGGCATTTGATACCAAAATGCAGATGAAAGGCTTGGTTTGGGGCGAGCAATGATGAGGTCCAGGGGCCTCGGGGCGAACGCAGCTGTAGCAGCGCTACCGCAAGTGAGTCACGTGGTTCCTGGGACCATCAGGGCCGTCACAAAGTAAGTCGGGCGTCTGCATTTTGGTATGAGGGTCTGGCTTGGGCCAAAGGCCGACCTGGGCGGCGCTTGAAATCGAGCACCGTCGTTGGCCGTCAGGAAGAGACCAGGACCACCTCGCCGTCCTGGTTGCCCACAGCCAGCAGCTCCGCCGCCGACCACTGCCACGAGATGATCGGCACGGGCTCCTCCCAAACCCCCACCCACTGCCCAGAGTCAAAGTCCCCCAGGTGCAGGTGCTGGTCCATGTGCGTCAGCATCAGGTGCCCCTGCGGCGACCACCCCAGGCGGTTGGCCGGGCCGCGCACCGACCCCAAAGTGTGCAGATCCGGCGGTGAGGGCAAAGCGGCCTTTTGCTGGCCATCTTTCATGGACCAGACCGACACGCCGCCATCTTCGTAAGGGACCACCAGCAGATCATGCCCCTGGGCAAAGCGGACGGCTTCTGAGACCGCCGGGCGCTCAGATTGGGTCAGTACCCATTTGAGCGCTCCGGTGCGTGCGTCGCGCACCTCAAGCTCATCGTCAAAGCCCACAAAGGCCGCCAGCGCCGCGTCACCGCTGAGCGAGACCTTGTCGATGTCAAAGTCGAGCGTCCAGCGCACCGGCTCGGGCTCATTGTCCGCCGGGTCAAAGCGCAGCGAGAGCGCCTCGGCGTTGCCCGGCACAAAGATCACGCCGTTGGCGCCGGCCACCGGCGAAGCGGCGAAGGGATCATGGAAGGGATGGCGGAAGTCGGCGGCATCCGCTTCAAAGGAGACTTCCCCGTGGCCCAGGTCGCGGACCTGGAGGTGCCAATTGGAGTCCCGCAAGACGGCCCGGCGCGCTTCAAAGTCCCACCACATCACGCGCTGGGTCCAGACCTCCAGGGGCTGGCCTTCGAGCGACGGCGCCCAGAAGCAGACCACCCCGGGATCGTCGCCCTGGGGGCGGCTGGCGGTCACCAGGCGGCCGTCGGGCAAGACGCCGATGCGCTGCACCACCCCCATCTGACGCCCCATCACACGGTGTGCCCCGGTGTCCAGATCCCAAACGACCAGAAAGGTGCGCTGGGCGGCCTTCCACATGTGGGCCGAGATCAAACGCTTGCCGTCGGGATGAAAGCCCAGCGCCGTGGTGCGCCCGTGAGGCACCTCGTCGGGGCGCAGGAGTCGTTTGTGGAGAGAAAACGAAACAGGAGGAGCGTGCTCAAGGGTCATAGCTGATGCCGATGCGGGTCCCAATGCGGAAGATGTGTGTGGTCGGCAGGCCATCAAAGGCGGGCTGAAGTTCGTAGTTGAACATCCCCATGGCCACCGGCATGAAGTCTCCCACACGAGAGGCCGACAAGCCAAACCCGAAGAGGAGCCTGACACCGGGGCGCGGATCAAAGTTGTCGAGCGGAGACGAGGCGGTGGCGGCCAATTCGACGTCGATGACGCGGGTGACGTGCTGAAAACGCATCACAAAAGGCGCCGCCCCGTTGATGTTGGCGCTGAGTTTTTGCTCATCGTTGTCGCCGCTGCCCACAGTCCCCCGGCCACCGACCTCGGCGCCGAGCCCCAGCGTCAGCCCTTCGCTGACCCCCCAGGCAAAGATCAACTGGCCGCCGCCCTCACCGCTGACCACGGCGTCCTGGCCATCGATCAGCAAGAGCGAGCCACCGCCGTTGCTCTGGAGCATCATCACAAAGCGGTCCGTGTCGGTCTGGATGCCCGCAAACTCGGGGTCGGGCAGCATCCAAAACGGGCACTCCTCTCGGCGCTGCGCCGTGTGGTCCAGCAGCGCCCGAACACGCTCGATCGTCAGCACGTCTTCCACCGCGCCCAGATCGTGGCCGTTGGTCATAAAGGCCTCTCGGGCCGGGCCGCCGCCCTGCTCGATCTGCAGATCCAACCAGGCCACCAACGCCTGGGCCGTCTCTGGCTCCACCACGCAGGTGCTGCGCATGGCCGCCGGGGCCGCTTCCTCCAGCTCCTTCTGGTCAAGGAGCCACTCGGTGCGCTCGCGCGTCTCGACGATCTTGCGCAGGTCGACGTAGAGCGCCCGCTCGACCGGATCGGCGGGCATTTCCACCGTGGCGCATCCCGCCAACACCGACGCCAGCGCGGCCACCGCGCAGAGCCCCAGGATCGTCTTGTTCAATGTGCCTTTGCTCAACTCGTCCCCCAAACAACCGGTGCCTTATTTTTTGACCCACTGCAGTCCCGTATAACACACCCGCACCAAACACCACTCCCACGCACTTTGGAACAGTCTGTCCACGGGAGAAGGGGGTTTTGTACGGGTGCCAGACATCCTTACAAACGGGTGCCAGACACCCTGACTGCCCCACGAAAATGGGCGCCGGGACGGGTGCCAGACATCCCGACAAATGGGCTCAAATGGGTGGCGGGACGGGTGCCAGACACCCTTACGAACGGGTGTCAGACATCCCGACAAACGGGCAAAAACGGGTGCCAGACATCCTGACCGACGCCGACCCACACGACCTCGCCCCCAAGTCACCCCATCGGACCGCAAAGCCCAAGAAAGACAAAAGGCGCCAGACAACCGGATGTCTGGCACCTTCAAAAGGTTCTATCAAATCAGCGCTGGCGCAGACCTCAGGGGTCGATGCGGTAGACCTTGGAGTCGGTCAGGTCGGCGATGTAGAGTTTGCCATCGGGGCCGATGGTCATGCCGGCCAGGCCGCCGTCGGTCAGCTCGGTCTGGAGCTGGCGCAGCTTGTTGCCCTCTTTGTCGAAGGCGTGGATGATGCCGGTGGCGTTGTCGCTGACGTAGAGGATGCCGTCGTGCATCTCCAGGCCGCTGGGGTGCTCCAGGGTGCCGGGCGGGACAATGTCAACCAGCTCGCCGCCCTCAAAGAGGCCGTTGAAGGCCAGGGGCTCGTAGATGGGCGAGATGTCGCCGACCTGGACGGTGCCCTCGGGGTTGAAGCGCCCGACGCGGCCGTTGCCGGTGTCGGCGACGTAGAGCATCTTGGCTTCTTTGTCCCAGACCATGTGGCTGGGCACGTCGGGCACGCGGGAGAGCTCGCCGGGGATGTAGCGGTAGACTTCGCCATCGCTGTGGTCGGCGTGGCCGGGGCCGTGATCCATGACAAAGTCATAGCGGTCGAGCGAGCCGATGTTGCCGTTGAAGGTCCAGTAGATGTTGGCTTCTTCGTGGGCGATGCCCATGCAGTACGGCGTGGCGTGGAGCATGTCCAGGTGCGAGCCGTTGAGGCCGGGGCCGGGGTCCTGGGCAAAGATGGCCAGGTCCGAGGACCACAGGGTCGGCCCGATGAAGTCAGGGCCGCCGTCGAGGAAGTTGCCGGTGCGCGCCTCGCCGCAGGTGCCAAAGGTGCTGCCCGCGCCGAAGGCCAGCGCCGGGGGGCGGCGCATGAAGTGCCAGGAGTTGGGATCGACCTTGCTCTGCACCTCGGTCTGGCCCGTCAGACCGGGGTTGGTCACCAGCGCCATGACGCCCTCAAGCGCGCCGCAGCCAAGCGGCGAGGGGTTGTCCTGGGTGCAGGGGAACTGGCTGTGGGGCTGGCGCTGCAGGACCCACAACTCTTCGGGGCGCTCAGGGTTGAACTCCAGGTCAGTGGCCTGATAACCCGCCTGCGGGTTGTAGATCGTGGTGAACTCCACGCTCCCGGCCGAACCGTCCCCGATCCCGATCAGGTGACCTTCAGGCAGCGGCTCGCAGGCAAAGGTCTCCAGGTTGCAGAACGGCTTTTCGGCGTCTTCGCACTCGTCGTTGGACGTGCACTCGGACGGCGTGTCGTTGTTGGGCGTAATAAAGCCGTTGTTGGGAGAATCGTTGTTGGATGAAGCGGGGCTGTCTCCGCAACCCACCGCCAGCAAGCCCACCACACACACGACGGCCGACGCAGCGCCGCCAAATCTCCAAAACATCAATCCAACCTCTTCGGTTCCAGAACAAATCCGCCAGCGCCCTTTTTACCAGGGCCGCCAGGCTGGATGTTCATCAGTTCCCTTGCTGTCCCCAGACCCATGGACAGCATTTGGGGCCCGCCTCAGCGCGTCGTTTCCAGACGCGAAAGCAGAAAATCGACCACCCGCTCAAACGGGTCAAAACCAAACGCCTCTCCAATCGGTCCGCGAAGGTTGGAGTTGGCGTTGATGTCGTAAAAGACCCGACGACCATCGTCGGTCTCCAAATACTCAATGCCCGCCACGTCCAGACCGCCAAGCTGACAGATCCGCTTGCCAATCTCGACCGCCTCGGGCGGCACCTGGGCAAAGGGCTCAAAGCGTGGCGGCGCCGCCGCAGGCGTCTGGGGCAGCGCGCAAGCGCCCTGCTCACCATCACCCGGGTTGCAGACCTCCGACGGACACAGGTTGAAGGTCCCCCCCGAAGAGTAGACCTTCATGGCATAGAGAAGCTCCCCACCCAAGAACTCCATACGAACGACACCGTCGTTTTGGCTGTCATGGGGGAGATATTCTTGCAAAAGCAGCACGTAATCCGGCGCCCAGAGCCCCGGATCGGCCGCCAAAATCTCTTCGACTTCGTCGATGGACTCGACCTTGAACATCCGCGCGCCGCTGCCGCCCTGGTTGGGCTTGAAGATGGCCGGAAAGCCAATCTCAGAGGCACGGGCGCGCAGCGCCTCGACGCTGTTGAAGGCCAAGGTGCGCGGGTAGTCAATCCCCTCGCGCGCCATGACCCTGGACTGCACGGCCTTGCTGAGCTCAAAACGAAACGCGCGAGAGCCGTTGAGCACCGGCACACCGCTGGCCTCAAGCGCCTCGATGTACGCCAGACCCAACGGCACCGCCCGGGTGTTGCCGCGCAGATAAGCGCTCGGGCTGGCCTGGTTGAACGCCAGACGCGCCGGGATCGGATCCTGATCCCCAAACACGCCCTGCTTCAAATCATAGGCCCCAAACGACACCCCGCGACGCTCCAAGGCGTTGAAGAGCGGCTTTTGCCACTCGGGGTGCTCATAAATCACAAGAATGTCCGGTCGCTTGTCTGTCACAACTGACCCACTGGTTCACACAGTTCTTATCAGCCGCCAACCTTAAAGCACAGGCCAGCATTTAAACATTCGACAATTACCATGATTTGGCCCAAAACATCAACCAAACCTCAAGACCGAGCCCACAGACACCGGCCACGACGGGCCCCAGCGGGTTCAATTTCTTGTTGGAACAGTCTTGTGTCGCGCAGCGCCGTTGCGCACCGCCTGAAGGTCTGCTACCAGTCCTGCCAGACCCCCGCGCCGGGCCACCTCGGCCCGGCTCGCTGCGCTCGCCCTGCCAAACCCGACCGCCCCACGGCGGCCCGGCCCGGCCCAACCCACAACGCGCAGGTGTGCCACAAACATCCATCGATTCAGATGCATCTGCGGCGCGTTGTGCTCACCGACACCCCAAACAAAAATGTCCCAACCCCTGCTCACCCGCACATTCCTGACGGTCACCGCGGCCCACTTCCTCCAGGCGCTGGGCTACGCCACCATGCTCCTGCTGCCGCTCTACCTCGATCACCTGGGCGCCAACCGATCACAGGTCGGGACCATCATGGCCACCGCGGCGGTGGGCGGGCTGGCGCTGCGGCCGGTGGCGGGCTGGGCGCTGGACACGCTCGGCAGGCGACCCACGCTGGCGGTGGGGACCGTGGTGCTGGTGATCTCCATGGCCATGATCGGGCTGATCGACTCGCTGGGGCCGCTGATCTACGTCCAGCGCGTGCTCCTTGGCATCGGCGTGGGCACCTTGATGACCGCCTACCTGACCTACGCCTCGGACGTCATCCCCCCGGCGCGGCGCACCGAGGGCATCGCCCTCTTTGGCATCTCGGGACTCCTGCCGCTGGCCCTCAACGCCTTTGCCCAGGATCTGGGCTTCGAGGCGGCCGAGCTGCGCTGGTTTTTCCCTGGCGTCGGCGCGGCGATCGCGCTCTCCCTGATCCTCATCTGGCTCTTGCCCGAGCCCGATCGCCCCAACCACGGCCAAAACACCGCCTCCGAAGGCCCCGGACTGCTCAAAACCCTCACCAGCGCCCCGCTCTTGCCGGTCTGGTTGGCCACGGGCGTCTTTGCGGGGCTGGTGGCCACGTTCATGGCCTTTGCCACCGTCTCGGCGCAGTCGTGCGGCGTGGACTGGCCTGCGGGGCTGTGGCTGACCTACGCCGCCGGGGCCATCGGCGTGCGCCTCTTTGGCGCCAAGCTGCCCGACAAGCTCGGCCCCACCAACATCGTCGCCCCCGCGCTGGCCTGCTACGCCGGGGCGATGCTCCTGACGGCCTGGGCCACCACCGCAACCCACTTTCAGGTCGCCGGGCTCCTGGCGGGGCTCGGCCACGGGTTTTGCTTTCCGGTGCTGACCAGCCAGACCGTCTCGCGCTGCCCGCCACAACAACGGGGCTCGGCGCTGGCCACCTTCACCGCGCTCTGGGACATCCTGGTGCTGAGCACCATGCCGCTGGCGGGCTTCATCGCCGACGCCTTTGACGATCGCACCATGTTCAGCGGTGGCGCGCTGATCGCCCTGATCGGCCTGGGCTTCTGGGCCGCGCTGGAACACCGCGCCGCCGGGCAACTCGGTCGCGCTCAAGACCCAACCGAAAGCACCTCCAGCACCTGACGGGTCACCTCTCCCGACAACTCAAGCTCTCCAAGCGCCTGCGCCGGACTCATCCAGCGGGCCTCGGCGTGCTCTTCGCTGGGATAAGCCATCAATTGGCCAGGCAACGACTTCAGCGCCGTGTCAAAGACCGTAATGCGATAGGTTCGGTTGCGTCGGGGAAGTGGCGAGTCGTAGACACCAAGCTGATCGGTGACGGTGACGCGCAGGCCGGTTTCTTCTAGGACCTCGCGCTCTATGGCCTCGCGGGCGCTTTCTCCGGGATCGATCCGCCCGCCGGGCAATGCCCAGGTGCCGGGATAGGAGCGATCGTCTTCGCGTCGCCGCAGCATCAGAACCGTTTCACCGTCGCGCACCACAGCCAACGCTGCATGAATCCATTCCATCGGGGAACCATTGTCGATATGTTGTCCCATGAGCGCCTGGGGCTCTAAAACCACCCATTCGCCCTGTGTCCAGACCGGGCGTTGCCCAAATTCAAAGGCAGAGTATGACCTTAACACGGACCGCGCCCATTCTTTTTGTGCTCCTGGGGCTCCTTGCAGCCTGCGCCACCCCGGCGACCAAAAACCAGACAACGACCCCTGATCCAGCCGAAACCACCGGCCCAGCCCTGGATGATCTGGCCATTTTTGACGCCTGCCGCCGCGACATGGCACTTGGCCTGGGGGTCTTTTACCTGTGCGAACACCTGCAATTTGGCGCCTTCATCTCCGAGTCCTTCCCCTGGACGCCCGAGACCCAGGCCGAGAACCTCGACCGGTTTGCCCGCACCGTCGGCGAGCGGATCCATGGCAAAGCGGGTCAGGTGACGGTCGAGGCGACGACCTTTGACATGCTCGACGTCCAGGCCCCGATGGTGAACTACCAGGCCACAGGCATGGGTATGGGGCCGGACTTCATGGGCAAGTTTGTGGCTGCGCCCGCCTCCCAGGGCGCCCGCGTGGTGTCCTGCATCACCACCGGCGACTGGAAATTCGATCGCTGCAACGAGATCATCCGCTTGCTGGCCCCCGAGCGCACCTTTAAAGCCCTCTCGGCGCGCTACAAGTCCAGCAGCCCCGTGTTTGCGGGCCGCCCGCTGGAGGTCATGTCCGGGTGTCAGAAGACCTCGGCGCGCACCATCACCTGTGATCGCAGCGAGTTGGCGGTCTCCCCGGTGCCCAACGCCGACGACATCAAGGCCGCCAACATGGAGATGCAGGCCGATCAGAAGCTCTTCATGGGCGAGCTTTGCAAGGAGCCGTCAGTGTGGTCGGTGCCGTGCAAGCTGGATGGGGCCGAGACGATGTGCCACATCGGCCTGTGCTCGGACGACCTGGGCGCGCTGCAGAGCATCGTAACCATGGCCCGGGTTCGCGATCAGGCCTACGCCGCCAGTTGCCGCCACGATCCCAGCCAGGGCAAGGCCCTGCCCCCGGTGTGCGCCCAGGTGATCGAGCTGCCCGAGGACGCGCTGATCCCGCCTGCCCAACCTTGACGTCTTTTCCAGGCTCATCGTAGTGTGCCGCGCGTTGGCGCAACCCGCGCCGCAAGGCACCCACGCACAAAACAACACGATCAAGGAGCCGGTATGAGCCTGGAAGCGATGTCTCTGGAGGCCAAGTCCATTCACACCATCCGCACGCTGGCGATGGACGCCGTGCAGGCGGCCAACTCAGGCCATCCGGGCACCCCGATGGCGCTGGCGCCGCTGGCCTACCACCTCTACCACGAGGTGATGCGCTACAACCCCCAAGACCCCCACTGGTACGATCGGGACCGGTTTGTGCTCTCCTGCGGGCACGCCTCGATGCTCCAGTACGCCATGCTCCACCTGAGCGGCTTTGATCTCTCCCTCGACGAGCTTAAAAACTTCCGCCAGTGGGAC
>CAKZKQ010000596.1 GCA_937123825.1 uncultured Pseudomonadota bacterium
GAGAGACTCCTGCGGAGTCTCCAAGCCCCTTGTTCGCTTGTGGGCTTTGTTGGGTGAACGTGCTCGATTCAAGCAGGTGGCTTTGATGCAAGGCTGGCGGTGGATTTCAGCAGGATGCTTCGCTGGAAAACGCAATTGATCCCGCAGGTGCTCTTGTTACAAGGCTAGCGGTTGATTCCAGCAGTGGGCTTCGATGGATCACCCAGGTGGTTAGGAGCGTGTCAAGCGATTATAGCGCTCACAAGGGGTGACGGAGCAGGCCGTTGGCTCTGCTCTCTAGAGACTCCGCAGGAGTCTCCAAGCCCCTTGCTCGCTTGTCGACTTTGTTGGGGAACGTGGTCGATTCAAGGAGGTGGCTTTGTTGGTGAACGCAGTTGATTCACACAGGCGGCTTTGTTGAATGGATGCGGTGGATTCCAGCAGTGGGCTTTGTTGGAGAACGTAATTGAGCCCGCAGGTGACGTTGTTGAATCGCCGAGTTTGAACCACCATAGTCCCCCCACCAAAACCCAAGCAATTCAAAAAGAAAAAGAGAAAACCCCACGGGTTTGGGGCGAGCAATGATGGATGTCAGACGCCTCGGGGCGAACGAAGCCATAGCAGCGCTATTGCGAGTGAGCCACGTGGTGTCTGACGCCATCAGGGCCGTCCCAAACGTCACAAACTGAGGCTGCGCTGGTTGAGCCATACACCATTTTTTGCGAGTCGCTGGTCGTGTTCGGTTTGGGCCCATTGCTCGGAGGCGTAGATTTCGGGGTGTCCCTGGTCGTCTTTGGCGATCCGGTCGAGGTAGAGGATGCCTTCGAGGTGGTCGTGTTCGTGCATGAAGACTCTGGCGTTCCAGCCTTCGAGGGTTGCTTGGATGGGTTGGCCGAGCCAGTCGGTGGCGGTGACCTTGATGCGCAGGGGGCGCACGACGCGTCCGACGTAGTGCGGGATGCTCAGGCACCCTTCCATGCCGCCGATGGTGTCATCGTCGATGGCCTGCCATGAGGGGTTGACCCAGATGCGCAGCGGGTCGGGCGTGCATTTGAAGTAGCGCTCCTGCAAAGAGGCCGGCAGTCGGGTCAAGAATATCCGCATGGACACCCCAACCTGAGGGGCCGCCAGACCAACACCCCGCGAGCGGTCGAGTGTGTCGATCATTTGCGCGACAAAGGTCTTGAGGCGCTCGGTCCCGAGCATCTGGGCAGGCACTTCCTGGGCGACCTGGCGAAGCACCGGGTGTCCCAGCTTTACGATCTCAAGGCCCATGGGGGTGGCGGCATCAAAGGGGTTGGCGAGTGGGTTCAAAGCGCCTCCTTGTGCGTTTTGATGGGGATGGAACATCGAAAAGGGATGCGGCGTGGAGACAAGCTAAATGAGCGTGAACATCGGGGTCAAGGGGACCAACAGCCGTAGTGGTAGGTCAAGATGTCTTGTCCTCGGCGGTCTCGGTCTTCAAGGATGTTGCCAAAGTCGTCATAGCTGCATTCGCCGTGGCATTTTTGCCAGATGCGGCGCATGGGGCGCGCGTCGTGTTCGGTGCGGGTGATGAATTGTCCATCGGGTTGGCGCTCGCTGGAGGTCACAACTGGGTTGGGTTCATCTTGGAGGTACTCAAAGTCTCGCTGTGCGTCGATGTCTCCGTCGAGGTCCAGGTCCATGCTCTCACGCACGACGCGTCCTTGTGCGTCGTAGGCGATGGAGATGCGGCTCTCTGGGGTGCCGTCGCCATCATCGTCGTCTTCGAGTGCGATCAAACGTCCTTGTTTGTCGTAGGCAAAGCGCATGATGCGCACGCCGCCCTGTGCGATGGGCAGCGTGAGGTGCATGCCAAAGACATTGACGGTCTCCCGAACGATCCAGTGGCCTTCGCAGGGGCCGGGGTAGGCCTTTTGGGTTTTTTGACAGCCGGTAACCAGGCCCACGAGCATCATGATGCCCAGCGCGGCGAGGATGGGGGATGATGGACCGGTGTGTGGGCCAGTGTGCATGCTCAAGAGGCTCCGGTGAGTGCGCGTGGTGGCTTTCCCTTGCAGGGCAGGGCAATCCTACACATACAAAGATGTTCGAAGAAGAGACTCTGCACGGCAACGGGTGCATTTGGCGCGTCTGGGCAAAGGCGGTGTGCTGTCGGTGTTGTGCTGCAATGTGTTTGGAGGGGTGTGTGTTGAAGTTGGCAGTGCTGGAGAAGGCGGTCTTTGTGGGGCTCTTGTGGGCGATGGTGGGGTGCGCTGGGCCGCCGCCCGAGCAGGCCGATGTGCAGCCGGTGCCAGAGGTGCCGTCGCCGTGCACCGCCCAGGCGCTCGAATCGTTGTTGGCGGAGATTGAGCAGTCTCCCGTGGACGTGCGTGGTGGACAGGTGGAGGCCTTTGTGGCGCTGTGTCGCAAAGAGTTGCCGTTGGTGACGCACTTGTTGGAGGCGGCGACCAAGCCCGTGGTGATCAATGTCGAGGCGCCCGTGAAGTTGCCTCAAAGCAACACAGGTGCGTCAGATGCGTTCGACATAAAGATTCGACTGGTGGTGACGACCACGGGAGCGAGCGTGAACGGAAAGCCCATTGAAGGGACCGATCCTCGCAAACACAGCGCTCAGGAGCGCTCCAAGGCGTTTGCGGACACCCTCATGCTTTATGGGGCGGTGGACAGCGCTTTGCCGGTGTTGATCATCCGGGCCGAACAAGACGTGCCTTTTGAAGAGATCGTCATGGTCCTCGACGCTGCGCGTGAAGTGGGTTTGAAAGATCACGTGCTGGAGGTGCCCGAGCAGTGATCACTGCAAGCCGCAGTTGGGCTGTTGGACGGCGTTGTTGCCGTCGGGGCAGATGGTCTGGGGCGAGAAACGGGCGTTGGTGAAGGTGGTGCCGCTGATGATGGCGCCGGTGAGGTTGGCGTCCTGGAGGTTGGCGTTGGTGAAGTCGGCGCCGGTCAGGTCTGCGCCGGTCAGGTCGGCGTCTTGAAGGTTGGCGTTGGCAAAGTTGGCGTCAAAGAGGTCGGCGCTGCGTAGGGTGGCGCCGACAAAGCGGCTGTCTTCAAAGTTGGTCAGGAAGGCCACCAACTGGGTCATGTCCGAGCCGTCAAAGGCGCTTCTGGACATGTCGGCCAGCGAGCAGTCGGTGCGCCGCATGATGGAGTTGGCGGCGCGCATGGTGAAGGCTTCGGCCTGGGAGAAGTCCGCGCCGCTCAGATCGGCCTCGCCAAAGTCGGCGCCTTGAAGCCGGGTTTTGGCAAAGCGGGTGTTGATGGCGATGGCCTCGTTGAGCTCGGAGCCTATGAGCAGAGACTTACTGAGGTCTGCGCCCGAGAGGATGGTGGGCTGCTCCATGCCGTTGACGGTCAATGGCCTCATGTCCACGTTGTCCAAAGAGCTGTCAAAGAGGACAGCGTCGGTCATGTCGACGCCGCGCATCTCGGAACCCTGCATGCGCATGTTGTTGCCCACAAACTCCTCCATGATGGCGCCGTCGAGTTCGGCGTTGATCATCTCGGCCCCGTCTGCCAGCGCGTCACGCAGGTTGATGTTGTTGCCTTCGATGTTGTGAAGGATGGCGTTGGTGAGGTTGGCGTTGCTCAGGTCAGCGCCGGTCAAGTTTGCGCCGATGCAGTTGGCGTCGGGGCGGATGTTGCATGTCTCAATCAAATCCAGATCGAGGTGTCCCCCGCAGGTGCCGCCGTTGTCGTCGGAGTTGGTCCCGTCCGGGCAAATGGTGTTGACCCAGGCGATGCGCTCCAAATCGGCGTCGGTCATGTCAGCGCCCCGGAGGTTGCTGTTGTCGATGAGGATGGCGACCATGCGCAGGCCCCGAAGGTTGGCGTCCTGAAAATTGATCGTGCTCATGATGATCCGCTCCATGGACGATCCCGAGAAGTTGGCGCCTTCAAGGTTGGCGTGGCTGAAGTCTGCGTTGACGATGCGGATGTTCTGGCACTGCGCGCCAGGTTTGATGTCGCAGCTGCGCAGCAGACCTTCGTCAAAGTGTCCTCCGCAGGTGCCGCCGTTGTCGTCGGAGTTGGTCCCGTCTGGACAAGTGGTGTTTCCCCAGGTGATGCCCGCCAGGTTGGTCTGCCGCATGGTGGTGCCTTGCAGGTTGGCGTCCGTCATGTTTGTGCGGGAGAGGTTGGATTCGTTGAGGCCTGCGCCAGAGAGGTCGACCCCGGTGAGGTTGGCGGCCTCCAAATTGGCCGCCAGAAGATCGGCGCCAGAGAGATCGGCGCCGGTGAGGTTGGCGTGGCGCAGGTCTGCTTCGCGCATGGGAGCCCTGGTGCATTGGGCTCCGGGGCGCGCGTCGCAGTTGACGGGGGAACCATCGATGGTCAAATGCCCCCCGCATGTGCCGCCGTTGTCGTCGGAGTTGGTCCCATCAGGACAACGCGTGCGATCCCACACCACACCGTCCAGGATGGTGTCTGAGAGATCGGCGTCGGTCAATTGGGTCAGGGTGAAGTTGGCCCCGGTGAGGTTGGCCCCGGTCAACGCGGCGCCCTGGAGGTTGGCATAGCGCAGATCGGCGCTGCGAAGCTGAGCGCCCTGGCACTGGGACCCTGGCGCCACGGCGCATTCTTGCGACAGGTCGGTAAAGTGTCCGCCGCAGGTCTCGCCGTTGTCGGTGGAGTTGGTGCCGTCGGGGCAACGAGTGGAAAACCAGATCGCGCCGTCGAGGGTCGCGTCGCGCAGTCTGGCGCCCTGGAGGTTGGCGTTTTCGAAGTGGGTCTCGGTCAGGTCAGCGCCGGTCAAATCGGTGTCGAGCAGCACGGCGCTGGTCAAGAATGTGCGCGCGAAGTTGGCGTTTGACAGGTCCCGCAAGCTCAAATCGACCCCCGTCAGGTCAATGTCGGTGCAGACCACCTCGCTGGCGTCAAGGTCGCAGCGGTTGCTGCTGTCGACCTCGATGTCTTCAAATGTGGAGCAGCCACTCAAAAGGGCCACCCCCAATGCGACCAGCGCGGCAGCGGTACTTGTCGATCGAACAAGAGCGGTCTTCATTGCCACACCCCCTGGTAAAACATGATGGCCTGCCCGTCGGGCGATGCCCCCAGACGAACCCCTGATTGTTCCTGCGGCGGTTCCTGACTGTCATTGAAGAAGAAGTCCAGGCTCAACATCGCGCCGCCAACCAGCAGCGCCGCACCGCCTCCAAAAATCAGCACCTTGTTGGTGGTCTGCAGAGTGTCGATCTGGTCTTGAGAGTTGGTCAGCGCCTGCGCATCGGCAAACGGATCGGCCTCCAACTGACGCAGCAAGGTGATCTCGTCGGCCAGGGCGGCGCGGTCGATGATCAACGCTGTCCCCAGCGAAACCACCCCCAGGCCCATCAGCCCCACGCCGCCCCAGCCCACCGCGCTGAGCCCCTCTTCATTGATCAGCTTCAACTCGACCTTGTTGACCTGCCCTGCCTTGACGTCCACCGTCCTCTGCAACACCTGGGGCGGTGCCCCATCAGGACCCGGCAACGAGGCCGAAATGGTGTGCTCGCCCAGCGGCAAGAAGATGGGCGCCGGGCTGCACACTTTGGGGCTGCCACCATCAATCCGCACCGAGAGGTCCGCTGGCGCACACTGAAGCTGCACGCGCTCGCCGCACTCGTCTGTAAATGCCTCGCTGAGGATCTTCAGCCGTCCGGTAAACTCCAGTGGAGACAGGCCTGGGGCAGGGGGCGCGTCTTGCGCAGCCCCCAGCGCCACAAACGCCTCCTGACAGCGCTCCTGACCCAGCAGCGATTCGCCGATGTAGAGGTAAAGGTCCTGGGACTCTTTGCGCTTGAGGGCCTGCTCCAGGACGCGCTCGGCGCGCTGATACTGGCCCTGACCCAGGAGGTACTTGCCTGCGGCGGTCCATTGGTCGGGGCTTAGCGCCAATGAGGCGGTGGTGGTGCGCGTGCCCCGGATGCGGAGCTTTTGACTGACTTCCTGCCCGTGGATCAACCCCGAGATGCGGTGCTCTCCCGCGCTCAACTCGATGGGCTCTTTAGGGCAAGGACCTTGCTGGCCACCATCGATGCGCACGGTCATCTCGGGCTGTGAGCACTGGATTTGCAGTGTGCCAGGGCACTTGGCCTCCAACTCTTTGTTATAACGTCCCAGCGATGAGCCAATGGCCTCCAACGTGATGTTGGGGTCGCGCGGGGCACCCATCACGCGGTCAAACGCTGCCCGAGCTTCTGCGCACTGCCCCATTTTTTGCAGCACGCGCCCTCGGTTGAGGTGCAAGAGGTTCATGTCCAGTTCGGTCAAGAGGCCGTCGTAGACCTCCAGCGCGTCCTGGTACTTGCCGTCGCGGGCCAGCTTGACCGCTTTGCCCAGCGTACGGGCCTGTTTGTCGGTCAGCCGTGCAGTGGGGGGCGCATCAGCCTGGGCTGCGCAAGGGGCACCGAGCGCCAATGTGGTGCCCAGCAGCGCCAGAGCACAGCTCCATCGCAGCAAGAGCGGCCAGTGATCATGGGAGGGGACGCGCAAGGGTTTCACCATTGTGTCTGATACCAAGATGCAGACGAAAGGCTTGCTTTGTGGCGAGCAATGATGAGTCCCAGGAGCCGAAGTTCTCAGCGATAAGCCACAGGTTTGGGGCGAGCAATGATGGATGCTAGAGGCCGAAGTTCCCAACGATGA
>CAKZKQ010000597.1 GCA_937123825.1 uncultured Pseudomonadota bacterium
TGTTTGATCTTCATCGGATGCTCCTGATGCTCGTGTGTCGCAAAGGGTCGGGCGAATCACACAAAATCGCTGTCTTTTAATTCGTACTTGTCCAGTCGATATCGAATCGAACGGAAACTGATGCCCAAGAGGTCGGCGGCCTGCTTGCGAATCCCGCCGGTGCGTTTGAGCGCCTTGATAAGCAGGTTCCGTTCCAGTTGCTCGACCATCCCTTCAAGATCCAACCCCTCTTCGGGGATTTCCAACTCCGTGGTCAACTGCTTGAAAGATTGCTCCTGCATCATGTGGTAGGGCAACCCTTCTTTGGAGAGCCACTCCCCAATCTCCAACGTCACCATCCGCTCAATGATGTTCTCAAGCTCACGGATGTTGCCCGGGTAGGGGTAGTTGAGCAGGATCTTCATGGCGCCTTCACCGACACCACGGAACGACTTTCCGTGCTCGCGCGAGTACTTGTCCACAAAGTGCTGGACCAGCAGCGCGATGTCTTCGCGGCGCTCGCGCAGCGGCGGCAGGTCAATCTGAATGACATTGAGGCGGTAGTAGAGGTCCTCGCGGAACTTGCCCTCATCGACCAGGGTCCTGAGGTTCTTGTTGCTGGCGGCGATGATCCGGCAATCGATGACCTCTTCCTGGACCGACCCAACGCGCTTGACCCGCTTCTCCTGCAAGACGCGCAAGAGCTTGACCTGGAGGTTCAGCGGCAACTCGCTGATCTCGTCCAGGAAAATGGAGCCGCCCGTGGCGGCCAGAAAAAGGCCCTCTTTGTCACGGCTGGCGCCCGTAAAGGCCCCTTTGGTGTGACCAAAGAGCTCCGACTCCATCAACTCCGCCGGGATCGCCCCGCAGTTGATCGGCACAAACGGCCCGCTGGACACATCCGAGCGCGCGTGCACAGCCCTGGCGGCCAGCTCCTTGCCCGTGCCTGACTCACCGGTGATCAAGACCGTGGCGCGGGTGCGGGCCACGCGCATGATCATCTCATAGACGCGCTTCATCCCTGAGGAGCGCCCGACGATGCTCTCAAAGCGGTACTGGCTGGCGATGCGGCGCTTGAGGCGGTAGTTCTCGCGAACCAACTCCGATTTCTCCAGCGCCTTCTCCACCACCACCTTGACCGCATCGACCTTGAAGGGCTTGGTCAGGTAGTCGTACGCCCCCAGCTTCATCGCCTCAATGGCCGTCTCGGCGGTGGCGAAGGCGGTCATCATGACCAACTGAGTGCCGGGGCTGCGCTCTTTGTAGGCACGCAGCACATCCAGACCGCTCAAACCCGACATTTTCAGGTCCGTCAGCACCAGATCAAAACCGGCGTCTTCCTTATCGAGCAGCGCCACGGCAGCTTCACCACTGTCGACGCTGACGACGCTGTGACCCAGCCTCCCCATCAGGATCGACAAAAACTCCCGCATACTCAGTTCATCATCAACAACCAGGATACGTCCCATTGGCCCACCTTCCCTTGGAGCGGCACTGACGTCTGACACAGGCCCAAGAAGCGCCGCATGCCATCAATCACCGCGGCTTGCACACCGCTCCATCTCATCAACAACTCTTTTCAGTCTCACTTCCACCGAAAGGTTTCTTGTGTGGCCTGCGCGGCCTGCTCGGGCGCCCCTGACCCAGAATCCTGCCGCCGGACCAATGGACTCAGGACCGGATCGGTTTCCACCACCGGTTTGTTCGTGTCCTGCTCCAAGGGCAGATCAATCACAAAGGTGGTGCCATTGTTTGAAGTTTCAACGGCAATGGACCCATCATGATCTTCGACGATCCTATAAATCGTCGCAAGTCCCAGACCTGTTCCACCCCGTTTTGTGGTGAAAAAAGGCTCAAAGAGACGCTCCCGGATGCCTTCGGGGATGCCAGGGCCGGTGTCGGCCACACTAAGGCGCAGCATCCTGGGCGCATGGCCGCTGGTCGCCTCCGGGGTCGACTCCCACTGACCATCGGCGCGGCGCTCGGCGGCGATCGCCTTGACCGAGATGTCGATCGTCCCCTCACCGTCCATGGCCTGCGCCGCGTTGCGCAAGAGGTTCCAGAAGACCTGCTTGATCCCATCGGCGTTGGCCTGCACCTGCAAACCGCGGCAGGCCTCCACATCCACCAGAACCTTGATCTGCGCCACCAACTCGGTGTCGTGCTTGAAGAGCTCTATCGTCTCCATGATCAACCCATCGAGCTCCAACGTCTCAAAGCTCATCCGGCGGTTGCGGGCGTAGTCCAGAAAGTCGCTGATGAGAACATTCAGGCGGTCGATCTCGCGCAGCACGATCTTCATCAACCGCTCTTCGTCCGCCGAGGCGTCCACAAACATCTGCAACATCTCCACCGACCCGCTGATGCTGGCCAGGGGGTTGCGGATCTCATGGGCGATGGCCGCCGCCAACTGCCCCACCACCGCCAGACGCTCCTGACGCTGCACGCGACGCTGCATCTTGTGAAAGAGCGTCTGGTCTTGAATCGTCAGAATGTGGCCGTAGTACTGCCCCTGGCCGTCAAAAAGCGGCGAGTGGGTGATGCTGAAGAATTTTGGCTCGTGCTCTTCGAGCGGCACCCACCCCTCCCAGGGGCTCTGCTCCACCACCGAGTCGATGGAGCCAGCCTTCATCGGCGAGAGCAAAAATTCGATCGACTCGCCCAGCTCCGGCAGGCACTCCACGGCCTGTTGACCGTAGATCGACTCAATCGAGCGGCCCAACATGCCCTGCGCCGAGCGGTTGAGGAAGAGCACGCGGCCGGACTGGTCCAACGTCACCACCCCAGAGGTGATCGACGAGAGGATGTGCTGGTTGAGCGCCTGAAGCTCCCAGATGTCGAGTTGTTTGCGCTCCAACTCGGTGTCCTGTTCTTCCAGACGCTGGGCCAGGTAACCCGCCAGGAGTCCCACCAGATAGTAGGCCACGATGTTGACGATCACGCTGTAGACCGGCGCGGCGGCGCTGTGGATGGCCACCTGACTGGTGCCGCTTAGCCAGGGCAGTATCCCAAGCTGCATCAAGAGCATGCCCACAAAGAGCACGCTGCACGCTGTGGCGACAAAAAACGCCGCTCGCCGTCCCATCAAGATCGCGCTGTTGATGATGGTCAGGTAGAAGAGGAACGCAAAGACCGACTGGGTCCCACCCGTGACGTAGATCAGCCCACCAGCCAACAAGACATCGCCCACAAGCTGGGCGTAGGCCAGCCCCGCCAGCGAGCTCAGGCGCGTCACCAGGACCGCAAAGACGATCGTGGCCACGTAGGTGCCGATGATCAGCGTAAAGATGGCCAGGTAGGAAGGGTCGGCAAAGGAGTCAACGTCGTTGATGTTGACGATGATGGCGCTGCCCAGCAGGAGCGTCACCATCAAGACCCGAAAGAGCATCAAGCGCTCAAGCTTTTCACGCAAGCGCGCTCGGATGCGTGGCGGCGGCGAGGGTGTTGAAGACATGGCTGCGCACGGTGCATCAACAGGCCTGGGGACCACTGTGCGCGGTGCGGCGCAGCGGCCCATCCAAGGGCGAGCCTGTTGTTGGGTCTCGCCGTTGTGTGCGGACCGGTTTTGATGGAAGGGAGCGTGTCACGGGCCGCCTTTGAAAGGCCAGAAAAAGGGCTGATGGAGACCCGAGGGCGCTTTGGACGCCAGAGAGGGTGGCGTCGCCGTTGTTGCCCTCTTGTATGGAGGCAGACGGCGACAAGAGGGCGGCCTACTTGCTGGAGTTGGTGATGTTGCCAGCGATTTCGAAGATGGGCAGGTACATGGCGATGAGCATGCCACCGACGGTGCCACCGATGAAGACCATCATGACCGGTTCAAGGAGGCTGGTCAGCGCGTCAACGGCCACATCGACCTCTTCTTCGTAGAAGTCGGCGATCTTGCTCAGCATGGTATCGAGGGCACCGGTGGCCTCGCCGACGCCGATCATCTGGACAACCATGGGTGGGAAGACCCCGGTCTCCATCAGCGGCTCGCTCATGCTCTTACCTTCGGTGATCCGGTCGCGCACGTGGTAGATGGCCGCCTCGACGGTCTTGTTGCCCGCCGCGCGGGCGACGATGTCCAATGCATCAAGAATGGGCACACCCGAGGAGATCATGGTGCCGAAGGTCCGGGTGAACTTGGCCACAGCGGCTTTACGCACCAGGTCACCAAAGAGCGGCGCCTTGAGGATGCCTTTGTCAAAGGCCTTGCGTCCCGCCTGGGTGCGGTAGGTGAAGACCGAGATGAAGACAAAGGCCAGCAGGCCACCGATGATCAGGTACCAGTTGTCGACGAAGAAGTGCGAGAGGTTGACGACAAGCTGGGTCGGGCCCGGCAGCTCACCACCAAAGTCGGCGAACATCTCTTCGAAGGTCGGGATGACCTTACCGAGCAAGAGCATCAAGACCAGGATGGCAACCACGAGGACGGCCACCGGGTAGGTGAACGCGCTCTTGATCTTGCGCCGCAGCTTGTCGTTTTTCTCCATGTAAACGGCAAGGCGGTTCATGATCGTGTCAAGGATACCGCCGACCTCACCGGCGGCGACCAGGTTGACAAAGAGCTGGTCAAAGACCTTCGGGTGGCGCCGAAGCGCGTCGGCAAAGGTCGAACCGGACTCAACCGAGTTCTTCACGTCGAAGATGATCTTCTGGAAGCTCTTGTTGGGCTCCTGGCTGCCAAGCAGATCGAGGCACTGCACAAGCGGCAGACCTGCGTCGATCATGGTGGCAAACTGGCGCGTGAAGACGACCTTCTCTTTGAGTGTCACGCCTCCAACGCCAGGCAGCGAGATCTCCACTGCGCCCAGCTTCTTCTTGACCTTGCTTGGCGTGATCTGCTGCGCGCGCAGCCGGATCATCACCTCGCGCTCGGTCTCGGCGTTCATCTCGCCTTTGCGGTTTTCACCGGCCGCCGTCGTGCCTTCCCATACATAAGTCGCCATGGGTGTCCTCTCGCCTCCCGTCCTCTACTCTCACAACACCTTGCCTGGGGCCTGCCCCTCTTGTCCATCGGCCCGGTGATGGTGCAAGGCAAGGACGTTGACCTGCCTTACAACAGCTTGGCGCTTGTGTGACCTGCCTGCGCGGTCTGACGCAGGCGCTCAGCGCCCGTACTTGCTCGAACGTTTGCCGCTGATCATTCCCTCCAACTCTTCAAGATCAGGGCTGCGGGCCTTGATCTCGTCGAGCGTCACCTGACGGCGCTGGTAGAGGTTGAAGAGCGACTGGTTCATGGTGACCATACCGTAGCGGTTCTGGCCCATCTGCATCTGGCTGTAGACCTGATGCAGCTTGTCTTCTCGAATCAGGTTTCGGATCGCTGGCGTCGGCACCAGGATCTCCATGGCCATCGCGCGCCCCGAGCCCGAAGCCTTGGGCAAGAGCTGCTGGCTGATGATGCCCTCAAGCGTAAACGACAACTGCGCTCGGATCTGATCCTGCTGGTGGGGCGGGAAGACGTCGAGCACGCGGTTGATCGTCTGGACGGTGCCATTGGTGTGCAGCGTCGCCATACACAAGTGACCGGTCTCGGCGATCGTCAGCGCCGCCTCCACCGTCTCCAGATCGCGCATCTCACCAACCAGGACCACGTCCGGGTCCTGGCGCAAGACGTACTTCAAAGCCGCCTTGACGCTGAGCGTGTCTGACCCGATCTCCCGTTGGTTGATCAGGCAGCTCTTGTGCATGTGGATGTATTCGATCGGGTCTTCGATCGTCAGAATGTGTTTGTGATACTGGTCGTTGATCCGGTCGATCATCGCCGCCAGTGTCGTGGACTTGCCCGACCCCGTTGGCCCCGTCACCAGGATCAAGCCGTTGGTCCGCGTGGACAACTCGGCCAGAATCGGCGGCAACCCCAACTGCTCAAAGGTCAGGATCTCCAACGGGATCTGTCGAAAGACCCCGCTGACCGCCCCGCGTTGCATGAAGATGTTGCCGCGAAAGCGTGCCAGACCTTTAACCCCAAAGGAGAAGTCAAGATCGCTCTTGTCTTCAAAGACCTTCTTCTGGGAGTCCGTCAGCACGCTGTAGGAGAGTTGGCGCGTCTCGGCGCTGCTCAACGGCGGCATCCGCAGCGGGTGCAGACGCCCATCGATGCGCAGCAGCGGCGCGCTGTTGACCGACAGGTGGAGGTCACTGGCCCCCTTGTCGACCATGATTTTCAAAAGCTGGTGCAGGTTTGGCATACCGCCCCTCTAGATCCTCACCGAGCACAATACTCATCCACATGAAGCTAACACACCCATGGACGGCGGCAACTTCATACCCTCACATCTCAGTCCGGTGCCGTGACGCGCAACACCTCATCGACCGTCGTCATGCCTTCGATGAGCTTGTTGTTCCCCGCCATACGAAGGCTGTTCATGCCAAGACGGATCGCCTCGTGCTTCAACTCCGCGGTCGAGTAACCCTGCAAGACATACTCTTTGAGCTCCTCACTCATGACCATGATCTCGTAGAGCGCCACACGCCCCTTGTAACCGGTCCCATTGCACCGCTTGCAGCCAGCGCCCTTCTGAGCCTTGAAGGTCCCGATGCGATCGTCAGGGATCTGAAGGTCGCGCAGCACCTGATCGGCCACGTCCGCGTCCGTCTTGCACTCCGAGCAAATCCGGCGCGCCAGACGCTGGGCCAGGATCAAGTTCACCGAGGCCGTCACCAGGAAGGGCTCGACACCCA
>CAKZKQ010000598.1 GCA_937123825.1 uncultured Pseudomonadota bacterium
AGGCCTCAAGGTCGGTGTCGATCTTGTAGGCGTGTGCGAAGGCGGCGGCGCGGGGGATGAGGTCTTCGAGGAGTTCTTCTTTTTGGTCCTCATCCAGGGCGACGGCCTCGGTGCCGTTGAGCAGGGAGGCGAACTTGAAGTTGATGCGCTTGACGGGGTAGCGCCGCGCGAAGTGCACCATGTCGACCAGCTCGTGGTAGTTCTGGTTGTTGATGACCTGGACGTGTTTGGGGCGAAAGGCGCGGGCTTTGAGGATGTCGAGTTGTTTGATGAGGGACTCAAAGCCTTTGGGCTTGGGGTGGGCGTGGAAGGCTTGCCAGACGGGTTGTGTGACGCCGCAGATGGAGGTCAGGAGGTTGAGTTCGCCGTTGGAGTCCAGCAGGCGCGGCAGATCGGCCAGCAGGAGGTTGGTGATGATGGTGACGCCGATGCCGTGGTCATGGGCGTGGCGGACCATGTCGTAGATGTGTGGGTTGAGGAAGGGTTCGCCCATGCCGGAGAGGATGATTTGTTCGAGGCCGCCCAGGGCGATGAGGTCATCGAAGGTGCGCTGAAAGTGTTCGAAGGGCAGTTGTCGGCGCTTCCAGAGCGCTGAAGGGACGCGTTCGGGGTTGAGAAAGGGGCTGTGGTCCCAGCAGGTGGTGCAGCGCGTGTTGCAGGCGTTGGCCAGGTCAAAGTGCACCGTTTGGGGGCCTTGGAGCGGTTTGGTTTGGAGCACGGCCTGGAGGCGCAGGTTTTTGCGCCGTTTGCGGGCCTCTGGGGCGCGGTGTGGGTGGTCGCTCATGGGGCCTCCAGTGTGTTCTGGCGCGCGATGAAGCTGGCCATGACGTCGGCGGTGACGCGTTTGTGGGTGAACTTGATGACCCGCAGCTCTTGGACGGTGTCTTCGACGTTGTGGTTGCCTGCGGCGATGGCGTCAAGGAGCGCCTGGAAGTGCTGGGCGCTGGTGGCCAGGTCGGCGTCGATGAGCTTGGGGAAGATGCGGTAGAGGCGCAGCGTCTGTTGGGTGGTCAGCGGTGGGGTGTTGGTGGTGATGAGCCAGTGGGCGTGGGCGAGTATGCGGGCGATCCAGGCGAGCCAGCCGCCTTCGAGGGGTCCCTCTTGTTTGATGGGGTGTTTTTTCATGGTGACCTCGACCAGAGAGGTCAGGGCGTCGAGGCCGCCTTCGTGGTTGTGGGCGGCGCCGAGCATGTTGGTGAGGGCGCCTTTGACCTGTGTGAGGGCGGCGGTGTCTGCGGAGGCGTCGAGGAGGCCTTCGACTTCGCGGCGCGCTTTGCCGGAGAGTTGTTTCATGAGGGCTTTGAAGCCGGGGCGGTTGGCCAGGGGGTCGAGGTGGGGCAGCGGGACCATCTTGGGGAGCCAGCGTGCCAGGGCCTGGTGTCCGTGTTGGCCGTGGTCTTCGAAGGCGACGGCGACTTTGGGGCTGAGCAGTGTAGAGGCCCAGGCGAGCTGGTCGTTGGTGTAGTGTGAGGAGAGCAGGGCGCGGGCGCAGTTGGCGGCGCCGTGTCCGGGGACCCGTTTTTGGGCGTTGTGGGTCAGTTGTGGGGCGTTTTGGAGTGCCTGGTTGAGTGTTTGGTTAAGGGCGTCGGCGTTGTGGACGTCGGGCAGCCAGAGGCAGGCGTTTTGGGCGGCGGCTTGTTGGATGCGCAGGGCCTGGTCGTCGGCGACCTTTTGTTGGGCGTAGAAGACGGTGGGAATGCCCAGGTGGAGCAGTTCGTGGAAGGTGTTGTAGCCGCCGGCGGAGATGGCGGCGTCGCAGCCAGCCAGGAAGGGAAAGATGCGCGGCTGTGTGAACCAGGTCAGGCGCGGGCCGCTGAGGCGTTTGCCTTGGTAGAGTGGCCCGGCGCCGACAAGGAGGTGAATGCCTCCTTGTTGGCCCAGCGTCTGGACGATGGTCTGGAGGGCTTGTTGGCTGTGTGGGTCGCCGCCGCCGCCAGCGGAGACGTAGATGAGTTTGTCGTTGGGGGAGACGCCGAGTTGTTCTCTGGCCCAGTGTTGTTGGGGGGCTTCGGCGCGGTCAAACTGGATGACTTCGCCGCACCAGGTGGTGGGTCTGCCGGCGAACTGGTCGGGGTCGTCGTCGGTTTGCGTGTGGGGGACGGCGATGGTGTCGTAGAGGCGCAGGGCGGCCTGGAAGATGGGCCGCTGGGCGTATTGGGGTTTGACGCGCCGGTGTATGAAGCCCTTGCGGAAGGGGCCGTCGAGGAGTTGGAGCAGTTCGTCAAAGCTGCCGGCGGGGAAGGTGTCGACGACCAGCAGGTCGGGTTGAAAGAGTCCGAGGGTTTGCCAGACGAATTGGCGCGCCAGGCGTCGGTATTCGAGCATGTCCATGCCGGTCTGGCGCACGACGGTCTTGCTGGGGAGCTTGAAGGAGGCGAAGCCGGCCTGGAGCAGTACGCCGGTGGCCTCTGAGGAGGTCAGGAAGATGATCTCGGGGACCTGTCCTTCAAGGAGGCTGACGTAGCGGCGCATCCAGCGCGCGACGCCGAGCAGACGCGTGATGTGGCCCATGCCGGAGCCGTTGACCGCGTAGCAGACGATGCGTTTGAGGCGGGCCATGATTTCTCTGTGGGTAAGGTGGTGTGTGGGGGCGGCGGTTCAGGAGCCGTCAAAGCCCCAGTCGTCGTCGGCGGGGGACATGCGGTCGGTGAGTTCGTCGGCGGCGGAGTCCATGATGCCCTGGGTGGTGGTGTCTTGCTCCCAAGGGTCTTCGTGGTGGCGCCAGTCCCAGGTGGGGTTGTCGCGCTTGAAGGCGCGCACCTCGTAGAGGTCGTCGCCGGGGGCGCCTCGGGTGATGACGTCCCACCAGAGGTAGTCCTCAGAGAAGGAGCCGTCTTTGTAGCGCTTGAAGCCGTTGATTCTGCTTTGGATTTTGTTGAGCTTCAGGTGGCGCTTGGTCCACTTGGCTTCTTTGTGGTTGCGCATGTTGGCGATGGACTCGTCGCTGTAATACTTCATTTTACGGCGAGCCTTGGTCATCTTGCGGCTGAGCTTGTCGATCTCGCGGTCAAGGCCGTTGATGAGGGTGTCGATGCGGACGGTGATGAGTTCTTTGAGGTACTGGGCCTGCTTTTCGAGCCCGGCGGCTTTTTTGAGGAAAATGGTCAGGTGTTTGTCGCCTTTGGCCAGTCCGATGAGGACATCTTGGGGGCAGGCGTCGAGGTGTTCGAGGACGGCTTCGCTGAGCGCCTCGTAGAGTTCTCCAAAGAGGGTCTCGGGGGCGGCGACGAGGCCGTCGTATCGGGTTTTGAGGTTGAGGAGCTGGTTGCGGCGTTTTTGGAGGTCGTCCCAGAGGCCGATGACGGGGTCGGCCTCGGCGCGCAGGGCGGCATAGGCCTCTTTGAGGTTTTCGGGGGTGGCAAAGTCGACGTCGATGAGGTCTTCAAGGTCTTCCATGAGCAGGGAGACGGCGCGCCAGTCCCAGAACCAGTCAAAGAAGGCGGCGTCGTAGTCGGGTTCAAAGAAGCCGCGGCCTTCGAGTTCGAGGAACCATTGGCTGGAGGCCCAGGTGTCGACGCGCGAGCGCAGGTCGTTGTAGGCGTCGCGGATGTCGTCGAGTTCGGTGTCGTTGTGTGAGAGGTGGAAGTCGAAGTGTTGGATGTCGTCGGTGGCCTCCATCTGTCGGCGCTGTGCGGCGGCTTGTTCAAGCCGGGCTTCAAAGCGCCGTTTGATGGGCAGCAGGCCGGGGTATCCAAGGCGCTCCTGGAGGCGCTGGAGGTCGTCGTCTTCGATCTCGGCCAAGAGGTAGCTGGCCAACTCTTTCAGGGTGCGCTCAAGCCTTGTTTCAAAGAGCTTGGCGTCTTCCTTGAAGGCGCTGCGGCGTGCGCGCAGGGCGTCGCGTTGTTTGATCAGGAACCGCTGACGAGGCTCTGCGGCGTCGAGGAAGTCATTGGAGGTGGCCATGAGTCATGCCCTGAGAGGCCATCTTGAAAGTCGGCGCGGACCGCTTTGGGGGATGGGCTCTGAAGTGAAGAGAGACCGCGTTGTTGTCTTCGTTGTCGCAAGGATGGGTTTTACGACACATCGGCGTTCTTTTTCAACTGTGGGGCATGGGGCAGGTGGCGTCAGCGGTTGAGCAGGGACCAGTCAAAGCGCTGGAGGACGAAGGGGTTGGGGTCGCGGCCAAGGAGGTAGGTAGCGACCTGTCCGTTGGACATGTGGAGGTCGCGGCCGATGAGGGTCAGGCCGCTCATGCCGCCGTTGTCGGGGATGTTGGTCATCTGGACGCGGGCTTCGCGCCAGGAGCTGTCGGTGGCCGAGAGTCTGGCCAGCTTTGAGGGGAAGACGACGTAGAGGGTGTTGTCGACAAAGCGGATGCCGTCGGCGCCGCCGAGGACCTCGTGGAAGAGGTCGCCGTCGAGGTCGATTTTGTGGACCTGCTGGGGGTTGTCGATGGCGACGACCATCATGCGCGAGGGCAGGTAGTTGGTGATGACCAGGTGGGTGCCTTCGGGGGTGACGGCGATGCCGTTTGTGCCGACGCCGCTGGAATCGAGCAGGTCATCGTCCTGGGCAAAGATGGAGACCGTTTTGGCCATCAGGTCGAGCTTGTAGACGTTGGGGTTTTCGCGGTCGGTGACGTAGGCCACGGCGTCATGGTGGAGGGCGTCGGCGCGTACGCCGAGCGTGATGAAGGGGGCTTGTCCGGGGACAAAGATGGTTTCCTGGCCCAGGGGGGCGAGTTGGAGGACATCGCCGGTCTTGAGGTTGCCGGTGAAGATGGTGTCGGTGACGGGGTCATGGTCGACGCTCTCGGGGAATTGGGCGGCGTCTTTGAAGGTGTGCAGGGGGGGGGAAGGTGGTCGGCAGGCGGTAGCCGTCGCAGGGTTTGTCACTGCAGGAGACGTGGGCCCGGTAGGGGTATTTGCCGCGCAGGGAGAACCAGGTGGCAGCGGGGAGGGCGGC
>CAKZKQ010000599.1 GCA_937123825.1 uncultured Pseudomonadota bacterium
GGCACTTGCTAGACATAAGCAATATGCTCCTTGGCAACCTGCACTTAGAACATTGGAATACATCGCAGCTCATCACAAAGCCCCAATACGCTCTTCAGCCATCGGGCTACTTGGATTCTATGGGGAGATAGATATCATCGAAAGAGTCAGCATGTTCCCAATTGTAAACACTCAAGACCGAAACGCAATGCAACATATGATTCACCAAATAACATCTCGCCCCATCAACTTGTTAGCTCTACGCCCTGTTCACTTTGAACACCTCATTCAACGACTCCTTCAACGTATGGGATATAAAGATGTGATAGTAACTCCACCAACATGGGATGAAGGAGTTGACGTTCAGGCCAAAAAACCATTCAGCACAGACACGGTCATTGTGCAATGCAAACGTCTAAGCTCAAAAATAACCAAAAAAACACTGAGAGAACTTGAACAAGCACAACGCGAACAAAACGCTACAGAGGCACTTCTCGTAACAACATCATCACTTTCAAACTCAGCACAAAAACACTTAAACAACAGAATCAAAGATGGCATACCTTTGAGATTCATTGGAGGCGAAGATCTCAAAAAACTCTTAACCAAACATTTCCCCGGTGCTAAATACGATGCTCGAACATCCCTTCGTAGCAGAAGCGATTTATTTAATACAGATTTACTAGATTGGGCTCAGGAACGGTAATCCCCCCAACCAACACCGTAAAATCAACAAACCAACAAGGTTGCCACCACACGGCCCGCGGCCGCTTTGAATCCCCGGGGGGAACGCGATACAAAATGAAGCCACGGCGCCCTGAGGTTCGGGGGGCCAAGACAGGGCCTGGACAGCCGGAGCACCGCAAAACGCGTGAATGAAGACCAACCACTGATCTCGATCATGATGCCCTGCTACAACGGGGCCGACACCTTGCCACTGGCTCTGGCCTCCCTGCTGGCCCAGACCGAACCGCGCTGGGAGTGCGTCCTGGGCGATGACGGCTCCAAGGATCATCCCGAGCGCGTGGTGGAACACATCGGCGATGACCGCATCAAGCTCATCCGCCTCGATCAGAACATGGGCCGCGGCGTCGCCCGTCAGGTCGCCCTGGAGGCCGTCCAGGGCCAATACCTGGCCTTCCTCGACGCCGACGACTGGGTCTACCCCGACAAACTGGCCAAGCAGCTCGCCTTCATGGAGGCCAACCCCTCGGTTTGCCTCTTCTCCATGAGCATGGCCGTCGTGGACTTCACCGGCCACATCGCAGGCATACGCAGGCTCGCCCCACCCGGCAGCGGCGTCACCATCAGCGAGCCCCTGCCCGCCCCGCGCCCTCTGCCGGTGGCCTTTGCCCCGTCGATGATCCGCATGGAGGCGGCCAAATCGGCCCGCTTTGACCCCTACCTGCGTCTGGCCCAGGACACCGACTTCCTGATCCAGATCCTGCTGGGGCAACGCTTCGCGCTCACCGACGAGTCCTCCTACGTCTACACCGAGCTGTCCAGCCGCACCCCCAACAAGGTCATGCGCGCCTACAAGTACAGCCAACACATCTTTCGCAAGTACCTCGACAGCCACCCCATGGCCAGCCGCCGCGAGATCGCCAAATACAAGGCCAAACACGCCCTGCTCTACACGCTGGACAAAGTGGGCATGGGGCAGCGCTTCTCTGTGCGGCCCATGCCACGGCCTCAATACCACGAACTGGACGCCTTCCACAGCGCTCGAGCCGCCGTCCAGGACCAGATGGCCCGGCTGGGATGGGCGTCCAACAACACACACGGAGCGCAGCGATGAAGCCCTTATCCCTGCTCCTGCTCTCACTTGCACTGACCACCGCCTTGCTTGGCTGCGACAGCTCGCCTGGCGGCTCGGCCAATGTTGTGGACAACACCCCGGACGCCCAAAATGACACCTCCGACGCCGTCAACGACGATGTCCAAGAGGATCAGATGGACGCCCAGGTGGACACCGGCATGGACACACAAGAAGACGTCCCTGCGCCGCCCGAGTGTGAAGAAGACCGCCTGGGAGAATCCAGCCCGCAAGCGCCACTGGGACTGACCGGCTCCAGAATCCTGGGCGACCTCGTGGCCTGCCCTCAGGGGGCCGACTGGTTTTCGCTCACTGTCCAACCCGGTGATCGTCTGGGTGTCACCGTCGTGGGAGAAATCGACGATCTCACCGTGGCGCTCCTGGACATTGACACCGAAACGCTCCTCGACGCCGAACGCCAGGACGATCGCCTCCGGCTGGTCTTCCAAGCCGACCAGGACCAGCAAGTGCTCCTGCGCGTCGCCAACGGCACCGACACCGCGTTGGCCTACGATCTGACCGTCGCCCTCGACCGCGATGACACCCCCGAAGACTGCCTCGAAACCCCCGAAGAGCCCAACGACACCCCCCAGGAAGCCTTTGCCATCGACGACCCCACCGCATTCAGCCTCGACACCGCCCTCTGCCCCGCAGACGTGGACTGGTATCAGGTGACCATGGCCCCCGGCGAGACCTTCACGGCCCAAATTGGCTTTGATCACGATGAGGGCGACCTGGACATGCGGATTTGGCTCCGAGGGCAGGAAGAACCGCTGGGCACCTCCGAGAGCACCGCCGACGTCGAACGCCTCCAAGCAGGCCCCTTTGAGCAAGAGGCCACCGTCCTGGTCGAGGTCTACGGCTTTCGCGACGCCAGCGCCCCCTACACCCTGCAAACGACCCTCTTTGGGGCCGCCGAGCGCGAATCCACCGTCCAGGGCTCGCTCCAGTACGAAGACCGCCCCTACGACATCGACGGTTTCACCGGAGAACTGGTCCCAACCGGCCTCCAGCACGCCGTGGTCGAGGTTGTGCGCGACTTTGATGGGGCCGTGGTCGGCAGGGGCACCACCACCGAAGGCGGCGCCTTTGAGGTCACTTTCGGGGTCCACGACGGGCAAACCTACCAGGTCCGCGCGCTGGCCGCCGTCGAGGTCCCCGGCAACGGCGTCACCTACCGCGCCCGCGTGCAAGATCGCACCGACAGCCGCGCCATCTACGCCGTCACCAGCGACAGCTTTGACGCCGACGCCACCCCCTTGCCGCGCTTTGACCTGCTGGCCACCGCCTCCAGCCCCGCCGGGGGTGCCATGAACATCATGGACGTCACCGTGGCGGGCTTTGCCTTTGTCGCTCAGCACTCCTCCCAGGAGGCCCCCACGCTGACCTACCGCTGGCAAGCCGGTCAGGCCTTTGGCTGCGGCTCGTGCTACTCCGACAACACCGTCAGCCTGGGCGGTCAGGTCGAGGACACCGACGAATACGACGACCACATCGTCCTGCACGAATTTGGACACTACTTCGTCCAGCGCTTCAGCAACGACGACTCCCCCGGCGGTCCCCACCGCGATCGTCAGGTCTCGCCCCGGCTGGCCTACGGCGAAGGGGTGGCTTACTTCTTCTGCGGCATGGTTTTGGACCGCGCCGACGTGGTCGACACCTTCATGGACGATGTGCGCGTCATCGACATGGAGGCCGTCACCCAGAACGGCCAGCCCCAGGACAACATGTTTGGCACCGACGACGGCAGCTTGGGCGGGGACCTGCGCGAAGAGGTCATCGCGGGCATTCTCTGGGACGCGCTCGACCCGGCCTCACCCGACGAACCCTTTGACACCGTCGAAATCGGCCCCGACGGCCACATGGATCTCTTGTTGGACTACTTTGGCCAGGGCATCCCGGTCGACGTCGGCCCCAGCGGCATTGACTTGACCGACTGGCTCAACGCCTTCCACTGCAGCTTCCCCCAGCTTCAGGGCGCCCTGCCCCCGCTGGTCGAAGACCGCCAATTCCCCTGGGAACCCGAAGAACACACCGCCTGCGGCCAGGAAAAGGGCCGCGACCAGGCCCCCTTCGCCATCGAAGCACGCCCCGACGGCCTCTGGCTCGTCGCCAAGGGCGACCACGGCTTCAAACCCGGCACGGTGAACCTGTGGCAGGGCTCAGCGCGCCCCACTGCGTCCGCGCTCCACACCTGCAATGCCCTGCCCTGCCAGTTGACCCAGCGCGTGGATCACGGGCAGACCGTGGCGGTCACGACCCACCACGACGGGGCCTGGGTGGGCACCTCCTGGGTGGGTCAAAAAGCCGCCAAAGTCCTCCTTGGCGGCCAATCCAGGGTTCAACTCTCTTCGTTGGGTCCGGTGCGGGCATATTCGGCCACGCGCTGAAAGACTGGCGACTGCTTTTTCTGGGCAAACTCATCGGCGCTCAGTTCATTGCGCAGCCCTTCGAGGGCACGGGGCCAGCGCGCGCCGCTCATCTGCGTCATCCGCGCCAAAGCCAGCAACAGCGCCTCTTCGTCGTCTCGGTCGAGCACGACCCCTGGGCGCTCCAGCAGCGGCACCTCGGCGTCGGGGTCGAGCCACGCCTCCCCAAAAGACACGCCCAGGCGCTGACCAGCACCCGGTGAGCGCATCTCCAGCAGCGCTTGCTCTTTGTCCTGGGGCGAGCGGCTTAGAGAGAAGCCAAGGCGAGCATCGTCGAGGGGGATGGAGCCGTCGGTGAGGGGGGCTTGGACGGGCATGGACTTGTCGGCGACCACATCGACGGGTTCAAACTCGACCTCTGAGGCCCGCTCTTCGAGGTAGCGCCAGGACAGGGAGGGCGCGTCGCCTTCAGTGTCCACTTCCAACTCCACGGGGATGTCGCGGACCTGCTTGAACCAGCGCTCGCGCTTTATAAAGGAGCGCTCAAAGAGGCTCTTGTAGATGCCGACCGGTCCCACGTCGAGGAACTTCATGATCCAGTCGGGCCGCATAAAGCAGATGGCGGCGTAGAGCAGAAAGATCACCGCGCCGATGGGGTGATCGATCGCCACCACGGTGATGACCAGCGCCAAAAGCGAGCAGACCACGAAGACCGGGTAGAGCATTGCGGTCTTGCCCTCAGAGAGCGGCTCTGGCGGGACAATTTCGCGTTGCTTGCCGCGCACCAGCTCTTGGCGGCGCAGCGTCCCGCGCAACACCAACGTCTGCTTGGATTGTTTGGGTGTTTTGGATTTTTTAGATGAGGACGGCCTCTTGCTGGTCGACATCTCGCCTTTCCCCCCACGTCCACAGCCAAATCAGAGCGCCATTGCACCTGAAATCAGACCATTGTGTGGTTGAAAGAGCAAGAGTTTGCTGGGGTCTATACCATCGCAGACCACAAGGGAAAGAGGCAGGCCATTGCCGGATCACAAGCACCATTGCCGAAGCCCTCACCACAGGGCATGGAACCCTGCATCAGCGCAACTCACCCCAACAAGAGCATTCTTCATACATACGCCACAGCGGCCCAACCTCTCCACAGCACCATCACAGCCCCTTCCAACCGTGACGCATGGCCCCACACCGTTGTGGAGCCTACCGTCAAATCTGACGTATCATCCCACAGCGGTGTGAAAGCCACCGTCGCCCCTGACGTATGGCCCCACACAGTTGTGAGGCCTGCCGTCAACTCTGACATATGACCCCACAATCGTGTGGTGGCTGCCTTCAACTCTGACGTATCGTCCCATAACAGTGTGGAATCCCTGTGCATGCGCAGCGCCTCAATGACAAGACCCGTTCCCCCCCACCCCAAATGCTCGCCCATCACCCAAACCGTGCAAAGACACGCGGCCCCAGACGACAACCAATCCACATAAAGGGAAAACTCACTATTGACACGCCACATACGACTGAATAGCTTATTCAACATATAATAACGAAGACCGCATCACACCTATCATTCAATCACAAAGGCTTATTCACCCCACCATGAACACCCCATTACAACGCCCATTATTATCCATTGCGACCTTGGGTATGGCGACCCTGGCAACCTTAATGATTTCTCCCCCCCCTCGAAGCTGCGCCCGTCTATACCTCCACGGGAGCAGGCGCCGAGTGCCAACCCTACGGGCGCGATCCCGCATGGGCCACC
>CAKZKQ010000600.1 GCA_937123825.1 uncultured Pseudomonadota bacterium
CTGGGGGCCGACCTCGTCCTCAACCAGCAAAACGCTGGCCACGGCGTGGATGGGCGAGTTGTTGGCATCATCGCCGCCCTCCTCTCCGCAGCCGGTGGACAACCAGGCCAGCACCAGCACCATCGCCAGCACACCACATGCGCGCATTGTTGCAACCCTCATCACCAGACACTCCTTGTGTGCATCAACTCTTTGTATGTCCCATTTGTTTGGACACCATGTCCCTTTTGTGGCCTGCGCAGACATCATATAGAAGCTCTCACCAAATGTGGAGCCGGTGTGATGAGCGATGCAAGCCAACCCGTGTCCAACACACACTGTCATCGGTGGACATTCATATAGGCACAGAGCCACATTGACAATCCCCTTGGGACTTCGCATCTATGCCCTTTGCCCTTTGCAGGCCACTTCAAAGACCCCATTTTTTATCCCAGAGACTGCCGTGTCAAAGAACAAACAAAACCCCACCGACACATCCGGACGCGCGTTGGTTGGCTCTAAGGAAGAGTTGATCTCAAAGCCCTTTGACGGCAACGATGACGCCGCCGCACCGGCTGGCTACATCCCCCACACCGACGCGGGGCCTGCCGGAGAGGAGGTGGCACCAGGTCCCTGGGATGGGCTCGATGAACTGGCACACGCGGGCAGCCACCCGCTGGACGAGCTGATGGCCGCCATTGAGGCGGGACAAAAACGAATTGAGTTGACTGGGCCGGTGCCGCCGGGGCTGATGGGATTGGTGCTGGCGCAGATCGGCAGGCGCACGGGCAAACGGCTCATCGCCCTGACGCCGTCCCTCAAAGAGAGTCAGTCGCTGGCCGGGGACATCGCCCTCTTTTGCGACCCCCCCGAGACCCGCAACGTCCTGCTCCTGCCCCACTCCGAGCTGTCGCCCTACAGCGACGTCTCCCCCGACCGACAACTGACCCAGGACCGCCTGGCGGCCATCTTCAGCCTCCAGATGGAGCTCGGCGGCCAATACACCGTCATGCCCATCACGGCGCTGGCCCGCAAGACCGTCCCCGCCGAGGTCCTGCTGACCCTCTCGGACAGCATCGCCCTAGACCAGCAGGATGTCTCCAATGAGCGCCTGCGCAAGGTCCTCTCAGACTGCGGGTACACGTCGGTGTCTCTGGTCGAGGACCGGGGCACCTACGCCATCCGCGGGGACATCGTCGACATCTGGTCGCCCTTTGATGACCACCCCGTGCGCATCGAGCGCTGGGGCGACGAGGTCACCTCCATCAAGACCTTCGCCCCTGAAACCCAGCGCACCCGCGACCCACTGCAAGAAACCTGGATCTTCCCCGTCCGTGAAGTCCTCTACTCGGAGCAGACCGTCCGCTGCGCCCGCACTCGCCTGCGCGCCGCCGGGGAAACCTGCCGCGTTCCCAGCAAGTTCATGAGCCGCCTGATGGACGACATCCAGTCGGGCATCCACTTCCTGGGCGTCGAGGCCCTATTGCCGGCCTTCTACGACAACCTCGGGCCACTGTCTGACCTGCTGCCCGACGACGCCATCATCGTCATCCAGAACCCCGAAGGCTGCCAGCGCCAACTCGAAGCCCTCTGGCACCAGCGCCACCAGGAATACAATGCTGCGATGGCCGACGCGCAGTTGGCCTTCCCCCCCAAAGAACACTACCTCAACCCCGACGACATCAACGCCTGGATCAACGCCCAAAGCCTGCGTTTGGACCTGATGGGTTTGGTGCGCGAAGCGCTGCCGCAGGAGGATGCGCCACCGGCCTTCTCCTTCACCGCGCGCTCCAACTCTGACGTCATCAGCGCCCGCAAAAAACGCCAGCGCGCCGAAGGGGCCGTGCGCGCGCTGGGCGAAAAACTCGACGCCTGGCGCCAACTCTACGGCCAAATCCTGCTGGTCTGCCCCACCGCGGGCGAAACCCAGCGCCTGCTCCAACTTCTGGACGCCTACGACCAAAAAGCCAAGGCGCGCCAAGCCCCCATCGACCCACTGGTGACCGTCGCGCCGCCGTGCGGCAACGTGGGCGTCGTCACCGGCATCCTCTCGGCGGGCTTCCGCTCGGCACAGCTCGGCATGGCCGTCGTCACCAGCCGCGAAATCTTTGGCCACGCCTCCAGCGGCAAGAAGGCCAGCAGCCGCGCCTTCCACGAGGCCGCCGCCATCTCCTCCTTCCGCGACCTGGAACCGGGCGACATGGTCGTCCACACCGACTTTGGCATCGGCCGCTACGCAGGACTCCATAAAATGGAGGTCGGCGGCATCCCCGGTGACTTCCTCATCATCGAATACTCCGGGCGCGACAAGCTCTACCTGCCCGTCTACAAGCTCGGCCGCGTTCAAAAGTTCGTCGGCGGCGACAAAAGGGCCCGCGTCGACAAACTCGGCGGCACCGGCTGGGAGAAAATCAAAGAGAAGGTCAAAGCCCAACTCAAAGAGCTGGCCGTCGACCTCATCGCACTCTACGCCAGACGCCAGACCCACCCCGGCATGGCCTTCCCCGGCCCCGACGCCTACTTCCGGGAGTTTGAAGCCTCCTTCCCCTTCGATGAGACCCCCGACCAGCTCAAGGCCATCGACGAGACCCTGGGCGACATGCAAAAGTCCACCGTCATGGACCGGCTTTTGTGCGGCGACGTCGGCTTTGGCAAGACCGAAGTCTCCATGCGCGCCGCCTTCCTGGCCGTGCTGGCCAGCAAGCAGGTCGCCGTACTGGTCCCCACCACCGTCCTGTGCGAACAGCACCTGTCGACCTTCCGCAAGCGCTTTGAGGGCTACCCTGTGCGCATCGAGGCCCTCAACCGCTTCCGCTCGCGCAAAGACAGCCGCAAGATCCTCGACGACGCCGAAGCCGGCAAGGTCGACATCCTCATCGGCACCCACCGCCTGCTCTCCAAGGACGTCGCCTTTCGCAACCTCGGCCTGATGATCATCGACGAAGAGCAGCGCTTTGGCGTCGGCCACAAAGAGCGCCTCAAAGAGATGCGCACCCAAGTCGACTGCCTGGCCATGAGCGCCACCCCCATCCCCCGCACGCTCCAAATGTCCCTGCTGGGCATCCGCGACATGTCCATCATCGCCACGCCGCCCCCCGGCCGCCTGGCCGTGCGCACCCACATCGCGCGCTTCAACGAGACCGTCGTGCGCGAGGCCATCATGCGCGAGCTGACCCGAGGCGGACAGGTCTATTTTGTCCACAACCGGGTCCAGACCATCATGGAGATGGCCCAGACCCTCCAACAAATCGTCCCCGAGGCCCGCATCGCCGTCGGACACGGCCAGATGAAAGAGAGCGAGCTTGAAAAGGTCATGCTCGGCTTCGTCAAGGGCGACTTCAACGTCCTGCTCTCAACCACGATCATCGAATCCGGCATGGACATCTCCAACGCCAACACCATGATCATCGACCGCGCCGACACCTTTGGCCTCTCCCAGCTCTACCAGTTGCGCGGCCGCATCGGACGCTCCAGCACCCGCGCCTACTGCTACCTCCTGGTCCACGGCCGCAAGCTCAAGCCCATCGCCCAGGAGCGGCTCGAAATCATCGAGCGCTTCACCGCATTGGGCAGCGGCTTCCACGTCGCCTCCTACGACCTCGAACTGCGCGGCGCCGGCAACCTCCTTGGCCCCCAACAACACGGCAACATCGCCTCGGTCGGCCTCGACCTCTACGGCGAACTGCTCGAAGAGGCCATCGGCGAACTTCGCGGCGAAGAGGTCGAACAAGAGATCGAACCCGAGGTCAACATCCCCATCCCCGCCTACATCCCCGAGGGCTACATCCAGGAAATCTCCCTGCGCCTGCTCTTCTACAAGCGCCTCTCGCTGGCCCGCACCGACGAAGAACTCTCCGAACTCTACACCGAACTCGTCGACCGCTTCGGCTCCCCCCCTTCCGAGGTCGAAGCCCTGCGTCAGGTCATCTCCATCAAGATCGCCCTGCGCCAACTGCGCTGCCCGCGCCTCGACGTCGGCGCCGGCGTCGTCCACCTCACCCTCGGCGACCGCCCCGCCATCAGCCCCCAACAAGCCATCGCCCTCATCCAATCCTCCCGAGGCCGCTACAGCCTCACCCCCCAAATGAAACTCATCCGCCGCCTCCACCCCACCGAAGCCCAAGACCGCCTCAAAGCCGCCCTCCTCGTCTGCCAGGAACTCAAGGATTTCAGCTGAAATCCTTGAGTTCCTGGCTCCCTGGCTCCCTCGCTGCGCTCGGTCGCTGGGGAGCCGTTCGTCGCCTCGCTGCGCTCGTCTTCCTTTCAGTTCGCTTGCTGCGCTGCGCTTTTGGTTCGGTCGCCGGCGCTTCGCTTGGCTCTCTTTTGGTTCGGTCGCTCGCTGCGCTTGCTTCCTTTTGGTTCGTTCGCTTCGCTCACTTATGGCGATTGCGATGAGTGGATCGTGCTTCGCTTCGCCGGATGGTGTCGTCATCACGTCGAAAGTGCTTTCACTTCTCTGAGGTCGGATGGGCGCTGGTTGGGA
>CAKZKQ010000601.1 GCA_937123825.1 uncultured Pseudomonadota bacterium
AAGCCACCTGGAAGACCGTCCAGCGCGTCGCCGAGTGCCGGCTGGAAGACGCCGAGGCGCGACGGGCCGCCCTGCAAGCCGACGACCTCCAGGAGACTTTTGGGGCCCTGGAGAAGGACCTGGGGGCACGCCTTGGTCGGATGGACTCCGACGACATCGAGGCGCACTTTGGGGCGCTGCTGGAAGAGTTGGTCGAGCCGGGCTTGCAAGACGTGGTCGATGGCCTCTCGGCGGCGCGGCGCTTGTCGGCCATGGGCGCGGTCACGCTCCCGGGCGGCGTGGGCAAGGCGCTGCGCGGCGTGCAACGGGACCTGGAGCGGATCACCGAGCGCCTGTCTTCGCTGGCCGACACGCTCTCTGAAGACTGGGAGGACTGAGGGCCATGGGCGATCAACTCACCCACATGGATGACCAGGGCCGCGCCCACATGGTGGACGTTGGTGGCAAGGCCATCACCGAGCGCGAGGCCGTGGCGGTGGGTTGCGTGGAGATGAAGGCCCAGACCCTCTCCACCATCCTCAGCGGCGGCGCCAGCAAGGGCGACGTTTTGGCCGTGGCGCGCCTTGCGGGGATCATGGGCGCCAAGCGCACCGGCGACCTGATCCCGCTGTGCCACCCGCTGCCGCTGACCCACGTCGGGGTGGAGTTTGCCCCCGAGCCGGGTCAAGAGACGGGCAAGCTGTGGATCCGCGCCACGTCGCGCTGCGTGGGGCGCACGGGCGTGGAGATGGAGGCCATGACGGCGGTGTCGACAGCGGCGCTGACGGTCTACGACATGTGCAAGGCCATTGACAAGGCCATGGTCGTGCGCCAGGTGGCGCTGTGGACCAAGCGCGGCGGCCGCAGCGGCGACTTTGAGCACCCGCAAGCCGCCGCCCCCGACGCCCTGACGTGGCAATGAAGCTCTTTGACGCCCACATCTACAGCGACACGCGCTCAGACTCCGATCTGGCCAACATGGCCTTCTTCGGGGTTTCCGATGTGCTCACCTGCGCCCACCACCCGCGCCCCTTTCAAACCGCGCTGGAGCTTGGCCACCACTTTGAGCAACTGATCGTCACCGAAGCCGAGCGCCTTCGCCGCCACGGCATCACCCCCCACGTGGCCATCGGGGTCCACCCCAAGGCCCAGCCCATCCGCGCCCACCACGAGCTGTGGCGCGATCTGCCCCAGATCTGGCGAGAACCGGAGGTCGTGGCTGTGGGCGAGCTGGGGGTGCTGGAGGGGACGGCGCAGGAGTGGGGATTGGTGGAGCGGCAAATCCGGCTGCTGGCGCAAAGCGGCCTGGACCTGCCCATCATCTTTGCCATGCCCAGGCGCGACGACGCGCGCTGGCGCCGGGGGTGCATCGAGCGCTTGACGGCCATCCTGGAGGCCCACGGCCTTGGCCCCGGGCGCGTGGTGCTTCAGCACATCGACTGGCTCACCATCGACGCGGCGCTGGAGGCTGGCTATTGGTGCGGCGTGTCCATCCACCCGTTTTTTCAAAGCCTGGAGCAGGCCGTCACCCTGGCCCAGCACCACAACCGGCGGCGGTTGATCGCCAACTCGGCGCTTCGCGACGGCCCGGCGGACATCCTGGCGCTGCCCAAGGTCACCGTCGCGCTGGCCGAAGCGGGCATCGAAGCCGCCGACATCCAGCGCATCTGCCTGGGGGCCGCCAAAGAAGTCTTTGGGGGTTGAGGGCGACAATGCTTGACAAGGATGGGGGGTGGGGATAGGTTGTGCTCCCGTTTTGAAAAACGGGCTGCGCAGATGCGCAGTGGGTCGCGGTGTTTCAATGCCACGCAAGCCCGTCATCACGGGTGGTGTTGAAAAGACAAAGGCCGCGAAAAACATCAAAGAAAATGGAACCCGGCTTTGTGCCCGTGCAGAACCAAATCAAGCACCTTTGCACGGTCCCGTCAGCATTAAAGCCCCATTTTAAGGAGAGACTGACATGGCTCGCTTCTTCCGTCGTGGCCGCGGCCGCAAAAAGGTTTGCCCTTTCAAGTCCAACCCCGACCTGAAAATCGACTACAAAGACGTTGAACTGCTCAAGCGGTTCATCTCCCCCCGTGGCAAGATCCTGCCTCGCCGTATCACCGGCGTGTCGGCCAAGTACCAGCGCAAGCTGACCCGCGCCATCAAGCGGGCCCGCTCCATCGCTCTGCTGCCCTACGTGGTCATGGATTGATATCCATCGGGTCAGTTGCATGACCCGCGCAGGTTCGAGACATCGGGACAGGAGTCCTGGCGGCGTCAACAACGCCGCCAAAGCACGGCGCGCATGCCGACAGGAGCGATGCATCTGAATGTATCGCTCTTTTGATTTGTGCGCCCAGCATGGGAGCCCCTGTTGACCGTGACCCCCAAATCCAAGCTCAAACTGCGTTTTGAGGCCGGCACCATTGTGGTCGACGGCCCGTCCCAGACGCTCAAGGGCCTGTCGCCCTTTGACGAACTGGTCTTTGATCAACGCACCAGTGTCCTGCGTGCCCCTGCCAGCATGTACCGTGAGGTCTTTGCCCACCTCTACCGCGCCCAGCAGCGCGGCGAGCTGGAGTTTGAAGACCTGGCGCGCGCCTACACCAACCTGGCGTTGGAGATGGGCGTCTACCGAGAGCCCTACCCCCACCAGCGCGAGTCCATCGAGGCCTGGCAGGCCAACGGCAAGCGCGGCGTGGTGGTTTTGCCCACCGGCGCGGGCAAGAGCTACGTGGCCGAGCTGGCCCTGTGGAAGACGGGCCGCTCGGCGATGGTCATTGCCCCCACCATCGACCTGATGAACCAGTGGTACGATCTGCTCAGCAGCTCGTTTGGCGTCGAGGTCGGCATTCTGGGCGGCGGCTACCACGAGGTGCGTGACCTGACGGTGAGCACCTACGACTCGGCCTTCATCCACATGGACCGGATCGGCAACCGCTTTGCGTTGCTGGTCTTTGATGAGTGCCACCACCTGCCAGGACCCAGCTACGCCATGGCCTCGGAGATGTCGCTGGCCCCCTACCGACTGGGCCTGACCGCCACCCCCGAGCGCAACGACGGCAGCCACCACCTGCTCGATAAGCTCATCGGGCCGTGCGTCTACGAAAAGGGCATCAAGGACATGACCGGCCGCTTCCTGGCCGAGTATGACGTGGTGACGCTCAAAGTCCCCCTGAGCGAGGCCGACGCGCAGCGCTACAACGACGCCCGCAACGAATACCGGACCTTTTTGAGGATCTACGGCATTCGCATGTCCAAGCCGACGGGCTGGGGCGAGTTTTTGAAGAAGTCGAGCCGGTCAAAAGACGGGCGCGCGGCGTTTCGGGCGTATCGGTTGCAGCGGCGGATCGCGCTGGCGCACAGCGGCAAGGTGGACCGCTTGGAGAAGCTCCTGCGCGTCCACGCCAAAGACCGCGTGATCATCTTCACCAATGACAACGACACGGTCTACGACATCAGCCGGCGCTTCCTCATCCCCGCCATCACCCACCAGACCCCCACCAAGGAGCGCAAGCTCTACCTGGAGCGCTTCAACTCGGGCGAATACCCCTGCATGGTCACCAGCAAGGTCCTCAACGAAGGGGTGAACATCCCCGAGGCCAACGTGGCCATCGTGCTCTCGGGCTCGGGCACCGTGCGCGAGCACGTCCAGCGCCTGGGACGCATCCTGCGCCGCAGCAAAAACAAGCGCGCCACGCTCTACGAGTTGATCACCGCAGACACCGTCGAAGAGTACGTCTCCACGCGCCGGAGGGAACACGATGCTTACCGCTGATCTCTTGCGTGTCCGCGACGATGGGGACTCCATCGAGCCGCGCTACATCAAAATCGAAGGCAAGGCCGGGCCCCGCTATCAGGCCCGCGCCGAGCAGATGATCGCCCTCTTCTCCAGCCACATCGGCCAGCGCCGCGCGGTGCTCGACGAAGCCATCGGGGACTTGATCGGCGACGGCACCGACTTCAACCTCTCGCGCGGCTTCAAAAAACTCCTCGAAGACCGCTCCACCTTCGAGGTCGGCTCGGTCGCCTCGCCGATCGACGTCCGCGAGGTGGTCTTTGGCCTCTCCGCCACCCACCACCCCATCGTCGCCTCCACCGACACGCTCCACACCCACACTCGCGAAGACATCCTCGACATGGCCGCCGTTGAATTGCAGCGCCGCCTTGAAGAGGCCAAAGGAGAACCGCTGGCCGCGCCTGTCACGCGCGCAGATGTGGAAGAGGCGCTCTACGGCGATTTGAACGAAAACCAGCGCCTGACCAGCTTCAAAGAACTCGAAGGGATCGAACTGCTCCACCGCTACAACCTGGCCCTGGCCCAGGCCGTGCTCTACCGCGCCAGAGAGCTGCGCATCAGCCTCCAGGCAGGCGCCCAGGCGTCCCAATACCGCCAGCTCTTCAACTACCTGAAGTTCTACCAACTGATGCACCGGGTGCGCCGCAGCCCCGCCGGCGCCTGGAAGCTCACCCTCGACGGGCCCATCAGCCTCTTAAAGAGCACCAACAAGTATGGCCTGAAGATGGCCATGTTCCTGCCCGCGCTGCTCTTGTGCGAAGGCTGGGCCATGGAGGCCGACCTGGTCTGGGGCCCCTCCCGCGAAGCCCGCACCTTCATCCTCGACGACGGCTGCGGCCTCAAGAGCCACTACAAAGCCAAGGGCGCCTACGTCACCGAAGAGCAAGCCCACTTTGAAAAGCGCTGGAAGGCCATGAAGACCCCCTGGAAAATCAGCCGGGGCGCCGAGCTGCTCGACCTGGGCGGCCACGACGTGCTGGTCCCCGATGTGGTCTTTACCCACAAAGAAGACGGCCGCAAAGCCATGATGGAGATCGTCGGCTACTGGCGCCGAGGCTGGCTCAAAACCAAAGCCCAGAACGTCCAGCGACACGGCCCCAAAAACCTCATGCTCGCCGTCAGCGACCGACTCCAAACCGACCGAGACAAACCCCAGTGGGACGAACTCCCGGTCGCCCTGATGCCCTTCAAAGGCGTCATCCTGCCCAAAAAAGTGCTCGCCATCGTCGAAGAGATCGCCACCTGAGACCAAAGGGCAGGGTCAAGGGCGTGGTTTGCCCAAAGCACGCCCTTGACCCTGCCCACCGAGCACCAACGGGCACACACACCCCAAACGGGCATATGAACAACAACGTGCCCCGTTTTTCCCACACTGACCCTGCGAAAAATACGCATTGGCAACACATCCAAGGTGTTGCCAAACGCATCATCTTTTGTGATGACATCGTCCCTGTATTGTGCTAACCGTCATATTTACAGCACAACGTGATGGTTTTCAGTCCCAGTCACATGGGCAAGATGTATCGCTCTCAGAGGGAACCGGTGAACACCACCCACTCCAACCCGGATAAAAACGCCTCCAAAGGCTGGATGGAACGAATCCAGTTGATAAGTATCTTTCTGCTGATCGTCATCATCGCCGTCGCCGCCACGTTAAGCCTCTTATGAACCTCTCTGAGTCCCACCGTGAAGCGCTGCGTCGGTTGGAGGCGCAGTGGAACGGCGGCGACCACCTGACCCCAAAACAGCTTCAAGAAGCCCTGGACCACTGGCGCGCGGCCCTGAACCGCCCTGCGACCCCTGGCGAAGAATGCCTGGACATTGTCCACAAAGACGACGCCCCCACAGGGCTCAGCGCGCCGCGCTGGTTTTGCCACCTGACGGGGCTGCGCCACCGGGTGGTGCACATCCTCCTGCAAACCCCCCAGAAATGGTTCATGCTGCAAAAGCGCGCCCGCACCAAGGCCGACTGGCCAGGGCTCTTTGACACCAGCGCCGCCGGGCACCTCAAGGCCGGACAAAGCTGGCAAGAGGCGGCCAGCCAGGAGTTGGCCGAAGAGCTGGGCATCACCGCCACAGGGCTGACCCCCGAAGGGCTGACCCCGGTCGGCGGCCCCTACCTGCGACGCGAAGCGCTCGAAACCCCCAAATTCTTCCGCAACTGGCAGGTCAACCGCCTCTACCATGGCACTCTGACCGCCCAGGGGCTCTCAGAGCTCACCTTCGCCGACGGCGAGGTAGACGCCATCCTCCTGTGTCCTCGCTCAGAGCTTGAACAGCTCCTCAAAGAGCCCGAGCGCTGCTCTCCCGGCCTCCTGCGCGACATGCAACACCACCGCGCCCACACCCAACAATCCCACTGAACCTTTCAGGCATTGTTTGGCCACACAGAACGGTGCCTTTGCCTTTTGAAGGCTTCTAAACCCCCACACGCAAGGCTAGGTTCTGTCTGACAATTGGAACCGAGCTCCGGCGAGGCCGATGGTGTCGAGTTCGAGGAGGCGAGCACAGACGAACTAGGAGTTCGTCGAGCACCGGCGACGACGAGATCGGCATCATCGGGCCGTCGGGCGACGGGACAATTATCAGACAGAACCTAACTTGACCCCACAGTGCGCACCGCACTTCGGCCTCGCCACAACGCGCCGCCAAAGTCCGCCGTCACAGCACATCGCCAAACCAAATCAAACCAAACCCCAAAGCGCCCACAACACCACGGAGCCTTGCCATGAACGACCGCCTGGAACAAAACAAAGCCAACGCCAAGGCCTTCTACGACTTGATGTTCAACCAGTGCAAACCGGCCGAGGCCATCCAAAAGTACGTCGGCGACGTCTACATCCAGCACAACCCCGAGGTTGCCGACGGCAAAGAGGCCTTCATCGCCTACTTTGAGCGCATGGCCCGCGAGTATCCCGGCAAACGCGTCCACTTCAAGCGCGCCTTCGCCGAAGGCAACCATGTCATCCTCCACTGCCACCAGCAATGGCCCGGCGACCACGACTACGCCGGCATCGACATCTTTCGTCTGGACGACAACGGCAAAATCGTCGAGCACTGGGACGTCCTGCAAATCGTCCCCGAACAATCAGCCCACAACAACACCATGTTCTGATCCCTGCACCCATAAAGCAGCCGGGCCCACCCAACCCCGCCGTTTTATCGGCTCAGTCCACACGGACTGGCACCCACCAATCCCCAGCATTCCAATACTCAGACCGAGGCTCCACCCACTCACTGTGGACAAGCGCCAAGGGGTCCCACTTCCACGTTTCCCACATCCTCACCCCAGAAGAAGCCAACCCCGCTGCATTAAACCCCCATTGGTCATTCGGTTTGTAGGTCCATTGCAGTTTGCAGCGCCCAAACCGCGCTTGAAGCTTCACAGCCACCTTGTCGCTGATTTGGGGATTGTCTCTGAGACCAAGCGCACAATCCTGACTCAAGTACGGCGAGTTGATCAGCGCCAAGGCCCCACGATCGGAAATGCCGCATTCATCAAGCGTCAGAACGTTGAGATGGCGTGCACGGGGTGAACGG
>CAKZKQ010000602.1 GCA_937123825.1 uncultured Pseudomonadota bacterium
GAGGGGCGGGGGGTGAGCGTGGGAAAGCTTTCCAAGGGGTGGGGGGGGGGTGGGAGGGACTGGGGGGGCTTCCCAAGGGGGGGGGCGGCTTTTCTGGTGGGACTTTTTGAGCGCTTTAGGACATCGGGGACGGGTTTTGGGGCAAAGGTGGGCGGCGATAGCCCGACCGCCTTCAGCGGCCTTGCGAAGTTGAGGGCCAACGTTGTTGCCATCTGCGAGGGCCGGCAGGGGAGGCGAGCGTTGCCGCCTCCCCTGCCCCCACAAACTCGGGTGGGGCATGGACGTCTGGGAGGGAAGGCACGATTGCGCCATTCGGATGACCTGATCGCCCTGCTGGAATGTCTTTCGACTGGACTGCGGGGTGGTGTGGCGAAGTGAACGTTCCCTTTAAATCAATCCAAATGCTGAGGATGTGGTCCATCTGCTGCCCTTCAGTGTTGATTTGGGAGTGTTTTGGACCCATGTTGGTGTCATCAGGGCACAATAAAGGCAGCAATGGGGCATGGATGGGCATGTGGGGCATCACGGAGTGTCTTCCGCTGCGCTCGGAGCACTCTACTTCACGTTGAGACGCCATAATTTGCCCTTGAAGGGCCTCAGCGGGCCATTTAAACGGCTTGCGCACGAAGGAGAAAGGCGTTGACGGTCGAAAGACGGATCATTGAAGGCACCTGGACGTGCAGTTCTTGCGGGACTGAGAAGATTCTTGGTCGCCACAAGACATGTCCGGCGTGTGGAAACCCGCGCGAATCCGAGGAAATGAGCTTTGACTTTGGCTCAACCAACGCCGACGGCTCTTCCACCGCGCGATCCGTCACCGATAAAGACGCGCTGAAGGCTGCCAAGGCTGGCGCGGACTGGTTTTGTGGGGCGTGTCAGTCTGGAAACCCCGGCAACGTGGACCATTGTCAGTCGTGCGGCGCCTCTCGTCAGGACGCCATGCCTGCCCCGGCCCCAAAACCGGCATACTCGGCCCCCAAGAAGACTTCAAGACGCGTCAGTATGGGCGCAAAGGGGCTCTTTGGTTCGATTGTGGCCTTTTTTATGGGCAGTTGTTGCCTGTGCAGCGGTGTGACCACGTGGTTGAACCGCCCTGTGGAGGTCGAGGCGTCGGTTCAAGAGCGCGTTTGGGTGCGCCAGGTCTTTGTCAGGCGCCTAAAAGCCCAAAAAACCAGGGGATGGAAGGACCAACTGCCCAAAAAGGCGCGCGTTCCGGGCAAAACCACTCGCCAAAAGCTCCGACCGGGGCTGGGGACCCTCCACGAGTGCAAGACGATGACCTGTTGGCCACGTCCTGAGCCCGGTCAGACGCTCGCCAGGGTCACAGGCCGCCTGTGGGAGCGCACTGCGCGGGTCGATCGGATGGTGTCCAGCACCAAAAGCGGCTGGAAAGACAAGCTCCCCCCTGCCAATGGGGCCTATCCCGTCGATGGACAAGGCGGACGGACCGGGAGACACGGCACCCCGTCGTGTCATCGCAAGCAACGCACCCCAAAGAAGTGCCGCACGCGGACCAAACAGGTCGCTTGCGGCACCGAGCGCAAGTGCACCGTCAAAGACAAGGGCAACGGCTTCGCCGAGGAGGTCTGCACCAACCGCACGCGCTACTGTTCCGAGTCAGAAGAGGTCTGCACAGACGCCGTTTATGGCCAATGGTGCACCTGGGACCACCTCAACTGGTCCACCGGCACCCCCAAGCGCACCCGGGGAGAGTTGGACGAACCCCATTGGCCCGAACTGCGCGCCGGTCAACGCCAGCGCCTCGTCCGAACGGCCACCTACACCGTCAAAGTCCAAACCCTGGCCGGCGTCAACAAGGAGGCCTTTGTCCCCAAGAGCGCCAAAGCCTTCCTCTCCTACGATGTTGGCCAGCAAATCTTCATCCACGACACACACAGCGCCACCGCCGTCCCCCCAGAACTCATCCGCAAAGACGACGAAGGCGCCATAGACTGCGGCAGCGACATCGCCCCCGACACGCTGACCACACGCGACCAATGCCACTACGATCTGTGGCGTTGGAAAGAAGAACCCGTCAAAGAAGCCCGCTCATCCAAAGCCGACCCACCCCCCTGGCCCAAAGCAGACCTCGGAGACGACGGTCAAAGCGCCAAACGCGCCTGGGCAGAGCTGAACTGGACCTGGGAGCGCGACGACACGCCCGGCGCCATGAAGAGCATCGTGTCCACCAAAGAGGCCAAAAAATGGCCCCCCGGCTCAACCCTCAAAATCGAAGTCGACGCCGACGCCCGACTCCTCAAACACATCGAGCCGCCCCCCAAAACCCACTCCCCCAAAGACCCCACCTGGTAAGCCCCAAAACCCCACCCCACAGACCTCACCCACCAAGACCGGCAGGAAGGCGAGCGTTGCCGCCTCCCCCCACAAGCCGGGCATTCACACATGGGCGCACACACCAAGCCCATCAACCCACCAGCCGCACGACCCCACCACCCCAAACGAACCACTTTCGCCTCAATGCCCCACTCGTACCGGCGAAGCCAAGAACCCACCCATCGCAAATGCCATAAGTGAGCGAAGCGAACGAACCACAAGGAAGCCAAGCGCAGCGCAGGCGACCGAACCAAAAGCCTGCGCAAGCAGGCGCACCGAAAGCGCAGCGCCAGCAAGCGAACCGCTCTCTCGCAAAGCGAGAGAGCCCAGCTCATTCGGCTTCGAAGAAAGCCGAAGGAGCGACCTCATAGGGGGTGGCGTTGAAGGAGTAGATGGCCTTGTCGTCTTTGGCCATGGTTTGGAGTTTGTCGGCGTAGGCTTCGATGAGGGGCTTGGGGCCGGAGACGAGCCAACTGGCCACGTTGCCGTTGGCGTTGAGGTCGACGTAGACCAGAACTTCGCCCAGCTTCCAGGCGCGACCATCGAATTGGCCGATCTCGGCGTTGAGGTCGAGCGTGGCGTAGAGTTCCTCGGTGGAGTTGAACTTGGCAAAGAGATCCATGCCGAGGTTGCCTTCGGGGCCGGTCCAGAAGAGCTGGTCGGCGATCAACTCGGGGCCTTCTTCTTCGGCGGACGCTTCCACGCCGCCCATGGCCTCAGAGGCGCCGTCTGCGCCCTTTTGGACGCTGTTGGTGGAGGCACAGCCCACGCTCAGCGCTGTGAGGGTGCTCAGGACCAGGAGGTAGACCAGGGTTTTCATCGATGTTGTACCTTTCGTGTTTCGGTGGCGGCGCGCTCCGTCACTGCTCAACCGACGGGGTGACCTTTTCATGCCCTTGGGGGGTGACGATTACCTCGCGGGCGGGCGGGCGCAGGTTGTAGTGGGAGCTCATGGCGCGGCCGTAGGCGCCGGCGGTGGCGATCAACAGGATGTCGCCCTCCTCGGTGGGGGGCAGGCGGCGGCGATGTCCAAGGGTGTCGCCGCTTTCGCAGATCGGCCCGACGACGTTGTAGACGTCGGTGGCGGGTGCGTCCAGGCGCGTGAGGTTGACGATCTCGTGGAAGGCGCCGTAGAGCGCGGGCCGGATGAGGCTGTTCATGCCGGTGTTGATGCCGACGTAGCGCACGGAGCCCTTGTCCTTGAGTTGGTTGACGCGGGCCAGCAGGACGCCCGCTTTGGCCACCAGATAGCGGCCGGGCTCGATCCAGATCTCAAAGCTGGGGTGCGCGGCGCGGAAGGCGGCCAGCGCGTCATCGACGAGCTTCAGATCCATGGCGCGCTGCTCCAGCCGCTCGGGCACGCCCAGGCCGCCGCCCAGGTCGAGGAGCTTGACGCTGGGGAAGCGCTGGGCGACCTGCGAGAGGATGAGCGCCGTTTGGGCCCACTCTTCGGGGCTCTGGATGCCGCTGCCGGTGTGGGCGTGGAGGCCGATGATCTGAACGTTGTGCGCTTCGACCAGTTCTTGGAGCCGGTCGAACTGGACGGGGGCGACGCCGAACTTGGACTGCGCGCCGGCGGTCTTGACGTAGTCGTGGTGCCCTTTGCCCTGGCCGGGGTCGATGCGGACCAGGACCTGGCGGCCGGCAAAGACCTCGGGCCACTGCTCCAACGGGTGGAGGTTGTCGAGCGTCACCCAGACGCCGTGCTCAAAGGCGGCCTCGTACTCCTGGCGCGGGGCAAAGTTGGGGGTGAAGATGACGCGCTGGCGGTCGATCTGGGGGAAGAGCGTCAGGACGCGCTCCAGCTCTCCGGGCGAAACGCACTCAAAACCAATCCCCAGCGCCTCAAACTGGCGCAAAATGCCTTCGCAGGGGTTGGCCTTCATTGCAAAGAAGACCTTGTCGACGGATTTGAGCGCGGTCAGGCTGGTGGCGGCGTCGTTGAGCGCCTGCTCGTCGTAGGCGTAGAGCGGGGACTGGGTCTGGGCCATGTCCAGCAGCGCCTCACGGCGCACCTTCCACCAGGGAGACTGTCCCGGCGGCAGGAGCGGGGCCGGGGTCTGGGGGGCAAAGAGGTCTTGCCAACTTGGTCCAAAGGTCTGATCGACGATCTGGGCGTCAAAAAGGAGCGTGTGAAGCTCTTTGGTGAGGCGATCGGCGTGATCTTCATCGACGACGAAGCTCAGGTTGAGGTCACTGGCGGCCTGGGAGAGCAGGTGCACCTGCAATTCTTCAAAGACCGAGAGCGCCGGGCCGAGCTTGTGCAGGATCGCGCGGATGTTGCGCCCCACCAGGCTGATCGCCGAGCACGGGCCGATCACCTTCACGCGGCAGTGCGAGGCCAGATCGTCGCGCAGCGACTCTAGCACGGCATCCGAGATCGTGTTGGAGGCCGGGTCGAGCGAGACCGTGACGTTCATCTCGGAGGTCGAGACCAGATCGATCGACAGGCCGTGCTCCTTGAAACAGGCAAAGATGTCGGCCAAAAAGCCCACCTGCTGCCACATCCCCGGCGTGTCCATGACCACCAGCGTCAGGTGATCCTTGGTCGAGATCGCCTTGACCTTGGGGGTCGCGTCCGCGCTCTGATGCGAAATCACCGTCCCCGGCAGCTCAGGCCGGGTCGTGCAGCGCACGTGCAGCGGGATCCCGTGACGGCGCATGGGCGGAATGCAGCGCGGGTGCAGCACCTTGGCCCCCGTCGAGGCAATCTCCTGAGCCTCATCGTAGCTCAACGACCGCAGCAGGCGCGCGCTCTGCAACTGGCGCGGGTTGGCCGTGAACATGCCCGGCACGTCGGTCCAGATCTCACAGCGCGCCGCGCCAAGCCGCGCCGCAAAGTACGACGCCGAGGTGTCCGACCCGCCGCGACCCAACAAGACCGTCTCGTCGGCCTCGTTGTGCGCAATAAAGCCCTGGGTCAAGATCACCTCCGCCCCCAGCGCCTCAAAACGCCCCTGAAGCGCCTCATCGGCGTGATCATCGCACGCCGCCGAGGTGTAGAGCCGCCACTTGTCCTCTCCGGGGTGCGCCACGCTGCGCAAACACTCGCGCGCGTCCACCCAGGCCAGCGACCCCAGCCCCTGCGCCCGCAAAAACGCTGCCCCCAGGCGCGTCGACATCAGCTCGCCGCACGACATCACCTGCGCATGGAGCCTCGGGCTGACCTCCTGGGTCAAAGACGCCCCCAGCGCCAAACGGCGCAGCCGCTCCAGCTCGCCGCCGATCTCGGCCTCCATGTCCACGCCCATCTCGTCGGCCAAGACCTGATGGCGCGCCACGATCCCGTCCAAAATGTCCTGGTGGTTGCCCAGCGGCGCCTGTTTCAAGAGCGCCTCCAGGTTGTTGGAGATCCCGCTGACCGCAGAACACACCACCACAGGGCGCAGGCCCTCGGCCTGACGCGCCCTGATCTGCTCGCCGATCGACTCCCAACGGGCCCGCGTCGCAACGCTCGTCCCACCAAACTTCAGCACAACCCACTGACCGGACATTTCCTGCCTCCCGACCTCATCTGTACACCGCCGACAGCCCCACCAAAAGCTCGGCGCACGACATTTCTGGCCCGTTGTCCCCAGGTAAAGGGAATGAACTTGGCCGGGGATATACTTGCCTGGGTGTGATGGTGTAAAGAGTCTGGGACGCCTTCAAGAGCGCCCACAAGGGAGGAGACCATGGGGTTTGACCAGGACGTGGAGAAGTTTCAAGCGGCAGTCGAGCGCCTAGAAGAGGCTGTCGGCGCCGTGGTGGTGGGACAGCGCGGGGTCATTCGGCAAGTGCTCGCCGCGATCTTGAGCGGCGGCCACGTCTTGCTCGAAGGCGTCCCGGGGCTGGGAAAAACACTCCTGGTCCGCTCGCTGGCCCAGGCGCTGGAGTTGGACTTCAACCGGATCCAGTTCACCCCCGACTTGATGCCCGCCGACATCCTGGGCGCCACCATCATCGTGGATGACAACGAGGGCAACCGGGATTTCTCGTTCCGCAAAGGGCCGGTCTTTACCCAGGTCCTGCTGGCCGACGAGATCAACCGCGCCACCCCCAAGACCCAGTCCGCGCTTCTTGAAGCCATGCAGGAAGGCTCGGTGACCGTCGGCGGCACCATCCACACCCTCGACCAGCCCTTTATGGTCCTGGCCACACAAAACCCCCTGGAGATGGAGGGCACCTACCCGCTGCCCGAAGCCCAGCTTGACCGCTTCCTCTTCAAGGTCAACGTGCCCTTCCCCACCTTGGACGAACTCAGCGAAGTCATCGACCGCACCACCGGCAACCAGACCCAGCAGGCCAGCCCCGTCATGAGCGGTCAGGAGCTGCTGGAGCTGCGCAAAGTGGTCCGCGCCGTGCCCGTGGCCGAGCCCGTCAAGCGCTACGCCCTGCGCCTGATCCTGGCCACCCAGCCCACCAGCGCCCAGGCCCCCGAGATCACCAAGCGTTTTGTCCAATACGGCGCCTCGCCGCGCGGCGCGCAGGCCATCATTTTGGGTGCCAAGGTCAACGCGCTGATGAATGGTCGTGGGCAGGTGGATTACGCCGATGTGCGCCACGCCGCCGTGCCGTCGCTGCGACACCGCCTGCTGCTCAACTTTGAGGGCGAAGCCGAAGGGCTCACCTCGGACAGCTTCGTCGAACAACTCCTTGAGACGATCAAAGACGTGCCCGCTCGGCTTCAGGCCGAGGTCGGCGCCTGAAAGAACCCCTGCAAACGATGAAGTACCGTCCCATATCGAGCTGTATTGAGAGGGTGCAGGTGGCCGCCATGCCGTTTGTGGGCATGCGCGTGGCCTGGGTGATCTTTCTGGCCGCGGCGCTGATGACGCTGAGCGCCTGTGAGCAGCCCATTGAGGAAGAACAGGAGCCGCCGCTGCGCTCGCTGCTCTACACCGAGTCGCCGGGCTACAAACCCGCCAAGGCCATCGAACTGGAGAAGCACCTGCTGTCCTTCTACAGCGAAAACAACCGCCTGCCGTCGGCCACCGAGTCGGCCCAGATGCTGGCGGAGCAACAAGCACTGGAGTCGGACAAGAAACCGGATGCCAAGGAGGTCTTGGAGGCGCTGATGCCTGAGGGCGAGCTTGATTTGACGGCGATGGACCCGATGGACGTGCCGGTGCCGTCGAGCAAACCGAAGCTGAACATCCCGCTGCGGTCGCCCGAGCGCGTGGCCGAGACGGTCTTCAAGGCGCTCATCACCCAGGACCCGGACCTTTATGACCACGCCTTGATCGACGCCGAGGGCTTGATCGCGTTGGCGAAGATCAAGCAGAGCACCGCCGACAAGCGCGCGGCCTCTTTGAGGCGCAAAGCGGCGCGGACTTTCAAGGATTTTCACCCTGGCAACGCCTCGGAGGCTCCCGAAGGGGGTTTGGCGTCGCGTTTGGCGCTCAAAGACGTCAGCATTGGCCGTGCGGCCACGCTCTGGGGCAAGGATCCGGGCGAAGGCGACGAGGTGGTGCAGTACTGGAACAACTCGATGACCTTGAAGTTGATCCAGGGCTAGGAAGGTCAGGGGCCGGAGACCATTTTCACGGTGAATCTGGGGCGAATGTTGAAGACGCCCGGTGGGGAATGGCGTATGGCGGCGGCGCCGACGGTTTCGGCGGCGTTTAAGGCCTATTTGCGCTCGGGTTTCCACATGAAAGCCGAGTTGATGACGCCCGAACACCACCCTTTTCCGCTCTCGGTGGGCAACTTCTGGCGTTATCGGGTCAAACGGGCCAGTCGCAACGGCGAGCCCCTTCGCGGCGAGGACGGTGAACCAATGGTGGAGGAAATCCGCATTGAGGTGACCGACGTGAAGAAGTTTGATGGGTACCGCGTGGTGACCTTGCGGCGCCAGCGCAAGCACGAGCGCACCCGCAGCGACAAGTTGCGCTACCTGGTGACGCCCAAGAGGCTCTATCATTGCTCGAATTTTTGCCGTTACAAGAGCCGAGACATGAACTTTATGCTCGGTTACGTGCGCACGCAGACGCCGCTGCTGATTTTCCCGGTCAAGCGGGGCCAATCGTGGAAGGCAGGAGGCGTGATTTCGGGCAAGGGGCGCTACACGGTGCGTCCACAGACGGAGTTGGCGACCGTTCCGGCCGGTGAGTTCAACGACGCGCTGGTGATCAGCGGCCGTCGGGGCCAGAATTACGTCACGCGCTACTTCAAGCAGGGCATTGGCATCATCCAACGCGTCACCCGAGGCCCCAGCGACACCCGCGTTGAGGAGTTGATCGAGTATCGCATCCTGACGACGGAGTGATTGGCCGCCCAAACGGGCGAGAAAGGGCCGCCGCAGGGCGTTTGGGCCTGGCGGCGAGCGCAGCGAGCGGGCCAAAGGCGGCCCGTTGCCTCGAATTTGGTGGGAAAGTCCATACCAAAGTGCAGATGAAAGGCTTGCTTTGAGGCGAGCAATAACGGACGGCAGCAGCCTCGGGACGAGCGAAGCTGTGGCAGCGCCACCGCGAGTGAGTTCCGTGGTTGCTGACGCCGTTAGGGCCGTCACAAAGTCAGTCGGGCGTCTGCACTTTGGTATCAGTTGGCGGCACCTTTGGAGGGTGTTTGCACCTCAAAGTCGCCTGTGCCGTCGGGTGCACGGCCAAGGCTCATGTCCTCAACCATATCGCCATCGGACCAACTGACAGCCTCGACCAGTTGCCCGGCGCTGTCGTAGAGGTAGATGGCGTCTGCACCGCTGAATCCAAAGGTGTAGTCGGTGCCTTGTTCGAGCACCAGGAAGTCACCGGGGTCCAGGACCATGTCGGGGAAGGCGACGATGTGTGCGGGGTCATCATCGGTCATGGTCCAACCGGCCACATCGACCGGGTCCTGGCTGGCGTTGATCAGTTCAACCCAGTCGTTGCCTTGCGCTGAGTGGAGCGCCAGGACCTCGTTGACCTTGACGCCTGCGTCCACCACCACGTCCATCTCGCTCGGCTCGGTGCGGCAGGCCGCCGAGCAGCCGTCGCCGGACTCCACGTTGCCGTCGTCGCACTGCTCGTCACCGTCCGCTTGTGCGTCGCCGCAGGTGGCCGCGCCTCGGTTGTCCTGGTTGGCTTGCTCGGGTGTGGGTGAGTCGAGCGTTTTAAAGGGACCGCTCGCGTCGGGAAAGCGCCCGTAACTCTTCCCCGCAGGGATCTGCCCCTCTTTCCATTCGACCTGATCGACGACCTCGCCGCTCTCAGTCGAGAGAATGACCGTCTCTTCGCCGCCAAGCCTGAAACCCACGGTTTCCAGGCTGATGTCCACGCGCACAAACGCCCCGGGTTCCACCGTGAGGCCAGCCAGAAAGACGCCGCGGCCAAGATCTTCGGGGTCGTCGCTGATCCGAAAGTCGGCCAGCGACACGGGCTCATCGCCGTTGTTGTGGAGTTCAATCCAGTCTGGCGACTGGGCCGCCGTGAGTTCGTTGATCCACAGCCCCTTTTCGACGGTCCCGTTGTTCTGGTCTGCGGCGTCGTCGGAACAGGCGGCCATGGTCAAGCCAAGGGCGGCCATGGCAGGGATGAGCCATATTGGGCCTGCGCCGGTGTTGCGACGGACGACTTTGAGGGCATCAAGGTGGTGTGATTGTTGGGATTTGTTCATGTGGAGCCTGATCTGCAAACGATGAAGCCATCACGCACGATGTGCGCGGGCATGAACAAAGCTTATGGCCGTGCATTGGAGACTTCAAGGCGCAGGCGGTGAGCTTTTGGGCTGGTTCAACGCGTGGCGTTGACGTTCAACGCGTCTTCGATGGCGTTAAGGAAGGTGTCCCAGGGTGGCAGACCTTCAATGTAGAGGACGGCCTCTTGTTGGGGGGTGACGAGCCAGATGGTGGGGGTGGAGCGCACGCCCCATTGGTCCTGCACGGTGGTGGGGGCGACGCTATAGGCGAAGGGCGCGTCGCTGGCGACCCGCGCGGCGTCAAAACAAGACTGTCCCTGGCCGATGACGACTTGCTCAATGGTTACGGCGCGTTGGACGAGGTCGGATTGGGCCGATGTAATGGTTTGCAGGGCACGGTGGCAGGCTGCGCACCAGTCGCTGGTGAAGATGTAGAGCGTGGCGCGGGGCTGACCGGCAAGCGGTATGGCGCCTTCGCGGGCAGGGGCGCACTGGGTGGGCGGCTGGGGCGCGGGGGTTTGGGGGATGTGCTTGATGATGTGGGAGACGGCGCTGGGGGCGCTGGGGTGTGTGCAGGCGCAGGCCAGCGCGCAGAGGGTCACCAGGAGCGCGTCCCTGAAGATCATACGGGACATTAGAGGGAACCTCTGAGGCCGCCAAAGACGGTGCGGGGCTGGGCAGGCCCGTAGACGTAGTTGGAGTCGCGGTCGGGGCCACGATCGAGGTCGCGCTGCCTGGAGTCGAGGATGTTGCGGGCGCCGACAAAGAACTCGACGGTGGCCTCTCCGACCACCAACTCGACCCAGGAGATGTTCAGGCTCCAGTTGGCGAACCATTGGGAGGTGTTGACCTCAAGGGGTTCGGCGCCGGCGTCGTAGCGGGGCACGAGCATGGGTCCAGTCAGCTCCACACCGCTTTGGAGTTGGAGCATGCCGACGCGCAGCAGCCCGTCGGCGTAACCATAGTGGAGCGGCGTGCGGAAGATGCGCTTGCGGCCAAAGTCTTCGTCGGGTTCGTCGTTGGCGGCGCGCTCAAAGGTCCAGCCAGCGCGCAGGGCAAAGGACGGGGTCTGGTAGCTGGCCTCGACTTCGGCGCCGACGACCACTGTGGTGCCTCGGTTGGAGCGCAACAGCTCTTCTTCGTCGGTGGAGGGGTCATCGTCTTCGTTGAGGACAAAGGCGTTGCTCAGGCGCGTCATGTAGCCGTTGATGCCAAAGCGCAGGTCTTGCCCGTCTTGGAGGCGGGTGATGGCTTGGACCTGCTGGCTGACGCTGAAGGAGCGTTCGGGGCCAAGGTTGGGGTCGTTGAGGATGAGCCGGGGGGAGCCGCCGACGGTCTCGATGTGGAGGTCTTCATCGAAGGCCTGAGGTGCGCGGAAGCCGGTGGAGACCGCCGAGCGCAGGCGCAGCCAGGGTGTGGGGCGCAGCATGAGGGCGCCCCGAGGGCTGATGATGGGGTTGTCCAGCTCGCTGTGGCTGTCGATGCGGGCGCCGATGACGGTTTCAGCCCACTTGACGGGGATCCAGGAGTGCTGGGCGTAGGCGCCAAAGACGGTGTAGGTGGCGTCGATCTCGCGGTCATAGCCAAGGTATCGGTCTTCGATGTCGTCGATGTTGAGCTGTGCGCCCAGGGTCAGGACCTGGGGTCCAGCGGCGTCAAAGCCGATGTCGACGTGGGCGTCACCGACGTGGAGTGGGTTGGTGGTCTTGCCGTAGCCGCCAAGCGCCAGGCGTTCGGTGTCAAAGTCTTCGCGGAAGTCTTGATTGGGCAGGCCGGTGGGCGGCAGTGAGGGGTCCACGCCGCCGCCTGCGCCGTAGTAGGAGCGGCGGTCGGTGTAGGCCAGGGCGTAACCAAAGCTGTAGCGCAGGTTTTTGGAGAGCTGTTGTTCCCAGCGCAGTTCGGCCTGGAGGCGTTGGGTCTGGAGTTCTTCGGCGATGTCGGCTTCGTGGGGCGGGAGGTCGAGTTGGTCGCCGCCTCGGCGGTATTCGTTGAGGGCGTGGAAGGACAGGCGCAACATGGAGTTGGGCGCGGGGGTGATGAAGATGCTGGTGCCGGCGGCCAGTTGGTTGAGCTTGGTTTGGTCGGAGAAGGCGTCGTCGTTGAGATCGAGTTCGTCGCGCATGCGTGTGGTGGCAAAGAAGTGCGCGGCGATCTTGCCGGAGTTGCTGACGATGGCGCCGTCGCCGCTGAGGCGAAGGTCGGGGGCGCGCAGTCCGACGTGCTCGTAGCTCACCAGGGCGCTGGCGAAGGGTTGGCGCGGGGCTCGGGTGATGATGTTGATGACGCCCGCGACGGCGCTGGGTCCGTAGAGGGCGGAGCCGCCCCCTTTGACGATCTCAACGCGGTCGATGATCTCGGCGGGGAGTTGTTCCAGGCCGTAGACCCCGGCCAGGCCGGAGAAGGTGGGCAGACCGTCGATGAGGACCTGGGTGTAGGCGCCGTTGAGGCCGTTGAGGCGCAGTTGGGTGAAGCCGCAGTTCTGGCAGTTGGTTTCGACGCGGACGCCGGATGTGTAGTTGATGGCCTCGGCCAGGTTTCGGGCGTTGCGCTGCTCGATCTGGTCTCGGTCGATGGTTTGGGTGCGCACGGGGGCGTCGTCTTTGGGGCGCGCGCTGCGGGTGCCGGTGACGACGATGTCTTCGGTCAGCTTCAGTGGGTCTTCACCATCGGTGGTGGCTGCTGCCTCATCGGTGCCCTCGCTGGTCAGGTCGAGTTCGTCTTCATCAATGACGATGGGTTCATCGCCGTCGCCTTCATCTTCAGCGGGCTCAGCATCGGCCTGTGCGGGATCTTGCTGGGCAGCGGGCGCTGGGCTTTGTTGGGCCTGAGCGAGTGTGGGGAGGGTCAGCGCGGCGGTGATGAGACAGAGGATGGTGTTGCGTGTGGGTTGGCGGTGGTTCATGGCGTGATATTAAGAAGCTCAAAATTCAAAAATTAGACAAGACTAAGTTAGACATGCCTCAACTCATATTGAGCCTCACAAAAGATGTCAAGGCGTTTGGATGCATGGGTGTGGGCAGTGGTGTGGGGCGAGCCGAAAAACCACCTGACATTTTTACAGGTTGTGGGGTGGACCTGGGGTGGGCCAGCGGTTAGATTCTGGCGGTGGGCAGGCAGGCTGGAGATGGGCTTGTGGACGGCCCAAAAGACGGTCTTGAACAAGAGGTGAGCGCGTGAACGAGCCCCTGCCCCCATCCAAAGAGCACTCTCAGGAGGATTTTGCCGGTCCTGGAGACACGATCCCCGAAGCGCCGGGGGTTTACATCATGAAGGACAAGCAGGGCAAGATCATCTACGTGGGCAAGTCGGTGAACTTGAAGGCCAGGGTGCGGTCCTATTTTTCGGGGGGCGATCCGAGGCCGTTTGTGAAGCGATTGGGGAAGCTGTTGGGGACGATCGAGACGATTGAGACCCAGAGCGAGACCGAGGCGTTGCTCCTTGAGAACAACCTGATCAAGCTGCACAAGCCGCGCTTTAATGTGATGCTGCGCGACGACAAGAATTATCTGTCGCTGCGGATCGATTCCAAGGAGAAGTGGCCCAGAGTGGAGGTGCGCAGGCGGCGCGCGGCGGCCAGCAAGAAGGACACGGGCAAGTATTTTGGGCCGTATCGTTCGTCAAGGGCGTTGAGACAGACGATGGGCCTGTTGGGGCGGCACTTCATGCTGCGGACCTGCCCGGATCACGTGCTCAACAACCGCTCGCGGCCTTGCTTGCAGTACCAGATCAAGCGCTGCCCGGCGCCGTGCGTCCTGGACATCAGCAAAGAGGCTTATCAGGACAACGTCCAGGAGGCGATCCTCTTTCTGGAGGGGCGCACCGAGGAGCTGTCGGGCAAGCTGACGGACAAGATGATGCAGGCCTCGGAGGCGATGGAGTTTGAGGCCGCCGCCCGGTATCGGGATCAGCTCTCGGCCATCACCAAGATGATGGAGCCGCAGCAGGCGGACAACCCGCACGGGCTCGATCAAGACGTCTTTGGGCACTACCGCGAGGGGGATCGGCTCACGATCCAGCTCTTGATCATCCGCAACGGCCGGATGGAGGGCACCGAGGTCTTCTCGTTCAAAGACCACGACGTGCCCGACGAGGAGGTCTACTCCAGCTTCCTGAACCTCTACTACCAGGGCGGTCAGACCATTCCCAACGAGGTCATCTTGCCGGTGGATCTGGAAGACGCCGTAGCCCTTGGGGAGTTGCTGGGGCAGATGCGCGGGACCAAGGTTGCGGTGACGACGCCCAGGCGAGGACGCAAGCACGATCTGGTGCAGAGCGCCATGCGCAACGCCCAAAACACCTTCAAGAGCCAGCAGGCAGGCCAGGATCACACGCAAGATTTGCTGGAGAAGCTGCAAAAGGTCCTGAAGCTGCGCAACTGGCCCGACCGGATTGAGTGCTTTGACATCTCCAACTTCCAGGGCAAGCAGGTGGTCGGCTCCATGGTGGTCTTTGAAAACGGTCAGATCGCCAAGGAGGCCTACCGCCACTTCAAGATCAAGACCGTGGATGGTCAGGACGACTTCGCCAGCATGTACGAGGTGCTCCAGCGGCGCCTGAAGCGCACCGTGGACGGGGACTGGCCCAAGCCGGACTTGATCGTCATCGACGGCGGCAAGGGCCAGCTTGGCCAAGCCGTGACGCTGATGCAGGATCTGGGCATCCACGACGTGGATTGCATCGGTCTGGCCAAGAGCCGGGTGGCCTCGGATGTAACCAGCAGCACCGTGGAGCGCTCGCTGGAGCGGGTCTTTTTGCCGGGGCGCAAGAACCCGCTGATCCTGCGCCAGAACAGCGCCGAGCTTTTTCTCCTTCAGCGCGTCCGCGATGAGGCGCACCGCTTTGCGATCACCTTCCACCGCTCCCAGCGGCGCAAAGCGACCCTCAAAAGTACTCTGGATGATATCCCAGGGGTGGGTCCGGGGCGACGCAAGGCGCTGCTGGAGCACTTTGGCGCGGTGGCCAAGATCCGCAACGCGTCCATTGAAGAGTTGTCGGCGGTCTCAGGGATCAGTCAAAAGTTGGCGCGCCAAATCTTTGCGTTTTTCAACTCTGAGCAGGCTCTGGAGCCTTAAAAACGCCCGCAGCCCTCCCCTTTGCGCCTGATGCCAAGGTCAGCAAAGTGCCTGAGCGCCGATGGTGTTGACATCAAAAACCAATGAACCCAATGCACCCTCACAGGCATTTTATCAATGCGGGTGCATTGGATTGGGTTCCCTTGCAGGGTCACTCAAGACCCCACTAACCACCGCACACACGACCTCAACGGCGCACGGATTGAAGCGTGGGTTGCCACCGGCTCGCAGAACCCAAAGCCTCCACACCGACAACATCCACACTTTCTACCCCCACTAAAGAATAGACTGAACACAACATCAAACTTGCCAAACCAACACCCGTGAGAACAATGTTTGCACATAATTTAAAATGTTGGTTGATTTTTACACCACGAATGATGTATTCAGTATTTACAGAATGAAGGTGTTATGCTCCTGATTAAAAGAGCACCCCCAACACCATGTTCACCAACCGCTCATGCCGAGGTCCCCAACATGAGCTTTCGTCATTCAGACCAGCGCTCAAACAACAATCTGCGCTCCCACCACATCCCACAACCCCACTCTGGCCAAACAGTGCTGGGAGGGTTTGTGCTGGAAAAAATCCTTGGTGAAGGCACCTTCGCCACCGCCTGGCGCGCCCAACAAATAGGCACTGAGCGCAAGGCCGTGGTCAAGATCGCCCACCCTCACCTGGTCCAGGGAGAACACCGCAAGATCGTCGAAGCGCGCTTTGCCTCGGAGTTCAAGGCCGCCTCTGAAGTCCAGCACCCGTGCCTGGTGACCGTCTACACCTGGGGAAAGGTCGAGCAACACCTGCCCGCCATTGTCATGGAGTACCTGCCCGGCAAGACCCTGGCACAGGTCCTCCACAAGCGGGCGCCGCTGCCAATGTCCACCTGCCTCAAGCTCGCCGGTCGCCTGGCCAGCGCCCTTGTGGCGGTCCACGAAGCTGGCATTGTCCACCGCGACGTATCCCCCAACAACATCATCCTGTGGCGCACCAAGCAAGGCCAGGTCTCGTGCAAACTGCTCGACTTTGGCGTCGCTCACCTCGAACAAGCGCAGCGCTACACGCACGGGCCGGTGGGGACGCCGCTCTACATCGCCCCAGAGCAACTCTACGGCCAATGCACGCCCGCCTCGGACGTCTACAGCCTGGGCGCCGTCATGTGGTGGATGCTCACCGGAAAAGAACTCCACGACACCCTGCGCAACACCCAGGGGGCCAACGCCCACAACCCCCCGCCAGACATCTGCCAATATGCCCCAGGGTTGCCCAAGGAGATGGGCAACCTGATGCGCGCCATGCTCTGGCCTAACCCCAACCGCCGCCTGAGCGCCCAGGACAGCCTGGGTCACATCAACCGGCTGCTGGCAAACTTCTCAGAAGCCCCGCGCAACCAAACGTCCCTCCTGGGCCGATCTTCGCACTCCGTCGCCCCGCGCCCCAGACCATCCAAACCGGCGACCCCCGCGCTGATGCGCTCCGCGCCGCTCTCAAGTGGCACGCACAGCCCGCCGTCGTCCACGGGCAGCGGCACCCTGCCCGGCATCGGCAACACACGACGCTCATCGTCGCTGCCCCCCAAACCCCGCGCCGCTGACATCGAGCAGTTCCTGGGCGCCATGCCCATGTGGCTGGTCGAATTGGAGGGCGCACTCCACGAGCGCCGCGACACACAGGCGCTGGGTCTGGCGCTGGAGATCTCGCGCGGCGCCCAGAGCGTCCACGTCAACGCCATCTCCAGACTGGCCGAGGTCATCATCGAGATGAAACGCGCCGGTTTGCACGAAGATGCCAAAACAATGCTGCCCAGCCTGGAAGACGCATACAAAAACTCCTTTAGAGAGTTGATGCGCATGATGACCATGTCGTGACCTTCTCAAAAAGCGCTGGTCACCCCCCAGACAAGCGTCAACCCGTACGGAGCCCCCAAACCATGAGCCTCTCTCCTGTCCCCATGAAGTTCGATTGGCGCGGCCTGTCTTGCCCTGCGCCCATTCTGGAAACCGCCCGCGCCGCCCGTCAGATCGGTGACCAACCCGCAGTGCTGGAGATCCTGGCCGATGACCCCGCCTTTCCCACGGACATGAAGGGCTGGTGTAGGGCCTCGGGCGCCCAATTGGTCGACATCCAGCAGCGCCAGGATGGCAGCTTCCAAGCCCGCGTGGCGCTCAACGCCGACCGCATCTCCGAGCCCCCGCGCCAGGCACAAGACGACCAACAAATGCAGGAGATCGATCGCCTCTTTGGAGAGATCGTCAACGAAGCCCAATCCACCCAGGCAGACCCCGTTCGGCTGATGGACTTCCGAGGCATGTCTTGCCCCGGACCCATCGTTGAACTGGCGCGCATGGTCCGTGACCACGATGGCTCTCAGTGCCAATGGCAGGTCATGGCCGACGACCCCGCGTTCCCGCTGGACCTCAAAGGCTGGATCAAACACTCGCCGTTGCAGCTCGATCACCTCGAAGAGCTCCCAGGCGGCCAGTTTCGGGCCATGCTCAGCACACGCACCAGCCACGCTCCGGCGGTGTCCTCGGCGCCCATCATCAAATCTCAGCCTCCCGTGCAGGCTGCCCAACCGATGATGACCCCCATCGCAACCCCTCCAAGACCAAAGCGGCCCGCGGCCCCTTCGACACCATCGATGCGGGTTCCAACGCCACCACCCCCCGCAGCCTCCAAGCACGCCGACGCCGCCATGACGCTGGAGCTTGACCCCGCACAACCCGAGGTCCGCACCAAACGACTCAAAGCCGTCGAAAACCTGGGCCTTGAAGGTCAGAAAGTCGTGCTGCGCTGCGCCAACCCCGCTTTCAGCAAAGAACTGATGAAGTGGTGCAGCGACGGCGGCCACGAACTGATCGAAATGCACCGCGCTGAAGGCTCCATTGAGGCCATCTTGACCATGGGCCACGGCGCGCCCGAGACCACGGCGCTGGCCCCGCGACAAAACGCGGCGCTGGCCGTCGAACCCCAAGAGCGCCAGTGCACACTGCTGGTCCTCCACAACGAGTTTGAAGCGCTGATGGCGTCCTTGATGACCGCCAACGCTGCTGCGGCCACCGGCATGAAGGTCCGCATCTTCTTCTCGTTCTGGGGCGTCAACCTCCTGCGCGGTGAAAAAGCACAAGGACCCCCGAAGAAAAAACCCTCTTTTCTTCAGCGCGTCTTCAAATGGCTTATGCCCACCGGTCCTGGACGCCAGCAACTTGGCAAACTCAACTTCGGCGGTTTTGGCACCAACATCATGCGCGGCATCATGGCCGAAAACAACATCATGGGACTGCCAGCGCTGATGGAAGCCGCCAAAGACCAAGGGGTCGAATTTGTCATCTGTACCACCAGCATGACCATCATGGGCATTGACTCCAATGACCTGATGCCGCTGCCCAACCTCGATTACGGCGGCGTGGCTGCCTTTGTCGACGCCTCGCGCACCTCCGACATGAGCCTGGTCTTCTGACCCACATACGCTGCCCTCCACCCCCGCGCCCCTGCCTCCTGCCCCCTTAAAGCACCCCATCAAATGGCCTGGTGGGTGACGCCGCCCTCACACAGTACGGCGTTCCCCAAACCACACTGCGATTGCTCACAAAATTGGCCATCATTGTGTCCCAATTGTAAGCTATCAATTCATTAAAATAATTCATGGTTCTTTGGCCCAAAAATGCTTGGCGTCTTGAACCAGAAATGATGTACTCACTATCCCTGCAGCGGATTGCTTCTTTCGTGGTTGAATCCTGTCTCCAACCACACCCCTCTGCTCATGAGGACCCAGGCATGAGCCCCGTAAAAGACCCTCGTCAGCCCTCGCCCATCGCCGAGCCACACGCCGGCCAAACCGTGTTGGGGGGCTTTGTCCTGGAAAAAGTCCTTGGTGAAGGCACCTTTGCAACCGCCTGGCGCGCCCAACAAAGCGGCACCAAACGCAAGGCCGTCGTCAAAATTGCCCACCCCCACCTGATGCACGGCGAAGAACGCCGCCGTGTCGAAGCACGCTTCGCCTCCGAGTTCACAGCCGCCTCTGAAGTCCAGCATCCGTGTCTGGTGACCGTCTACACCTGGGGAAAGGTCAATCAACACCTGCCCGCCATTGTCATGGAGTACCTGCCCGGCAAAACCATGGCCCAGGTCCTCCAACGACGGGCCCCGCTGGCCCTGGCCACCTGCTTGAAGTTGGCCGGCAGAGTCGCCAGCGCCCTTGTGGCCATCCACGAAGCAGGCATCGTCCACCGCGACGTGTCCCCCAACAACATCATCCTGTCGCGCACCAGCCAGGGCAAAGTCTCATGCAAACTGCTCGACTTTGGTGTGGCACACTTTGAAGCTTCGCCCAACCCTGTCCAGGGACCGGTGGGGACGCCGCTCTACATCGCCCCAGAGCAACTCTACGGCCAATGCACGCCCGCCTCGGACGTCTACAGCCTGGGCGCCGTCATGTGGTGGATGCTCACCGGAAAAGAACTCCACAGCACCTTGCAAAGCGCGCTGGGCTCTGGCGCTCACGAGCCCCCGCCAGACATCTGCCAATACGCCCCAGGGTTGCCCCAGAAAATAAGCAACCTGATGCGCGCCATGCTCTGGCCCGACCCCAACCGCCGCCTCAGCGCCCAGGACTGCCTGGACCACTTCAGCCTCGTGCTCAACAACCTGCCCGACGCCGCCAAAGAACACACCTCTTTGCTCGGACAAGCGCACAAACCCAGCCAACAGCCCAACACAAGGCCCAACCGACGCGCCACACCCGCCTTGATGCGCTCTGCACCGCTGTCGAGCAACAACCACCCCGTTGCGCCCACCAGCGAAGGCACCCTGCCCGGCATCCGGCACGCTGAAATATCGGCGGTCGCGCCCCCCGGCCCCAACCCCAAAGACGTTGAGCGCTTCACGACCACCATCCCCAGGCTCCTGACGGCGCTGGAAGCGGCCCTGAAACACCGCCAGGACACCCGCGCCCTTGGGCTCGCCGTGGAGATATCTCGCTGCGCACAGCGCCTCCAGGCTTCTTCCATCTCCCAGCTCGCCGAGCTCATCATCGAAATGAAGTGCGCCGACCTCCACACCGAAGCGGCCGACATGTTTCCGAGCCTCAAAGCCGCCTGCGAGACCCTGGTCATCCCGACGACACACGGCTGACTCACCCACCGCGCACCACCCCCAAAAGTACTCGCAGGGAGAATCGACCCAAACATCGATTTTCAAAGCCGATCCGGTTTAGGGTATGTGGACCTTTGCGACACCCCAAGGAGCCCAAACCATGCCCACACTCATCCCCAAACCGACCCTCATTGAAGCCGCAGGCAACAAACCCAAACGCATTGAGGAGTTCATCGGGCAAGTCAACAGCCAAACAGCAGGCCTCAGCATCGCGCGCATGACCAGCCCCAGCGGCTGGGTTGAACCCGGCCAACGCCCCGAGTTCGATGAGTACACGCTCGTGCTCGCAGGCAGCCTCCAGGTCGAGACCGAAGACCAAGGCACCTTCACCGTCGAAGCCGGACAAGCCATCATCACCCACGCTGGCCAATGGGTCCGCTACAGCACCCCCGGACCCGAAGGCGCCCAGTACATCGCGGTGTGCAGCCCCGCGTTTGCACCCGACACCGTCCACCGCGACCCCTCTTGAACACTGCCGTAGCGACCACCCTCAACACCACCCCAACGACTCAAGCTCGCCAAGGAGCGCCTCGCCATGAGCAACGTCCAACAAAACAACAGCGCCAACGCTGGTATCCTGGCCTACTCCATCATCATCACGTTGCTTGGGATCGGCATCATCGTCTTCAGCGTCCTCAAAGACTGGAGCATGGGGGCCTATGTCCTGGGGGGCATCTTCCTGGTGGCGGGGGGCAGCATGCTGGTGGGGCGAATGAAGGGCGGGCTCAAATACGTCAAACTCGACTGCCCACGGTGCGGCCACAGCCAGACCTTCGCCGAAGAAGCCCTGGACAAAGACCGCATGGTGCCGTGCAAATCCTGCGATGGCTACATGCACCGCGACGCAAACGGCGTCCACCCCGTCTCAGAAGACACCATCGCCGACGAACCCATTTTTGAGGCCGCCTGCCCTGCTGGAGACTTCCAGTGGCCCAGCGGCTGCGCGCTGTGCGGCAAACCCCACACGAGCGTCGAGAGCGTCGAGGGCTCCACCTTTCACGTCGGCGCCGTCAGCAACAAACGCATCACCCTGACCTGCAACATCCCCGTGTGTGACGAGCACAAGGGCCAAAACGCGGTCTCGATCGGCCCAGGGATATACATCCAAGGAGACAAGGACTTCTCCATCCGCTTTCGTTCCTACCGCGCCTGTGTCAACTTCCGGACGCTCAACCCCACCGAAAAGCGCACCACCACAGGCGCTGCGGTCACCTTTGGACGCCAGTGAGGCCAACAACCCCATGCATCGACCCCTGCTCTCGCCCATACTCATCATCACAGCCGCGCTCATCATGTTGAGCGCCTGTGAGAAGGCCCATCCTCCCAAACCATCGGCCGCCGCTTCACCCAAAGCCAAGGCCCCCGCAAACAAGACCGCTGCGCCCCAAAAGCCAAAACCCAAAGAAGCGCTGCCTCCCATGGCCCCCACCCGCTGGCCCAGCAACCCAGCGCGCGTCATCGCCATCGGAGACGTGCACGGCGACCTTCAAGCCACGCTCGCCGCGCTTCGGCTCGCCGGCGCCATCGCGCCCGATGGTCAATCCTGGATCGGCAAAGATCTGGTGGTGGTTCAAACCGGTGACCAGCTTGATCGCGGCGATGACGAGATGGCCATCCTCGATCTCTTTGATCGCCTCCATACTGAGGCCAAAGCCGCAGGCGGTGCCTTCATCCCCCTCAACGGCAACCACGAGATCATGAACATCCAGGGCGACATGCGATACATCACCCCCGGGAGCCTGCCGCCCTTTGACGCCATGGCCGATCAACTCGACCTCAACAACCCCGCCGTTCAACGATACCCAGAGGCGCTGCGCCGCAGAGTCGCGGCGTTCATGCCCGGTGGCCCTCTGGCCCGGCGCCTGGCCCGGCGAAACATCGTGGGGATTGTCGGCCGCACCGCCTTTGTCCACGGAGGGCTCCACCCCGAGCACGCCGCTTACGGCCTTGACCGCATCAACAAAGAAGCCCGCGACTGGGCCAACGGCGACGCCCCCATGCCCGCCATCCTCCAGGGCAACCAGAGCCCCATCTGGAGCCGCCGATTCTCTGACGAAGCCCAGGAGAGCGACTGCGCGCTGCTTGAACAAACACTGGTGGCGCTCGACATCGACCGCCTGATCCTGGGCCACACCGTTCAAAAACACGGCGTCACCAGTGCCTGCGACGGCAAAGTCTGGCGGATCGACGTCGGCATGGCCGCCCATTATGGCGGCAAAGCCCAGGTCCTGGAGATTGTCGGGGATCAGGTCAAGGTCATCGCCCAGAAATGAGCGTCGCGCCGAGCGCGGGTGCGCTCAAAGCAGGCAACAGGGCGACAATACACGCTCACTGCTTCATCTCAATGGCGTTGATCTTTGAGAGCATCAACGTCGGCCCACCAAAGACAAAGCTGACACCCTGGTAGGGGCAATCCACCACGGTCGCGCCGCGGTTTGCGGTGGTCTTACACGTGTTGTACCGCAGCTCGCCGTCAAGCGCGGTGAGATCCGCGGGCTTCAACTTGCTGGTCAATTGGGGCGAAAACACGCGCGAATCCACGCAGTAGGTCTTGTTCTCTTCAACCTCCACCGACGCCGTCTTCGACCCGGGCGCCCCTGGAGTAATGTACGCATCACATGTGGTCGCAGGCGCCGAGAAGTGGTCCCCGATGCCAATGTCCATTCCCCCCATGTGACCGAGCACCCCTGTGTTGTCACCACAGGCGATGACGTTGCCGCCGCGGTTGTGTGCGATGGGACCGCACGTCCCCAGGTACTGAGCAATGTCGGCCATGGGAGTCTTTTGGCTGATGTTCAACCTGGATTTGCCTGGGATCTCCAGGCACTGAACGCCGCCGAGCGACAACCGCACGGCAGTCACACCTGTCTTGTCGGTCCAGACCTGATACTGCCCCACCTCAAAGACCCCCTCGGTAAAGCCATCTTTGATTGGCAAGCCGGTGGCCTTCAATTGGGCCTGGGTCATCCCGATTGAGATCTTTCCCAGCGACTTGCCCGGCTTGAGCGTGACACAAGGGCTCTGGGCGGACGCGGACGACACCAACACCATCACCGACAACCCCACAATCAACGCAATCACGTAACGCATCTGTCGAAACTCCTTTTCGCAACTCAATCAGAGGCAGACACCACAACGCTCGCCCAAAACGGGCCATCCATTTGTGCGTGTGGGTGTGGCCCATGCCCCATCGGACACAGCCAGTCGCCTCAAGTCTCCAAACGGCCCTCACCTGCGCACCTCGCAGGCCCTTCTGCCGGAGTCGCCGTCTGGCATGACCTGACATCAATACACGCACAAGGTCACAAAAAGATCTGCGCTTCAAGCCAATAATCCCCGCGGCCCTCCCATGCCCTTTCAAACGAGGCAGACAGCCAGAGTGTCGCCTCTTCAAACGGCAAGCTGTCCAATTGGACACCCAAATGCGCAGCAAGAGCCGTCTAAAACGGTTGTATTGTACAGAACCTCACCTTCTCCACCGCGTGTCGACCGCTGCGACGCATTGGCACGGGCTCTGCAACACTCCATGGACTGTGTGGATACGGATTGCGCTTGCACACGGGGCACAGCTTGAGCGCACAAGCCACAGCCGGCGTTTGGAGGTCAAGGAAGATGAGAGTCAACATCAGCGCATTGTCGGACACCGGGCGCAAACGCTCGACCAACGAGGACAGCCTCCTGGTGGATGAATCCATGGGGCTCTTTGCGGTCGCAGACGGCATGGGAGGCCATGAGCACGGCGAGGTGGCCAGCCAGATGGCGCTGCAGACGCTGCATGAGGCGTTGCGCGCGTCGGGGGTGGCGACCCAGCGCCCCAAAACGCGCACAGCGATGGCCAAAGCGCTGCACAACGCCGCCAGCGAAGCGGCCCAGAAGGTCGCGCGCTTCTCCATTGGACAGCGCGGCATGGGCACCACAATGACGGCGGTGCTTTTGCACGGCAACCACGGCCTGATGGTCCATGTGGGCGACAGCCGCCTCTATTTGCAGCGTCAGGGGCGCCTGCGGCAACTGAGCAAGGATCACACGCTGGTCAGCGCATTGGTTGAGCAGGGCGCATGCACGCCCCCAGAAGCGGTCCATCATCCTCTGCGCCACGTCTTGACGCGGGCATTGGGTCACAAACCCGATGTCTCCATCGACATGGACTGCTTTGAGTTGTTGCCTGGGGACAAGCTGCTGCTGTGCAGCGACGGGCTGACGGGGCACTTTGAAGACGAAGAACTGGCCGATGTGTTGGTGGGGACCAACGTCGAGGCCCAGAACAAGTACCTCTTGCGGGCGTGCAACCACAGGGGAGGCTTTGACAACATCACCTCGGTGCTGGTCCACATCGAATCCACCACCAAGGAGGACACCGACAACGCGCTGCGCGCCCGTCAGAGCCCACGCGGCCGCCGCCCCAGGTTGAAGATCGCCACAGACTTCAACCTCTCCAACATGCGCCTGGCATTGGACAAACTGGCCCGCGTCGCCATGACCTCCTGGACCTGATCCCTGGCCCAGCGCCTCAATCGCAGCAGGCCCCATCCTCCAAACCGCGCGGGGTGTATCCGATCACGCGCCGTCGAACGTCCTGCTCGATCTCACAACATTGCCGCAACAAGACGCCGAGGTTTGCCCGACCTCGCTGCACGCGGGACTTCATCCCAGAGACCGAGACGCCCGCTTGGAGCGCGGCCTCTTTTTGGCTCAGCGTCCCCAGATCGGTGAGCATCAACGCCTGGCGCTGTTCCTCCCCAAGCAGCTCGACAAATGGCCTGATGCAACCCGCAAGCTCCTGCGCCGCATCGTCCTGCGCCTGGCTGCGTTCCGTCTGCCAAACCAAAGGCTCGCGCGCCAGCGCCACCACAGCACGCTGCGCGGCCCCTCTGGCTCTGTGATGATCCACAACGGCGTTGCGGGCCACACGGTGGATCCACCCCGAGGCGCTCTGGGCCTCTTCCAGCGCTGCGCTGTGGGTGTGGATCCGCACAAAAATATCCTGGACGATGTCTTCGGCGTCGGCGTTGGACGCCACGCGCCGCCTGACAAAGGCCAGCAGACCTTGATGCAGTTGGTGGTAGAGGCGCTGGGTGGTGTGTGGGTTCATGTTCCTCTCGTGGGTCGTGATCTGCGGCCTCGGTCCCGGTTTTCAAGCTCGCCGCCAGCCTCAACAACAGCGCCCTTTGCCCGGTGATTTTGGGGCAGGGGGCTCTTGGGCGGCAGCCTGAGCTTGGCAGCATGGTTGGCTTTGCAAAGGCGAGCAACACCCATCGGTCTGGACCTGCTCGCAGCAGGGTGCCTCCTCGGGGTGGCTCTGGGGTGGGTGCTGGTGGGTTGGTCTCTTCGGTGTGTTTTGCTGGCTCATGCTCGCCTCCATCATTGGGTTCAACCAGGAAGACGGAGCACTGGCCCAATGGACGCAGCCCAACATGCTATTTTTTCTGGATCGGACACACCAGCCCCAACTCAGTCCAGCCCATCATCGGGAGAGGCCACAAAAACGGCGCGTTCAATGCCCAGGCGCTTCATCTTGCCTTGAAGGGTCGTCGGCCGCAGCCCCAACGCCCTGGCGGCCCCATTTGCCCCATAAACCCTCCCCTCACAAGCCACCAGCGCCGCTTCGATGATCCGCCTCGAACCCTCCTCCCAACCCTCAACCGGTGCTCGCCGTTGCCCCCCTCCAATCACTGCTGCGCGCTGGGGGAGCGCGGCAAAAGCCGTTTCACGTGAAACAATCTGCGCGATGGGACCGCTGGGGGTCAGGATCAACGCGCGCTCCAGCGCGTTCTCCAACTCTCTTACGTTGCCAGGCCAGTGGTGGGACGCCGCCTGCGCCAGCGCGCTCTGCGTGATGGCGGGCACCGCGCGCCCCAGACGCCGACAGAGCTTCTCCAACAAGACCTCGATCAACGCCGGCAGATCCTGGGCGCGCTGGCGCAAAGGCGGCACCACGACCGGAAAGACACACAGGCGGTAGTAGAGATCCTGGCGGAACTTGCCCTGCGACACCATCTGCACCAGCGGCCTGTGGGTCGCCGCCACCACCCGCACGTCCACCTTGACCTCTCGCTCTGAGCCCAACCTTGTCACAACGCGCTCGGCCAGCACCCTCAAGAGCTTGACCTGCGCCCCGGCCGACAACTCACCCACCTCATCGAGCAAGAGCGTCCCGCCGCCAGCCTGCTCAAAGACACCCCGGTGGCGCCCCCTGGCCCCGGTGAAGGCGCCCGGCTCATGGCCAAAAAGCGCGCTCTCCAACAACGACTCCGGCAACGCACCGCAGTTGAGCCTCACAAACGGGCCCCGACTGCGCCCCGACCAACCATGAAGCTGACGCGCCAGCACCTCCTTGCCCGTACCCGACTCTCCCAACAACAACACCGTCGTGTCGTAACCGGCGACCTGCGAAAGCTGCTCCGTCACCTGCGCCATCGCCGCGCTGCGCCACACCGCCGACCGATCCTGCTGCTTGGCCTGACGACGCCAACGGCGGTTCTCCTGGTGGGCGCGCCGCGACACCTGCGCCAACTGACCCAGCAGCGCCGCGTGACCCCTGGCCCCCTCAAAGACGCCCTCCAGACCCAACCACCACGGCACCTGCGGCGGCTCCCCAACCACGCGCAAACGCACCCCCGCACCCACACCCATCTCCCAACCGACCGGCCCACGACGATGCCAAACCCCCCGCACCCGATCCGCCTCCGCCGCTCGCCAGACCCCCAGCGCCTCCACACCGCCCTCAGAAGCCACAAACCCACCCACACCGTCCCAAGAACGCCAACAGAGCGCCTCCAAAGACCCCAACGCACCCAACAAGACCTCAAACGCGCGCTGCGCCATCACCTTCTGCGTCGGCGCCCCTCCCAAAACGCGCGCCAACACCCCCAAAACCTCAAAACCGTCCATCAAAACACCGTCATTTGGGTTTTAATCACTGTAATATAGGTCCAAAACACCCAAATAACGGTGCATATTCCAATCAACAAGCACTCCGACCCCCGCCAGCACGACGTCAGCCCCCACTGGCACGCCCCGTGCCCTTCTCCCATGGCTCAAACCGCGGCTCGGGCCCAGCACCGTCTGCCCACCCTGACCGCCCAAACCATCGGAGACCACACCCATGACCTACGTCATCACATCGCCCTGCGTCGGCACCTGCGACACCGCCTGCATCCCAGTGTGCCCCATGGACTGCATCCACGGACCGCTGAGCGTCGAAGAAATCCAAGACCTCCAGGAAACCCACGGCGCACAGGCGCCCCAACTGAAAAACATTCAGCTCTACATCGACCCAGAAGCCTGCATAGATTGCGGCGCCTGCCTGCCCGAATGCCCCGTGGAGGCCATCTACGAAGACGACGAACTCCCAGACTGGGACGCCCACGCCGCCGAACGCAACGCCGCCTTCTTTGAACGCCCATGACGCACGCTCAGCGCAGCCTGAACGGGCGTCCCCCAAAGCTCAAAAGCGCCGCGCGGCGATCGTCAGGGGCCATGTCCACCACCAAATCGTGGCGACCCGCCTCCAACGACACACCCACCACCGACTGATGCCAATGGGTGTCCGGGCTCTGCGGCGACGTGGACAAGATGTGTCCCGGGGCCAGGTGGAGATCAAACCACAGCGCCAAGCCCTCACAGGCCACGTCCAACTCCAAAGTTGCCTTGAACGACGACTGCGTCAGCCCCAACGAGGCCACCTTCTGACCCGGCCCGGCCAACATCTCCGGCTCGATCTTCACCACCGCGCCGTTGTGGCGCGCGTCCTCGGCCATCGACGACAAATCCAAACCATCGTCCCGGCGCGCAAAAGGCGTCAGCACCTTGTCGGGCATCGCCCCAAGCGGCGCCATCCACAAATCCAACTGCCCCGGCACCAACACACCGTCGGGCTCAAGGTTGCGCGCCGCGCACTGGGCCAAATCCGCCGCCGCCCCCTCGGCCAAACCCCACATCCCAAAGGTCTCCGTGATCAACACCCGGGCCTTCTGGGGCAGCTCCACCTTGGCAAAGTTGCCCTTGACCACCTCGATCACGTCGCCCACGCCGCTGTCGTGCGCCACCTTCGGGATCATCGCCGCCATCTCGCTGTGCTCAACGGCATACACCTTCGACGCCCCAGCCTTGGCCGCATACACCGACAACGCGCCCGTCCCAGCGCCCGCGTCGATCACCACATCCCCAGGCTTGACCACCGCCGCGATCGCATCCCGATACGCCGCCATGCGCACCTCGTCCAACAACATCCGACGGTGGACTGCCACCCCCGCAAAGTTGTTGAACATCTGCTCGCCGCCAGCCTCGCGCTCCTCAGGATCGACCAACAAGCCAATCTCCGAAAGCTCCTCAAACGCCTGCCCGCCCATCATGCCCATCACAGACATGACCTCCTGGCGCGTCCGAGGCGCAGAGCACAAACCCAACACCCCCATCATCAATGGATGGAGCCTGGCCCCCTTGCCCCAAGACACCGAGCGCACCATCATGCTCCCGTCGTCCAAAAAGGTCGCCACAATGTCTTCGATCCGCACCTTGCGCTGTGTCACTTCACCCCACTCCCATTTGACGCACAGCCCCGAGACCCACCACGAGCCTTTGACTACACCGTCCCAGAGCCTTATTGCATGAAAACTCGCCGCACGACTCGACCCTGAGGCCACATCATGGATCCGACACTCATCCTCGTCGCGCTGATTCCTGTCATCATGATCATCGCTATGGCCATCTACTACAAGCTCACGGCCAAAGCCGCGGCGCAACAAACCTCCACATGGGACGCTGCCGCCAAACGCCACGGCCTGACCTTTCACCCCCACGGCCCCAGCCCAGCCTCCCTGGCCGAAGAACGTCAGGCCAACTCCACCACCGACCTCATCAGCGCCCTCTTCACCGTCGGCCTCCCGCTTGGCGGATCCATGTTTGACGACATCGAACGGGAGATTGAAGGGCAAATCCCCAGCGGCAGACTCTCCATCCGCACCCACATGACACCCAACAACGCGCAAAAACGTCTCACCCGCGCCCAAATACGCTTCTCCGAAGAACTCATCCCCCCCATGTCCGTCACCATGAAGTCCTTCCTCAACCTCGAAGGCCTGATCAAAGGCGGCACAGAAGCGCCCACCGGGGACGAGCGCTTCGACAAACACTTTGATGTCCGCGCCGCCGACCCCCTCGACGCCACCAAAACCCTCACCCCCACGGTCAGGCAGGCGCTCCTGAACCTGCGGCGACACGCCAACGCCATCGAACTCAACGCCAACGGCCTCTTTGTCCGCCTCGATCGCTCCAAAGTCACCGACTCACAGCTCGAAAACCTCATCACAGGGCTTCAAAACGTCTCCAAAGCCCTCATGGGACACAACGCAAGCGTCCAGGAGGCGCTGGCGATGGGCAACAACACCCTCATATCCAATCAAACCGCTTCAAAAACCGACCAGGAGCCCTCCGGGCACTACACCCTGCCCTCTTTCGACACCGAAACGCAGACAGAGACCGACCCTCAAGAGGCACAGGAGGTCTCTCAGGCACACGTGGTCACACAAAAACGCTGATGAGGACCCCATCATGGATCCATTTGTGGCAGGAGTCTTTATCTACTTCGGGGCAGGAGCCAGCGTAGGCCTTCTGGTCATCCTCGGGCGCCGCATGATGCACAAAATCGAGCTCGATGAGGCCAAAGACGAGGAGACCAACGGCATCTGGGCGAGGCTCGGCCAGGACTTTGACCTCTCCTTCACCTCAAACCACCAGGACACCGAGGTCGAAACGAGCCTCTTGCTCATCAAAAGGCGCCTGGGAGGCCATATCACCGGCGGAAAACTCCGCATCCGCAGCTCAAACGCCGGCGAAAACCCACTCAACGGGCGGCTGATCTTTGAACCCCCCTTGAATCTGGGCCTGAACCTCACCCATCGCAGCGTCTGGAGCCCCACCAAAGGCACCGTCACCGGCGACAAAGACTTCGACAAGGCCTTCAAGCTCACCGCCAGCGACCCAGTCGGCGCTGCATCGCGCCTCAAACCGGCCACACGGCGCGCGCTGCTCAAGATTCACGCCATGGTCCACCAGTTTGAAGCCAACGACACCGAGATCACCTGGGGCTGCCAAAAAGAATACAGAACCGACGGCGAACTTCGCGCCCTGCTGGACGCCACCATCATGCTCAGCCGCGATCTCCAATCCCACTGACCCCTCAAATCCCCTCAAAAACCAGGACGCAACACATCGGGAGACCGCCCAAAACGGCAAAGGGACCAAAACCGACCGCCCACAACCCCCAAAAGACCTCAGTGCACCGTCTGACCCCCACGACGGCGCGCGCTGACCTCCGCAGCAGACGCCTGGGGAAGCTCCGGCGGCGCATCGCCCACCAACCACGCCTTGATCGTCTGCCCAACGCGCTCATCGGGCTCCAAAACCGCGCACTGATCCAACCACGGGCACCGCGTCTTGCTCACCCTCAGCGTATGCTCCTGGTCCAGATGCGCCACCACATCAAACTCGTACTCAATCCCATCGCGCTGGATCGGCGCCAGACCCACCTTCACCGGCACCATCCGGCCCCGACGGTTCTCCTGCAACACATACTCTGTCTTGGTCCGCATCGTGGCGATCACATGGCAACGGCTGGTCAAGATCGCGTCCACCAAGGCGTTGTGCACCGGCGTCACCTCCCTCCAGGCCGCAAAAGTATTGCCCCGGTAACGCCGCTGGGCCACATCGACCATCTCCAACGCACCACCCTTCCCACTCCAGGCATGCGACAAGCTGTCGATCACCACCGTCTCAAAACCCGCCTTCTCTGCGCTCCGAAGCGCCTTGACGTAGTTCAACGGCGAATAACTGCCCAACTCCAACACTGAAAAATCAAACAACTCGGCGTACTTGGCCGCCGACCCGCGCTCCGTATCAATCACGGCCACCGACCCCCCCAGGCCCGCCGCCATCTTCAAAGCCGTATACGTCTTGCCCGAACCCGAAGGACCCGACAAAGCCACTCTCGCCCTGGCCTGATGCCTACTCACACTAGCCTTTTGAAACTCAAACATACCTGAGAGCACTCCTTTCCACCGACAAGCGGCAAAATCCCCCACTCCCACAAACCACCACTGAACACCTAAACAGTAACCATTGCGCGCTAGCGCGCAAGCTCCTCTCGCGGTGCGAGGGAGCTGTTCGTCGCCGCGCTTCGCTTGGCTTCCTTTCGGTTCGCGGCGCTGCGCTTGCTTTTGGTTCGGTCGCTCGCTTTGCTCGCTTCCTTTTGGTGCGCTCGCGTTGCTCGCTAATAGCAATTGCGATGAGTGGAACGTGCTTCGCTTCGCCGGTCGGTGTTACCATCTCGTCGAAATACACTTCAGAGGGAGGGTGGGGACGAACGGCTGGTTGTTGATTTGAGCCTGGTGCCTACCCCCACGCGTGTATACCCGGCCTGATTTTGGGGGGCAGGATAGGCGGCAATCGCTCGCCTTCCTGCCGGCTTTTGTGGGCGGAGATGGCGTGGGTTCTCAACTTCCAGGGCCGCTCGGTCAGCGGGCTATCGCCGCCTACCTTCGCCCCAACCCACCACTGTCGGTATTGGTGCCCAAATTCGCAGGGCCGCGCGGCAGGGCGGGCTATCGCCGCCCACCTTCGCCCAAAGCCCACCTTCGATGTCTTGGAACGCTCAAAATACTCCACCAGGAAAGCCGCCCACCCCCTTGGAAAGCCCTCCAACTCTCCACCACCGATCACAAACCCATTGGAAAGCGTTCCAAGTCGCCACCACCGCTCATCCGACCTCCACAAATGAACCAATTTCGACGAAATGCCCCACTCCGACCGGCGAAGCCAAGAACCCAACCCATCGCAAATGCCATAAGGGAGCGCAGCGACCGCACCAAAAGGGAACGAAGTGACCGCACCACAAGCGCAGCGCAGCAAGCGAACCAAAAGGAAGCCAAGCGAAGCGCGGCGACCGAACTGCTCTCTCGCATAGCGAGAGAGCCAACAATGTGGTAGGGAGTGGGGGGATTGAGATGAGTGAGACAGAGAGGGGGTGGTGGCGGCGGTCGTCGGTGCCTCGGTAGAGAGAGTGATGTTAGGCGCGCCGGGGTTTTGTGGGTGCGTTTGGCTGGGGAGAAGAGAAAGGCATGGGTCAGCAATACATTTATCAGATGCAGGGGCTGCGCAAGGTCACGGGTGATGGGCGCAAGATCCTTGATGGCATCTGGCTGTCGTTTTTTCCGGGTGCGAAGATCGGCGTGATTGGTCCCAACGGCGCTGGTAAATCGACGTTGCTGCGGATCATGGCTGGGTTGGACCAGGACATTGACGGGGAGACATGGATCGACCCGGACGCGACGGTGGGTTATTTGCCCCAGGAGCCCAAGCTTGATGAGTCTTTGGACGTCAAGGGCAACATTGAGTTGGGGATGGGCGAGACCAAGCGTTTGCTGGATCGCTTCGAGGAGATCAACGAGGCGTTTGCGGACCCGGAGTTGACCCCTGAGGGGATGAACGATCTGATCGAGGAGCAGGGCGACCTGCAGATGAAGATCGACGCGGTCAACGGCTGGGATTTGGAGCGGACGGTGGAGATCGCCATGGACGCGCTGCGCGTGCCGGCGGGTGACGCGGATGTGTCGCTGCTTTCGGGTGGTGAGCGCCGCCGCGTGGCGCTGTGCAAGCTCTTGCTCTCCAAGCCTGACCTGCTCTTGTTGGATGAGCCGACCAACCACCTGGACGCCGAGACGGTGGCCTGGTTGGAGCGGGCGCTGCGGGATTATGAGGGGACGGTGATCATCGTCACCCACGACCGTTACTTCCTGGACAACGTCACGGGTTGGATTCTGGAGCTGGAGAACAGCAAGGGTCTGCCTTTTGAGGGCAACTATTCGTCTTGGTTGGTGCAGAAGCACCAGCGTTTGATGAAGGAAGAGAAGAACTCCAAGCGGCTCAAGGCGTTGGCCAGCGAGTTGGCCTGGGTGCGGATGAACCGCAACGATCGCCGCGCGCGTTCGGATGCGCGTTTGCGTGAGTACGAGGCCCTTTTGCAGAGCGCCGACGACAAGAGCAGCCGCACCGAGATCATTATTCCGCCGGGGCCGCGCCTGGGCGACACGGTGGTCGAGGCCGAGGGCATCTCCAAGGGTTATGGGGATCGGTTGTTGATCGACGACTTGAGCTTCAACCTGCCGCGCGGTGGGATTGTGGGTGTGATTGGGGCCAACGGCGCCGGTAAGACCACCCTCTTCCGCATGATTACGGGCACGGAAGGGCCTGACTCGGGCAACATGAAGATCGGTGAGACGGTGCATGTGGCCAGCGCGGACCAGTTCCGCGATGAGTTGGACGATAAGAAGAGCGTTTGGGAGAACATTTCACAGAACCAGGACGTGTTGACCGTGGGGGGTCGCGACATCAACTCGCGCGCTTACGTGTCGGCCTTTGGTTTCAAGGGCAAGAGCCAGCAGCAGTCTGTGGGCACGCTCTCGGGTGGTGAGCGCAACCGCGTTTACCTGGCCAAGGTCCTGCTCTCCAACGGCAACGTCATCCTCCTTGATGAGCCGACCAACGACCTGGATGTTGGCACGCTGCGCGCTTTGGAGGACTCGCTGGAGAGTTTCCCGGGCTGCGCGGTCATCATCAGCCATGATCGCTGGTTCCTGGATCGGATCGCCACCCACATTTTGGCCTTTGAAGGCGACAGCCACGTGGAGTGGTTCACGGGCAACTACGCCGAGTACGAGCGCGACCGCAAGCGCCGTCTGGGCACCGACGCCGACCAGCCGCGCCGCATCAAATACAAGCCGCTGACGCGCTAAAAAAGCCAAAGAGGCCCACCGACACCTTGGTGAGCCTCTTTGAACACTGCGCTCCGCCCCAAATTGGGGCGTTTGAGCGCGGTTTGGGCTTTCAAGACCCCTTTTCAGTCCATCGCGCCGTGTTTTTTCGGTGCGCTCCACGCTTCGATGCCCAGAAGCCGCTTGCCAAGCTGCGAGAGCTCTGTGGGCACGTAGCCATCTTTGCGATCGTGCGTGGGCAGGTCTTTGAAGCGGGCCTTGCCGCCGGGGAAGTGCGACGGTGGCCGTCCGGTGGACCATGCGTAGCGGGCTTGCTCCTGCATCTGGCGGTGTTCGCCGTGGGCGGGGAAGAAGGTGACGTATTGGCAGGCTCGCCAGCGGTCGGTCTGGTTGCTGGTGTTGGTGTGGGGCAGCAGCGCGTTCCAGATCAACAGGTCGCCTTTCTTCATGGGGATCGGGGTCATGGACGACTCGATCAGCGCCTTGTCCCGAAAGCGCACAAAGGTTTGCCTGGCGGGACGGCGCGCATCGAGGTTGTCCTGTGTCCACTGCCTGAAAGTGTGGTGGAAACCGGGGATGCAGGCAAAGCCGCCTTGATCCACGTCGGTGTCTTCAAGCGCGACCAGCCCTTGCAGGCGCAACTCCGTGGGTGGATGCCAGAGGTTGACATCGGTATGGACGTCGGTGTGGTCCTTGCCGGGAAAAGAGACGCGCTGACCCCGTTTGAGCCAGTATCCGGGGCGTTTTAGTCCCATGCGATCGACGCTGACCCACAGATCGGAGCGCTCAAGGAGCGTGGCAAAGGCCTGATAGACCTCGGGCACCTGTCGCATCCGCCACATGGACGGCAGCGCATAAAGCTCGGTGAAGCCCATTTTATTGAGCCCGGCCCAGGATTTGGGCTGATTGCGCATGATCCCGTGCGCTTCGAGCCGCTCCCAGCTCTCCCGGAGCACAGCCTGGCACAGCGACTCTGGCACGCGCCCAGAGAGCACCACGTAGCCGTGGGTGTGAAAATGTTGCAATTCGCCCGGTTCCATTGGGGGACCTCACAAGGCAATGTCCAGACCATCTGGTGACAATCGCGCGGGATTTTAAGTGCTTTTGAACGCTGCAATGCTTGCGCACCAAGCGTGTTTTCAAAAGCGATCGGGCCACTGAAGTCTTCATTGGAAAAGCAAAAGGCAACCCCACAAAAGTATTAAAAGCGCCTCTTTTCAGACTTTTTCGGTCAATCAGGCGATCCTTTTCAGGATGTCGTCGCCCTCTCACCACCACTTCAAACACACGCCAAACCGCCCACTGACACCGTAAAAACCGGCATCGAAGAGCCAAGGCCAAACCAGCACAAGGGGACAGGTTTTGGGGGTGCACTTTGGGGTCACCCTGGAGGGGTGTCTTTTTGGACATCTCCCGGAGAGTGCTTTTTCGAGCTAATTTCAAAACGTCAACAGGACACACCGACACACAACACACTGGGCACGGTTTAAAGAAAAGGCCAAAGGGGGGGTGCTCCAAGGCTTACAAAACCGGTGCGCCCGCAAGACCCATCAGACGCTTTGGAGGACCAACATCATGCGCAACGCACTGAACATCAACGCCCGCTTCTTTCTTTGTCTTGGCGTGGCCGTCCTGACCTGCGGACTGGCGGTGGGCTGCGTCAGCGACGAGGCTGACACCGAGTTGGAATCCATTGAGAGCGCCAGCCGCGCCGACGAAGACGCCGACCAGGAGCGTCCCCAGCGCGACGAAGAAGCGCAAGAGGACGAAGGCGACGACGAGCGCCCTGCCCCGCCGGAGCGCGACGAAGAGCGCCCGGCCCCTCCCGAGCGCGACGGTGAGCAAGGTGAGCGCCCCGAGCCGGGCGCCTGCGAGGACCGCTGCGAAGAGGTCGCCCGCACAGCGTTCCGACGTTGCAACGCCCTTGAAGACAGCACACCGCGACGTTGCGCAGGAGTCGCTCGCCGTGTCCTGGAGCGCTGCGCGAGCAACCACTGTGAAGAAGAGGCCGACCGCGAAGAGACCTGCCAATACGGCTGCATCCAGCGCGGCCGCGCCCTGGCCGAGGTCTGCTTTGAGCGCACTGAAGACCGCGAAGCCTGTGTCGAGCGCGCCCAGGAGTTCACTCGCCAGTGCATGGCCGAACACTGCGAAGCCCCCGATCAAGATGGTGAGATGAGCTGCCAGATGTCCTGCGCCGAGCGCGTGCGCGGCTTTGTGGTCCAGTGCGCCGAAGACACCGACGACCGCGAAGCCTGCACCGAACGCGGCGCTCGCCTGATGCGCCACTGCGTGGCCGAAGCCTGCACCGATGACGAGCGCCCCGAGCGCGGCGAAGACGAACGCCCTCCCCGTGAAGAGCGCCCCGAGGGCGAGCGCGGTGAGTAACGAGCCTGGGTGTTGAGGTCGATTGCTGAGGCAAAGCGCCCAGCAGACCTCAAATCACACGCAAAACGGCCGCTGGGATGGTCCCCAGCGGCCGTTTTGCGTTTAAACCAGACCCATTATTCACGTGAAACATTCAGGCCACTGCTACCAAAGGCCTCTTGGGTGCCTTTGGCAGCGGCGGCAAGAGACAAGGCGCCCTCACCGCCGACAAGGACCTCTTGGAGGCTTGGTTTTGACGCTCCAAGCCTTCAAGAGCTCCAGGGGCCGTCAGGTCAACATGTCGGCGTCGGCGGTGGCCGTGTTGGTTTCAGCGCCCGCGCCAGCGGCGGGCAGCGCGCTGGAGCCCGACTCAAGGGCCAGACGCAGCGCTTCGTCCATGCTGTCGATGAAGAAGAACTCCATCTCCTGGCGCACTTCAGCCGGCACATCGTCGATGTCGCGCTGGTTGCGCTTGGGCAGCAAGACACGGGTCAACCCCGCGCGGTGCGCCGCCAGCACCTTGGCCTTGATCCCGCCCACAGGCAGGACGCGACCCCTCAATGTGCACTCACCGGTCATGGCCGTGTCAGGACGCACCCGGCGACCACTGAGCAAAGACGCCAGCGCCGTAAAGATGGTCACGCCCGCAGACGGACCGTCTTTGGGGATCGCACCGGCCGGCACGTGGATGTGCAGGTCGAGGTTCTCCAGGAACGAGGGCTCCAGCTCCAACTCATCGGCGTGGCTGCGCAGGTAGGTCAGCGCCGCCCTGGCCGACTCCTTCATCACATCGCCAAGCTGGCCCGTGATCTGAAGCTGGCCCTTGCCCGGCATCATCGACGTCTCGATAAAGAGGATGTCACCCCCCACCGGGGTCCACGCCAGACCCGTCGCCACGCCCGGAGACGCCGTGCGATCGGCCACCTCGTTGAAGAACTTGGCCTTGCCAAGGAAGCGCGACACGTCCTCGACGTCAATCACCATGTGGGCTCGCTCTCCCCCACGCGCCACCTCAAGCGCCATCGCCCGACAAATCCGGGTCAACTCCCGGTCAAGCTGACGCACGCCCGCCTCGCGGGTGTAGTCTCGGATGACGCTGTCGAGCGCCACGTCGGTCAACTCCAGCGACACCTCGGGAATGGCGTACTCCTCCAGGCGGCGCGGCAGCAGGTGACGGCGCGCGATCTGCGCCTTCTCGTTGGCCGTGTAGCCCTCAATGCGGATGATCTCCAAACGGTCGCGCAGCGGCGCCGAGAGGTTCTGCAGGTCGTTGGCCGTGCAGATGAACATCGCCTCGGACAGGTCAAAGGGCAGCTCCAGGTAGTGATCCTGGAAGTTTTTGTTCTGCTCGGGGTCCAGGACCTCCAGCAGCGCCGCCTCCGGCGACCCCATCCAGCCCACACCGAGCTTGTCGATCTCGTCGAGCAGGATGACCGGGTTCTTGACCTTGATCTTGCGCAGCGCGTTGATCAAGCGCCCCGGCATCGCGCCCACATAGGTGCGCCGGTGACCCCGAATCTCGGCCTCGTCGCGCACACCGCCAAGCGCAATGCGCACCATCGGGCGCTCCACAGCGTCAGCGATCGACTGACCCAGGCTGGTCTT
>CAKZKQ010000603.1 GCA_937123825.1 uncultured Pseudomonadota bacterium
ACTCGAATGACCGTGGGTTGGCACCGCGATAATTGGGTGGTCACTTTCAAAGAACTCTGCGCACACCTCGCCTGCAAACGCCGACAACTGACCCGAATCCTCAACGCTGGCCTCAAAGGTCAGCTCCCCTTGCTTTGCGTCCAACGCCTGGGCAGAGGCACCTACCGCTTCACACTCGCCCCGCCCACAGAGCACTCCACTTCTCAGGCGTTGCAGCGCCAAACCCAAATCCCTTCTCCCAACAACGTCCCTGCCTTTCCCTACGACCACACCCCACGCTACCCAAAACACCCTGACGTAAAAGCACCAGCTCTGTCCCAGGCCAAGGTTTCCCAAGAGACCCAATCGGCTCCCAAAGCCCCATCGAGCCCAAAGGACATAAATGTCCCAAAGGCCAGCGAAGTTAAGGACATCAATGTCCCATCGACCACCCCATTGAATTCGATGAATACGGTGTCGAAGGCCCCGCTAAAGAAAGATCATTTAAAGAAAAAAGTAACATACAGAGCAGCAGCACATAGATCTCAGATGAGTCCCACTCATTGCCCGGAGGCTGCTGCTTTGAAGAAATCTTCTCTTGCCAAAGGCCATCATGCTCCAGCCAAAGCGCCGGCCCACGTCGTAACCTTCATGGCGCTGTGGACCGAGTTCTTTGGCAAAACCAAGGCTCCGGCACATCGCACCATTGACGCTGCGCAGCTCGACCACCTGGTCTGTGCGCTTGGCTGGCTTCTGCGTCGCCGTCATCAAGGCAAGGTCGTTTCCCCTGCTGGGCTCTTCGCCGTCCTCTTGAGTGAAATCCAACAAGGCCGCAAGCCAACCGTCTTCTTCACCAACCAAGACCTCCAAGCCATTGAACAGGGTGTTTGCCCCATGACCTTTGCTCTTGGAACCCAAACCATCCCTTCAAGCCGGAGCTTCATGCTTCCCCCTGTCCATAACCCCGTAGACGCCTCTGTCTGGGAACCTGAAATTTCTTCCCACAGCCCCAACCAGGTCATCGAGAAAGGCGGAGAACAACTGGCAAACCTCACCCGCGAACGCCTCAAACGCACCCACATGAAGTTTCCGCACACTCGCGCTCAAATCGAAGCTGCGCTGGATGAGCTTGAGCACATCGTTGACGGCCAGAAACGGGATGCATGGTGTCGTGAGGTCTTGCGTTGCCTTGATTATTGACCCCTTTGAGCCATAAAGGAGACTTCTATCCCACTCACAAGGCCTTTGTGCACTCAATCCTACCGGGGTTTAACCCCCGGTTACTCCCTCTTCATCGGGGATGAGCCAACCGTAAACCGGACATTTGTCCTATTTACAGCCGGTTATTGACGGCGTTTGGCTTCGCTGAGTGCTGACTTTTGACAGGGGAAGATAGAGGGTGGAACCCCTCCAATACGGGGCCAATGGCTAGATGTTTGGGATGTTTCAAGCATCTAGGATGTCTCAAATGTCTTGGACATTCAAGATGTCTCAGATGTCTTAGATGTTTGTAGTGTCTTAGATGCTTGAAACATCCTGAATGTCTGAGGTGTTCGAAACATCCAAGATGTCCAAAACATCTTGGATGTCTAAGATGTTCAGGGTGTTTGGGGGGATGAAAGGCGATGCGTCGGTGTCGAGCTTTGAAAATCTGACAGGCGGTGCTTGGTGGTTTTTCAGTGGTTGTTCGAAGGGCCAACAATGATGTTCAAAGCGAGGGGCCTTGTCGGGCGAGCTTGAGGACATGGTGTTGTGCTCAATGCCCTTTGTTTGTGACCCCAAGAACTGCCCACAGCCCGCGTTGAAAATCCTTGAGCCAAACGGCTGGAGTTGGACAGACAGCACCAACGATGGAGCGGTTGTCGAAGCGCACTGTTTCTTCAGCGCCACTCAAGAATAACCAATCCGCTTTCTCTTCGAGCGCGACATCCTTGTTCGAAAGCTTGAGCCCACCAATCCGATTTTTGCAGGGTAGGAGAGAGGATAAAGCGTGCCCATCGAGCCATGTTTGTCATCAACGCCAAACGAGGCGCTACCCAAGAGTTTTCTGGGTTAAAGCCCCTCTTCGATAACAGCAGATATCGTTAGGTTACATAACGTGCCATGGGGCCGGTTGTTTTTGTGTCAATTCGTGTATTTTCGTGTCATTCCGAGGGGTAATGTCGCTCCATGCCGTGGCTGTCGGTCTTGCTGTTGATATGGTTATTACGTTTTGTCTGGGGTATTTTCGTGTCAATTCGTGTATTTTCGTGTCATTTCGTTTCTCTCACGTGCTCCGATGACCTTTGAGTGGCTGATGGCTCCCACATCAATGCAATCTGCACCATCACGGATATGAAACGCTCACCTGGAGGTGCTCCGAAGCTGGAACTGACCGGCTCCTCTGCTCTTGGGTTGAAATAAAGCTCAACCCGAGCACTGTGGCGACCCCCTTCAGAACAGCGTTAATCAAGCTTGAACTCTAAAAAATTGAAGACAGAGCACTTTTTACGCAACTGACGCGTGGTGGGCCCGATAAGTCCTCGGTGTAGTGTGTGACTGTGAGAGGTTTTGGAGCGGTTCCAACCAGTCTCCGTGCCGTGAGACTGTGGACCTGAATGGTTATAACCCTTGGGCTGAGCCTACGGAGGTCAAATGTCACCGATGAAGCATGCTGTGTTGTTGTTGGCCTTTTGCTTGAGTGGCGTGTGCGCTTGTGGTGGCTCAGGAAGAGACGAAGAGTCTGTGGATGTCGGTGTCGAGGACGAACATGTCGAAGACGCTGACCTGGATGTGGGAGAAGAGGTCGGAGATGAACCTCAAGACCTCACGTTGGTGCCAACGGATGAGTTATCTCCGCAAGGGGTGCCGACCCAAACGGGATTGAGGCCTGTGGTGTGGCCATACACCCCACCAGCTGTCATGCCCAACCCGTGGTGTGCCGATGGCATGGAGGTTTTGGTTCGTGAAGAGCGCCCGTTGGCTGAGCCTGAACCGGAGCAGACGCATATGCGTGAGATCTGGAGGGTCAGCGCAGATGTTTGCCCAGAAAACGGGGAAGTCCAACCCCTCTATGAGCCTGAGAATTCTCCTGAGGTGGGCGGTTTGCTGGGTTATGAACGGGATGGGCAGTTTAAAGAGGAAGTTGTGGTGCTTTCGCCCTCGTTTTCGCCTCATCAGCTCTTGAATGAGTTGGGGGTTGTGGCCCGTTTGGACGTGGAAACAGGGCAGCGGCTTGGTTGTCAGCGTCCTCCTTTGGATATCAACAACGCCCACTATTACGATGTCCAGGTCGCTGGCGATAAGTATTTCATCGCCGTAAGCGATCAATACTCCGAATCAGCAGTGATGGTGGGGCCAGAGGAGGGATCTTTTGGCCGTGTGCGGGATGAGGACATCATCGACTCATGGCGCAATCCATCCATTTTGACTGACGACGGTTTTATGGTGCGTTCCTACAACGACAGGTTCTTCGAGGCCTGGGATGTTGGCTCCAAGCAACGCGCATGGTCGCTGTCTGTCGAAGACCTTGGGTTTCCTTCTCACAAAGAAGGCCAAACCACGGTCCAACTCTCTCCGCTGAAGCGAGTGGGTCGAGACACGTTTGTTTTCAATGTGTTCTTTCGGGTTGAGCCTCAGGTTGAAGGGGGTGAGCCGAAGTTTGATATGATGTTCTTCAAGCTGACCAAGTGCCAAGGGGTTGAACTTCTGGGGCGCTACAGCGAGATGGGCGTCGATTTCTGGTTCAACGCCAACGTTTGGAACGGATACTTTTTAATTGATGTGTGTGAAAGGAGCGAAGAGCTTGGCGGCGCCAGAGAGTGTCACCTTGAGTTCAGGCGCTCCTTTGAGGCTCAGCCGGATTTTGTCTTGCCCATCATAGGGCCTGACTTTGATGGTAGCACCAGACTATTTTTCACAGAGGAAGGCATATACCAAATCTTGTATCGCTACGACGTTGATGATGAAGGGCAAAGGGTGACCCGATTTTCGGTCTTCAAGTTGTCGAGTGACTTTTCTATGTCTGTACAAGAACTAGAGCCTGTGTCTGGTCACGTGTCGAGTGTGGAGCACACCGAATTTTTGGCCGCTGACACTGTGCTTCTGTCTTATGTCAGGCGCTCAGAAGAAGGTTACGGTGTCGAGGATGAGCGGATTGGGGTCGTGATGTCTTTGGAGACGGGGGAACTTGTGGACTCCATCACCATCGAAAGGCCACAAGAGCAGTTGCCCTGGTTTGATGGCCGCGGTGGCACAGATGTGGTGAGCCGCGGCGGAATCTGGTCGTTTCCGTGGTATGGGGAGGTTGTGGGTGTACAGCTTCCTTATAAGCCCATCCCTTCTTCGGTTTCGCATTGGAACCGTGGCTATGTGCCTCCCGTTTCAGAGACGCCGACACCATAAAGCGCCCTGAAGCGCTCAAGAGTAGACGGGTTGTGGGCAGTGAGAGCCGTTCCTACAGGCCTGTTTTGAGCGGTGCTCAGTATGGTTTTGGGATATTGATGGCGTGGGTTAAGCAACCATGAATGGTGTTCGGCAGCGGCGGTCTTTGGGAGCATTTCTATCGGTGTGTGTGGTCTTTGGTGCCGTGCTTTTGGCGGCGCAGCTGGCACACGCCCAAGCTGACAAGACTGTGTTGGTGGCGGCGCGTTACCAACCACCTGCTGGCCGCGCTCAGCCGCTGGTGACGCCTCGGATGAGGGAGCTTGGCCTGTCATTGCAGCGGCTTTGGAGCGGTCAGGTGCTTGACGGGGCTCAAAGCGCCGAGGCGGTGGAGGGGGCCTGGGTGCTGAGCATATCGCCCCAGACCCTTGAGCGCATTGGTCAGGTGGTCCCTGCGGCCAAAGAGCGGTTTTTGATGACGGGCGCCGAGGCGGCCATCAACCCCCTCGAAAGCCTCCTGGGAGAGGCCGACGAGCTGCTGCCTGCCATCAGCACTTCTCCATCCCACGCACAGATGCTGCTCGATGCCCATTTGCTCTTGTGGCAGGGCCTGGCGGCGGAAGACCCCAGCAGCGTCAGGCTCACGGCCTTGATGGGCGCCGCCGCGCGCCGCTTCCCCACAGCGGTTGTGGACACCCAGCAGTGGTCCCCAGACGTGGTGGAAGCCTTCTCACAAGCCCAGCAAGAGATGGTGGGTCAAAAGGCCAGCTTGACCTTTCGCCTCAGCCAGGGAACGGCTCAGGACTGCCGCCTCTTTGTCAATGGCCTCGATTATGGAGACGGCAGAGGCGGCGGAGTGGCGGTGGCGCGCGGGGCGACCTACCACATCGGGCTGCGCTGCGATGGGCTGCCCATGACGCCTCCCCGCAAGGTGACCACCGACGGACATGAGACCATTGAGCTTGATGGCGTCCTGGTGCGCCAATTGGCGTTGACCAGCGCAGGGGCCACCTTAACTCTCTCTCAGGGGCCAGACGGTGTTGCGGACGCAGTCTTCCATGCCAGCGCTCTGGGGCGCTCTCTGGGGGCCACGGACGTAGTGTTGGCTGGCGTCTTTGAGGATGAGCAGCGGCGCATGATCCTCCAGCTTGACCGGGTCCATGTGGCTACCTCGGTCAGGGTCTGCTCGGTGCGCATCTTGCTCGACCAGGCCAGCGCCTGGGACATCGACAAGGCCATCCACACCCTGCACCTGCAAAAGCCCACTGCCTCGGCCCCGCTGTCTTTTGCCAGCGATGACAACATCTATCGCTCGGTTGATGAGTACATCCAGTGGGCTGGCAGCGATGGCAGTTACCCCCTGACGTGGACCTTCAGCACGCTGGCTGCGGGGGCATTGGTGGGCGGAGTCGCGCTGGAATGGATGACAGCCTCCAAGCGCGATGAGCTGACCCAGTGTATCGCCAACACTTCATGTCGCTCCTCGCCCCAGATCCATGAGCTGCGCAGCGAGGCCGATGATCTAGGGTCGATACGCACCGGCCTCTTTGTCGGGTCGGCTGTGCTGGCGCTGGGGGCTGTGGGCTTCTACTTCCTGGAGAGCCCCGACAACACCGCAGTGCTTGCCCCAGACCCTCCGCAGCGCGCCGGTGACGTCATTTTGACCCCTGTGCTCGGGGCAGGTCACCTTGGCCTTGAGTTCAACCTTGTCTTTGAATAGTCTTATCAACAACGACGACAAAGCCCCATCGCGCATGGTCCCAGATGCACACAGAGGGCAAAGACACCACAGGCGTGGAGAGATTAAAGAGCAATGAAGACAACCCAGTGTGACCCAATCACAGCCCCCTTATTGTGGCTGTGCGGGGTCTTGATGGCCATCGTCGCCATGGTGCCGGGGTGCACCGATACGGACAACCTCTTTGAAGAGTGCGTGCGCGACGATGAGTGCGCTGCCGATGAGATTTGTCTCTTTGAGCTTTGCCAGCCTCCGCAGTGTGACACCGACGAGATTGCCTGCGGGCGCGACTGCGTCAATCCGCGCATCGAGCTTGAGTTCTGCGGCGGCTGCGGCGGTTGCCCAGGCACCGACAATGCCGAAGGCATCCAGTGCCTGGAGGGGCAGTGCACCTACCGCTGCCTCGATGGCTTTGTGGACGTCAACAGCGACATCAACGACCCCAACGGCGACGGCTGTGAGTGTGTCCCCGATGGCCCCGAGGTCTGTGACGGCATCGACAACGACTGCGACGGCCTGGTCGATGTCATGGACGATGACGTGGAGCCCTGTACCGCTGAAGACGGTGCCGAGGCGGCCTGTGTGGCTGGAGCCTGCGAGCTGGCCTGCGCCCCTGGGTTGGTGGACGTCAACGAAGACCTCGGCACAGGCGGCGACGGCTGTGAGTGTGAGCCCAACGGCGATGAAGTCTGTGACGGTCAAGACAACGACTGTGACGGCCTGGTGGACACCGAGGACGATGACCTTGAGGTCGGCCCGGAGATCTGTGACGGCATCGACAACGACTGCAATGGCCAGGCCGATGAGGGCCTCCTGAACGCCTGCGGCGGCTGCGGCCCTGTCCCCGAGGAGGTTTGCGACGGGCAAGACAACGACTGCGACGGCGACACCGATGAGGAAGACAGCGACCTTGTGGCCACGGCCTGCGGCCTGTCCCAGGGGGTGTGTGCTGGGTCACTGTCGGTCTGTGAGGGCGGCGTGCTCCTGGAGTGCTCGCCAGATCAGTACGCGCAGAATGCTCAGGCAGCCGCAGCGGTCTTTGAAGCCGGTACGGAGACGCTGTGTGATGAGCAGGACAACAACTGCGATGGCCAGGTCGATGAGCTGTGCTGCGGTTCTGATGTGCGCGCTTTTGAGGTCGCAACGACACAGAACTTTTTCAGGATCGTTGAGACGGCCTCAAACGAAGACGGCACCGAGGTGGCCATCCTCTTCTTTGAGGGCTCAGGAGATCCCCGGACGCTCAAGCTCTTGGTCTTGGACATCGATGGTCGCCCCATTCACTCCATAGGAGATCTTGGTCAAGTTCCCATCGGAGATCATGCCGCGCTGCACCGTGACCACATCGATGAAACCTGGGTGGTGACCCGCACACAAGACACTCGCATCATCGTTGCCACCATCAATGATGATGGGGCCAACAGAGGTTTTGAGAGTGTCGAGTTGGGCCGAGACTTTAGGAGTATCAAAACCCTTGATGTGGGGCAAAGCGGCTTCTGGTTGGTGGGCATCGACCTAGAGCATGCCCTGCGCGTCATCACCATCAGGGGACTTGAGGTCGGCCCGCAGGATGTGGTTTTGCCCACAGACTTTGAGCGTGGCCTGCGCGTGGACTATGTGCATTTTGAGGCCGATAGAAACAGGGCCTGGTTTACGTTTGCCGTGGAGGAAGAAGATGCCGAATCGGGAGATACCGAGCACCTGGTGCTGCGCTCAACCACAATCGGCGGCAATCCCACCATCAGCCAAGAGCCCATCTTGAAGTTCCCAGGTCCCAACACTCCGGATGGTCGCGGCGCCTCCAGCGGCGG
>CAKZKQ010000604.1 GCA_937123825.1 uncultured Pseudomonadota bacterium
GCTTGGAGTCTCTGTCAAGAGACTCTCAGTCGCACGGCCAACGGCCTGCGGCTAGACCCCTTGGAGCGGTCCAATCGACGTCAAACCCGAGGCGACGAAGGCATCACCGTCATCACTCGCTCTGGAGGAGGTGGGTTTGGAGGGCGGCGGCTTGTTTGGAGATTTCCTGGACGTGTTTGAGGAGGGCGGCGTTGTCGGTGGGGTGGGGTGAGGTGGGGGGTGAGGCCTGGGCGGCTGCCAGATCGCGCACGGCGCGGTCTCGGGCGGTGGTGAGTTCGGAGATGCGGCGCTCGAGGCTGGTTTGGGTTTCTTTGCAGGTGGCGCTGTGGTGGGTGAGTTGTTCGCGCAGGGTGGCGTTGGCGGCGACCTGGGCGTCGAGCTTTTGCTGGAGGCCGTCGGTGGCGGCGGCTTGCGGGGGGGTTGGGGTGGGGATTGGGTTGGCGGTGGTCTCGGCCAGGGCGGTTTTGAGGGCTTCGAGGGCTTCGGATTGGGCCTTGGCGGCTTCCTGGTGTTCGGTGATGGCGGCGTTGGCTTCGGTCAGGGCTTTGTCTTTGTCTTTGAGTTGGTTTTGGAGGGCTTTGAGCTGGGTTTGGAGGTCGGCGGCGGCGGCGGTGTGCTCGTCGAGGGTGCTTTGGTGAGTTTGGGCCTCGGTTTCGAGGGTTGAGACGCGGACTTTGAGGGCCTCTTTTTGCTTTTGGAGGTCGACGTAGCGCGAGCGCAGCTGTTGGCGCTCGGCGTTGATCTTGTTGATCGTGTCGATGGAGTCGGAGCCGCAGCCAACGGTCCATAAGGTGGCGCCGGCGATCGCCGCGAGGAGCCAGCGGTTGTGTCTCATGATGTGTTTCCTCCCGGGTTGATTCATGGGGTTGTGTCTCTGAGTCGAATTTGAAGTCCGGGCCCCTGTGCCTGACGCGCGGGCGCGGGTTGCGCCTGGGCGAGCCTTGGATTTAGATGGGAGCACGGCATGAAGCTCGTTCCAAACGGACATCGACATCGCGCCAGGGGCACTGTAATCGGCCTGGCGCTCTTGGTGGGGGGCACCTCTTTGGGGTGTGGGCAGTCGCAGCTTGAGGCCTTTGACCAGGTGGATGAGGAGCGGCGCGCGCTTGAGGCGCAGAACGACGCGCTGAGGCGCAAGACAAGCGCGCTTGAGGCCAGAGTTCGGCAGTTGCAGGGGCGCCCTTGTGGGTCTGCGATGGGTCAGGAGGGCTCGAAGGCGGCGGTTTTGGAGCCTGTGGGGGGTTTGGAGGCCTCTTTGGGTGAGCGGGGATCGGCAAAGGCTCAGGCCGTTGGGTCCAAGGCGGCCAAAGAGGCTGCGTGGGTGCCAAATGCGGTGCAGCCTGCGGGTTTGGCGCCTGCCGTCGCCCCCACCGCCCCCACCGTGCCCACCGTTCTCCCCTCAATCACCTCCCCCGTCGCTGCGGCGCCGCTGCCATCATTGCCACCCTCTCCACCCGCAACGAGCGCCGGGGGCGGCAGCGCGCCTCAGCCCAAGACTGTGGTGGCCGTTGGCGATGCGTCATCTGCCCCTGTGGTGCCCACTGCACCGCCCAAGCCTGCTGTGGTGGTGCCTGTGGCCGTAGCGCCTGTCGCTGCGGCGCCTGTGGGTGAGCCCCTGGGGTGCGCGGTGACAGAGGCGATTTTGCAGGGGCGGTGTGTGGCAAAGTCGGCGTGTCCGGCGGGGGTGACCGAAGACTTGAAGCGCTGTGCGCCGGTGCCGGCGTGTCCTGACGGGCAGCGTTACGTGCACCATCGGCGCGCTTGTGTGGCGCGAGGCTCGGAGTGCAGGCCGGGCATGACCTGGGTGCCGTCCAAGGGGCGGTGCGCGGTTGGCGGAGCGGAGTGTGGGGCCGGGATGACGTGGCTGCCCAGGCAGGAGCGGTGCGCGGTCCGAGGGGCCGAGTGCAACGCTGGGCTGGTGTGGGTGGCGGCCAGCGGTCGCTGCGTGGTGCGGGAGCGGGCTTGTCATGGCCAGAAAGGCATGGTGTGGGACGATGGGCTGCGGCGCTGTGTGCCCCAGCTTCCCATTGAGCGCAACGGCGCCTTCTTTAAGAAGACACACTGATGCCAAAGTGCAGACGTCCGACTGACTTTGTCTGCATTGTGGTATGAGCCCGGCCCTCCCCCCCACCTCTCTTGAGCCGCTTGCCACGACATCAAAGCACAGCCGCAGCCCCTTAAAAGGTCATCTATTCCAAAGGACCGCCGCAAGCTCTGTCTCGCCAGTCCTGCACAGTCCCACGACGGGGACTTGAGGATGTTCCGTTGAGGGCCGTCCACCAAAAAAGGCACGGTGGCCAATGGTGGCCGCCGTGCCTTTTTTAGGGTGGTTGCTGAAAGATGGGCACACTCGGCGTGTGCCCAGACGTGATCGCCTCACTTGATGGAGGAGAGCGTCGAGAGGGTCTCGAAGTAGGGGTAGAAGAAGGCCACGAAGGTCGTCAGGATGATGAAGCCCATAAAGACCAACATCAACGGCTGCAAGAGGATGGTCAGGCGGTCGGTGGTGCGGACCACCTCCTCGCGCATGACCTGAGAGAGGTATTCAAGCATCTCGGGCAGCTTCCCAGACTCTTCGCCGATGCCCACCATGTCTTTAAAGACGTCAGGCACGCGGCTGTAGTTCTGCAGCGGCTCAGAGATGGACTTGCCCTGCTCGACGCTGGCGTGCATGTCAAAGATGACCTGGCGCAGGTAGGCGTTGCCCAGCGCCCCTTTGGCCAGCTCCAGCGCCTGAAGCAGGCCGATGCCGTTGGAGACGAGCATGTGGAGCATGTTCACAAAGCGCGTCAACGACGCCAGCGTCATCACGCGGCCAATGATGGGGATGCGACCCAGGAAGGAGTCAAAGGCGATCTCGTCGCGCTTGCGCCAACTGACCAGCCCGTAACTGGCCCCCGCCAGGGTCAAGAGCACCGCCGGAATGGTCAACGGAAAGCGCACCGCCTCAGAGAGACTGAAGACGACCGCCGCCATCCCCTCGATCTTGCCGCCCGCCTCGGTGATGTACTCGGCAAAGTTGGGCACCACAAAGAGCAAGAGCAGACCGACCACAGCAACAGCCAGCAAACCCAGCACGACCGGGTAGAGCGACGCGCGGGTGACGCGGTCGCGGATGTCCTGGTCGTGGTCCATCAGATCGGCCAGGTAGCTGAGCCCTTCCTGAAGGCGACCGCTGTTCTCCACCGCGTGCACAATGTTGACCGCCACAGCGTCAAAGTACCAGTGGGCTTCGCCCATGGCCTTGGACAGCGGCGCGCCGCTTTCGACCTTGGCGGCCATGTTCAAAATGGTGGCTGACAGGTGCTGGTTGGTGGTCTTGGAGCCAATCAGGCGCAGCGAGCGCAGGATTGGAAACTCCGCCCCGGACAAAATGCTGAACTCACGGATGAAGGCGGTCACCTCCATCTTGCTGGCCCGCTCGGTAAAACTGGGGGCCTTGACCTCCGCCGCAGCGGGCGGGGTCTGGCTGTCCTGGATGTGCTTCTTTAACTGCATCTTCAGTCCGGCGGACGACATCGATGACATGGTTTGGCTCCTCCCTGATGGTGGTCTGTGGGTGTCGATGACTCAGTTGGGGTGTGCGCGGGCTACAAGAAGGGCGCCAAAGCCGCCCTGGCTGGCGGCACCTCTGTGGCCGATGGACCAGTGCGTCCTAGAAGCGCAGCACCCGGTGAAACTCTTCAAGCGAGGTCAAACCTTGCTGGATCTTGCGCAGCCCGTCCTGCGGCAAGGTGGTCATGCCCTTGGAGATGGCGTGGCGCCGCAGCGCCCGCTCGGTGGCGCCTTCGCTGATCATGTCGCGCGCCTCTTCATCCACGCTAAAGACCTCAAAGACCCCAATCCGACCGATGTAGCCGGTGCCCATGCAAGCCCGACAGCCGGTGCCGCGCATGGCCTTGAAGTCCCTGTCTTGCTTGGACAACCCCAACATGTCCGCCTCGGCGGCGGTGATCGTGTGGGGGACCTTGCAGTGGGGGCAAAGGCGCCGCAGCAAACGCTGGGCGACGATGCCCTTGAGGGCGTTGGCCAGCAGGTGATCGGGGATGTGAAAGTTTTGCAGCGCGGCGATCGCGCCCGGCGCGGTGTTGGCGTGCAGGGAGCTAAAAACCATCAACCCCGTCATGCTGGCCCGAACCGCGATCCGCGCCGTCTCTTCATCACGGATCTCGCCGATCAAGATGGTGTCCGGGTCCTGGCGCAACAGCGCCCGCAAACCCTGCACAAAGTCCATCCCGATGGCGTAGTTGACCTCGACCTGATTGGCCCCTTCGAGGTTGATCTCCACCGGATCCTCGATGCTCATCACGTGGCGCCGCGAGCGATCGATGGCGTTGAGGCACGAATAGAGCGTGGTCGTCTTGCCCGACCCCACGGGGCCGGTGGCCAAAACCATCCCAAAGGGCTTGGTGGCCACGTCCTGCACCCGCTCCAGATCCTCGGCCCCCATCCCCAGCTTCTTCAGATCAATGCTCACGCGCCCCGTGTTGGCCACGCGGATGCTGACCTTCTCGCCGCCGCGCGCCGGCACCGTCGCCACGCGCATGTCCAGCGGCGTGTCCTGGACCTCGGTGCGGATGTGCCCATCCTGAGGACGGCGCCGCTCCGTAATGTCCATGTCCGCTAAGATCTTGAGCCTCGCCACCACCTCGCCGTACACCGCCGGGTTCAACTCCAGCGCTTCATGGCAGATGCCATCGATCCGGTAGCGCACGCGCCCCAGCGAGCCCATCGGCTCAATGTGGATGTCGGTGGCGCGCGCATCCACCGCCCCCTCGATGATCCGGCTGACCAGCGCCACGGCAGGGATCGAGCCCACCCGGTCGCGCAGGTCTTGCAAGGGGGAGATGTTGACGAACTCGATGCTCTGCTCGGCGTTGGTGCTGGCGGGGCGCTCGGCGGCCCACTGCTCAAGGTGACCCTGGCGCAGATGCTCCAGAGCGGTGTGGGTGGTCAACTCAAAGGCGACCTCAAGGCCGATCATGGTTTCGAGCTGCGCTTTGACGACGGGACCCGGCGCATACGCGGTGGCCACAACCACCGTGCCTGCGTTTTGGCGCAGCGGCACCAACCCAAAGTGCCGCACGGCGCCGATCGGATAGGCGCCAGGCAGCGTGCCTTGCTGGGCAATGGCGGGCTCGGCCACAAAGGGCAACCCCACAAACTGCCCCAACGACCTGGCCAGCGCCACCTCATCCAGCCCCCCCTGCCCCGAGGACAGGAGGTTCAAGAGCGGCGTGTCGCCAGCGGCCGCTTCGCGGTTGAGGCGCGCAAAGTCTTTGTAGCGCAGGATCTCTTGCTCCAGCAGAAACTCCACAAAGTCGCCGCCGCGAGCAGAGCGCGGCGGGAAGAAGGGCTCGGCCTGAAGGACATCCAAGAGGACGCGGGGCTCAACGCCCTGCTTGAGCGCGCGGCGCCAAAGCGGCATGGAACGCCCCTGAGACGCGGCGCTGAGGTCTTGTTTGAAGGTCGGCGCCAGGAAAAAGAGCCGCTCCAGGGCCGCAGAGCCCACCGTGAGCTTGTCCAAAAAAGGACCCAGCGCTTCTGGCTCCATCGGCAGCGCGGCCTTCCATAAAGCTTGGACAGGGTCACCGGCAACGCTTGCCTCGACGATCACGGTGGGGGGGGCCTCATCGGGTTCGGCCCCCATGTCAAACCCCATCTCGGTCAGGATCACCTCGGTGGACACGCCGCGCTTGGCGGCTTCGGCCTCGGCCTGGGCGATGAGGCGGTCAAGCTGGTCTTCGACGCTCCGGGGGCGAGCCGCTTCAGGGCCGCCCGAGATGAGCCCCCGAATGTTCTTGACGCTAAGCTCCGAGTTGAGGGTGTCCCAGAGGGTTTTTCGGGTCATGGTGCCTGTCTCCGACTCGTCCAGCGCCAGGACCCTCGCCGTGATGTTGCAGGCAAGGCGGCGCGATGTGCATCCAGTGAGTGTCGAAAGTGCTATTCGACCGTTGGACGCCAGATCTTGAGCCAGAAATGATCGACAGGTTCAGAAAGAGCGCAGCCCCTCAACCCCCAGGACAGTCCCAGGCATGGTCTCAGCGCTTGCGACGGCGTAGAGCCAGCAGCCCGAGCATGAGCAGCGCCGCAGCGCCCAACTGGGATGGTTGAAGCGGCGCAACAGCACACCCTCCCCCAGTGGTGGAGTGGTCCATGTTGGGCTGCGGCGAGGGGCTCAGTGGTGTGGTGGGCCCTTGGGGTGAGGTGTCCTGGTTTGGGGGGGCGATTGGGGCGGGCCTCTGGTCGTCGGTCAGCCAACGCCGGGGATCTTCAGCGGTGGGCGATGAGGCCAGGGGCTGACGTCGTGAGTTGGGGCTTTGGGCGGTCGAGCGGCTGCCACCGCCGCCCCAGCGTCCCCAGACGGGGTCACTGCACTGGGTGGGACCGTCCCAGAAGCTGAGTGTGGCGTAGCGGCCCTGAAACAGATTGGTGACGTTGGCGCGGACCTCAGTGCTGAGTTCACCAGCGACAGTGGGCGTGCCGACTCCCCCGATGACACTGTGGGCTGCCCTAAACACCAAATCCGTGTTGAGATCTTCAGCAGTGTAACGGGCATGCAGGCGCGTGATCGTGGTGTTCCACAATTCCAACCCAGTGACCACGTCGCCTCCAAGGGTGAGGAAATCTTGCGGGTCAAAGAAGGTGCCGCCCGGACAAGGATCGCAACCCTGAAGTATCCAGGCGTATTCGGTGACGACGGCGCCAGGGTTCTGCGCCAATGTGCGGGCAAAGAGCGCCTCGTAGAAGTCTCCAAACTCCTGGGCGGTGTCGTGGGTGACGGTGAGATTGGTGGGGATGAAGGCGTTGGAGCGGTTGGCGACCTCATGTCGCTCCTGGGCCATGATGTAGACAACAAGGTCCTGGGGTCCATCGGCGTTGACCATGCCCAGACGGACGGGGAGGCTGAAGTCGGGGCTGTGGTAATCAAAGCGCAGCGGTGAGAGCAACGCGTTGCCCTCATCGTCGAACTCGACCTCTCCAGACACCACACGGGCCACAAAGAAGAACATGCCCTGGTTGATGTAATCGTCAAAGAGGGCCTGGGCGCCTTGAGGGATATTGTAGTCCTGCTCGGTGAGCCACTGCTGGAGGGCGTTGGACTCAGTGGCGCTGAGGATAACCACCTCGTACTCACCCACCTTGAACTGGGCTTCCACCTCAACAGGGTCAGGGTCGCCGGGCTCTTCAAACCCGGAAGAATCTTCTTCAACGTCGGCGCTGCCGTAAAGATCTCGATTGGGCAGACAGGGGTCCTCCTCCCGGTAAGAGACCAGGCGCGGGGCAGTGTGGCGGTCAAGTCGATCAAAGACGCCGGCAGGCAGGGTGTGGACGTTCTCGGCCTGAAGGACCAGCGGGACGGGAATGACCATGGCAAAGTCTTGGGCCGGTCCCCGATAGTTGTTTTGCATGGACAGGACGGTGTGGTCGCCGTGCCGCATCAGCGCCACCTGCGTGGCATTGTTGAGCAAAGAGGCCTCAGCCCCCGAAACGTAGGTGCCACAAAACGCCTCGGCACGCTGCTGGCCGTTGCAAACCCAGCCCAGCGCTGCCGCCAGCGCCGCCATCGCCCAAACCACGGTCTTGTTCATCATCGGTATCTCCTTGCACTGTTGACTCACGTTGAAAGTCGCCCTGTGCAAGAAGGCCAGCCGTATTCTAAAACACCATCAATAACACAAAACAATATCCGCATACACTTCGAATACAGCGTCTCTACCGAAACCAATCAAAAACAAGCCGTATTCTACAAGCTCAAGGATAGAAGAAACGCTCCAGGCGCTGGCAGGTCGAAGGTCGGGCTGGTGCGCCGTCCAAACCATCAAGGCAGCTGGCCAAGACAAGCTGCCCCTCCTCCAACCCTGCACGCTCCATAAACGCCAGCGTGTACACACCGCCCGGCTCAAACTCCAGGCCCGACACGAACGCCAGCCGCTGGCCCTGACACGCTGGCTCAGAAGCGGCGCGCAGCAAGATCGAACCCGTGTCCTGCGCAGGCAGCTCGGCGTATTCAGACACCTGGGTCCCAGCCAAACCAGCGGCGACCGCCGTCTCGGCGTTCACGCACACGTCCACGTTCTGGTAGCGGTCGTCGGCCTCGTGGGCAAAGTTCAACACCCTCACCCGCGCCCCATCAAACTCCAGCGGCGGCGTCAGATCATCGTCCAAAACGGTGTAATCCTGCCCAAAGTTGACCGCGTCGCTGATCAAGAGCGTCTGAAACTCATTGACCTCCAGGTCCACCGTCACCGCCCCATCGCTCAAACCAATGCAGCCGTTGGGTCCAAAGACCTCCACCCAGAACCGCTGACCGGGGGCAGGATCAAAGTACCCGTCCACAAAGTCATTGCGGGCCCCGTCCACCAGATTGAGCGGGCTGCCCACCTGCTCGTTGCCGTCGGTGCAGGTCAACAAGACCGCCCCGTCCACCAACGACATCACGCGCACCGCTGGGTCCTGATCCGGCGGCGGCGGCACCACCACTTCACCGGCGGGTGCCTGATCGTTGTCCTGACCGCTCCACAAGAGCGTGCCCTGATCCCCCACAATCCAGCGCTGGCTGCCCACACCAAAGACCCCACGCAGGTTGGCCTCGGTGCCCGTCTCCAGCGCTCGCCAGCTCTGACCGTCAAACCACAGCGCCACGCCGCCGTCGCCCACCGCCCAGGCCTCCTGACCCGACGCGGCCCACACCGCGCGCAAGTCCCGCCCCTCAAGGTGCACCGCCTGAGACCACTGCCCATCGACCTTCCACTGAAGCGCTCCGTCTGGACCCACCGTAAAGACCGAGCCATCGTCCGCCACAAAGATGTCGTAGGCCGTCCCTTGGCGCTGCTCGTAGATGATGTCTTCCTGAACCGTCAGATAAAGGTGGTAGATCTGGCCCTGCGCCGAAATCCAAGCGTCTCGGTTGAACTCACCGCCCGTCAAAAACGAGCTGTCGATGGGGCAATCGGGGCCAAACATCCCCCTGGGCTCCCCTGGACAACGATCCCCATAGAAAATCTGCCACCCAGACTGGCGCTCGTTGGCCCGGCTGTTCCACGAAATCCCCCGATCCACACCAGTGGCCAGCACCACATCCCGGCTGCCGTCCTCAAGCATGCTGATGTGCGTGTGGTTGGTCTCGCGCGCAAAGCGCGTGCTGGTCCACTGACCGGCATCAAAGCGCCCGATGGCCCCCGGACGATGGTCCGCTGTATACACAACGCCCCGGTTGGGACTGCCCGTCACCGCGTTGGAGCGCTGGATGCCGTCGCCGGCAGGCGGCCAATAAAGCACGCGCCCGTTGATGATCTGCGCAGGAACATCCCCGGCAATAAACACGCGCTGTGGACTCTGCGCCCAAACATCCTTGAGCGACCCCAAGACCCCGATCTCCACCAACTCCACCGTCGGCAAAGGCGGCGGCGGCGACACATCGGGCTCGTCTTCGACGTCTTCAACGTCCTCGGGCACGTCCAGCTCAACGTCGGGCTCTTCGTCAATGTCCCCGGGCTCATCCTCGACGTCTTCGGGCTCTTGAACATCGTCGGGCAAGTCCAACTCAGCATCGGCCTCGTCGACGTCCACCTCTTCCACATCCAGGTCGTCAGCGTCGGGCTCGTCGCCGTCTGGACCGTCCACGTCTGCGGGGGGCTGCACCACGTCCTGGGATTCGTCCACATCCTCAGGCGGCGCGTCTGCCTCATCCTGGGCGTCGTCCGACTCATCCACGTCGGACTCCATCTGCCCAGCGTCATCCTCCACATCGGGCTGCGCTGAATTTCCAGAGTCCCCAGCGTCATCGCTGCAGCTCGCCGCCCCCAGGCACAACGCCAGACAAAACACACCCACCCATCTGCGCCACAAACTCATCCCACACCCTCCCTGCTCAATTGCAGGGAGGCAGGACGAAGGCATCAGATCATTTATTCACACCTCACAAACAAAACCCCGCAAATTCCCCAAAACCTCACGGGGCCAGGGGCTCAAGGACCCCCATCGGCACCACCTGCACCGACCGCCCCGACGGCAAGGGCTCCTGGGCATTCTCCCCCACAGCGGCCATCGATGAATCCTGCGGGTAAGGCTCCACGGCGTTGTCCTCGTACACAATGGCGATCCCTTCAAGGTTCAGCGCCCTGTAGGTCTCACTTGGCGGTGGACCCTTGTCCTTGTTGGAACTCAAGTCATGCAGCAGGTCAGCGACCCCCTCCCCCTCTCGACGTCGAATCCGCTCGCGAGAGACGATCACAACCGCGTCCGCCCCCAAAAAACCGCCCTGGCGCGCCATCACCGGCAAAAGGCTCTCAATGTTGTCCTTGCGGGCCCCCAAAACCGTCAACCGAAAGACCTCCACGTAGGGCCTCCCCGTGGGCTCCCCGGTCAGATACACAGGCACGGGCGCTCCGTTGGCCACGGCGCTGCGCACCGGCGACAATGGGGTTTCATCCATCACCACGTCCTGCCCATACAGACAACCCAGCGACAACACCCCACACAACACCACCCACACACCCCACAACACCGTTCTTGCGCGCATTCTCACAAGCCCCACCGTCTAAAATGTGACACTCACTGACACTCCCGCTTGAAGAGCATGAGGCCCACTCCACGGCGATGTGACACAAAAATCCACGAATCACGGCTCGATGGCGGCCCAAACGGGCTCCTTTTTCCCAAAAAACCCAACAAAACACGCAATCAGACCCTCGAGCGTCCGTCCGATGGGTTGTGAACTGTCCCACAAACACATCCAACACCTGCCCAAGAGGCAAATCCATGCAAAAGACAACGATATTCTGGGGCGGCCTGCTGCTCTGCCTGAGCCTGGCGGCCTGCTTTCCGACCGAAGAAGAGGTCGATGAAGAAGCCAACAACGCCGTCAACAACGACGTTGACAACAATGACACCAACAACGACGTCAACAACGATGATGACAACAACGACACCAACAACGACGCCAACAATGACGTCGGCGGTGACGACAGTTGCGAGTTCGCCAACGACGGTGAGTGCGATGAGCCAGACCTGTGCGCCCCGGGCACAGACACCACCGACTGCGGGGTGGCCAACAACGACGCCAACAACGACGCCAACAACGACCCGCCGCCCGATGGTCCAGGGGAGTCCTACGAGCTGAGCCAGTTGACCGTCACCAGCCCCGAGGTCGTGCTCCTGGAAGGTACCGAAGGGCTGGACATCGAAGACGTGACCTTCTCCTACCGCAACGAGGACAGCGCCATCTTTGGGGGCTGGATTGCCAACAACAGCGATGAGCAGCTTTGCTTTGTGGGTCTCGACGAGGCCACCTGCGTGATGTCCGACGGCACCCAACTGGCCGAGTGCGTCCGCGGCTTTATCAGCGGTCAGGTCGGGGTGCTCGACACAGGGAGCACCACGGGCACCTGCATGGATCCCGGCCAGCTTGCCCCTGTCGCGGGTCTGATGCGCTTGCCCGACAGCCTGCTGGGCCAACAGGTCACCCAGATTTCTCTGCGACTGGACAGCCGCCCGGATGCCTTCGAACCACCACAATCCAGGCTGGAGATCGACGGCGAAGTCCAGGTCGAGGGCTCCAACAACTTCAAGGTGACGGGCACTGTCGTCAACAGCGGCGATGCCGACGCGCTCATCGAGAGCGCCAACTTCCGGGTGCTCTTCGTCGATGACCAGGGCCACGTCGTGGCCACCGCGTTCACCGAACGCGAAGAAGAAGGCCGGATCATCGCCCCGGGAGAGACCTTTGAGATCGAAACCAGCAGAGTCCTTGGATTGACCGTCGAGGACCCCATCGCCGAAATCATCGTGGATCTGGACTGGGAAGACGCCCCCTGAAAGACGCCCGCGCGCTTCAGCCCGGTTTCACAGGGCGGTGCAGCGCCACCCGACCATGGGTCTTGGACGTCAGCGCCTGCTCAAGCGCCTCCACGGCGTCCAGCGCCACCGCCACCGTCACCGTCACCTCAGCCCCAAACTGCTCGTCGCTGATCTCGACGTCGTGCTCTGCGAGCACCTGACGCACGCGCTCCAGATCCGCGTATGCCAGGCGCGCGGTCATCTCCACGCGCTGGACCTTGAGCACCGTGGGCAGGTCCTCAAGCGCCAGACGCACGCTGCCGCCGTAGGCCCGCACCAGCCCCCCTTTGCCAAGCTTGGTCCCGCCAAAGTACCGCACCACCACCACGCAGACGTCGCCCACGTCGCTGTGCGTCAAGACGGACAACATCGGCTTGCCCGCCGTCCCGCGCGGCTCACCATCGTCCGAGGCCCCCACGCTGGCCCCAGCCACAGCCCCGGCGGCGCCCACCACATAGGCCCAACAATGGTGGCTGGCGTCGGGGTAGCGCTGGCGGATGGACTCGATGAACGCCTGGGCATCGCCGATCTCAGGCGCGGGCGCCACGTGCGCGATGAAGCGGCTGCGCTGCACTTCCTGCTCAACACAATGCTCCTGACCGGGAACCAGATACCTGACGCTCAACTCAACCTCCAACACCCAAAATCTGTCCTCGGGCCGGGGCGAGATGTGAAAATGCTTGGACAGACCACCGACCATTCATTATCTTCGCACCTCAGGCAATGTCTGACAAAGCGCCTTTGGACCCTGTGTGACAACACACTGTCGCGTTGGCAAACCTTGAAGAGCAACGCCGTCTCCGTCAGCGCTCAAGTGGCTTTCAAACCACGCGCGCCCGACCCCAAACGGCCCCGTTCTCCAAGCGTCGGACCATCGCTGACGTGGACCCTTGGGCAGAACCCAGACCGCGCACCAGAAATTGGACCGAGGCAAGGCCGCCCGTCGAAACACGGTTCCCAGAGCTGGCCTCGCCTGAACAACACCCACCCTGGCGTCGATGTGCCGACACCAGACGCCTCAGCGGTGGGTCAGAAGATGTCAGGAGTCTCTATGTCCACCAAAAAGGTGGCTATCTTCGGGGGCAGCTTCAATCCGCCCGGTCTTCACCACCGGCGCATCGCAGAGATGCTCTCTGAGCACTTCGATGAAGTCTTCATCGTCCCCTGCGGCCCCAGACCCGATCAGCCCACCGTCAACGACATCTCGCCGGTCTACCGCGCGGCCATGGCCGACATGGCCTTTGAAGACCTCCACAACGTCCACGTGGAGCTCTTTGACCTCGAACAGGCCACCTTCACACGCACCCACCAGCTCCAGGAGCGCTTTGCAGAGCACGGCGAACTTTGGCATGTGGTCGGCAGCGACCTGACCCGTGGGGGTGGACAGGGTCAGTCACACATCCACGCCTCCTGGCAGCGCGGCGCCTGGCTCTGGGACAACCTCAACTTCGCCGTCATCACACGCGAAGACATCACCGTCGATCCCAGCGATCAGCCCCCGCACCACCTGCTGTTGAGCATCGACTCGGCAGGCTCCAGCACCGAAATCCGCGAGCGGCTCTTCAAACGCCTGCCCTACGAACACCTGGTCACCGACGATGTGGGCGCTTACATCAACCGCTACGGCCTCTACCGTGGTCGCATCCCCAACTCCGTCACCCGGTTTTCCCTCAAAGAGCCGCGCCTGCTGGTCGAGTACGACCCCTGGAACGAAAAAGCGCGCCGCTGGGCGACGCGATTTGAGAGCATGCGCGTCGACCATGACCCAAACTGCGTGCTGGTCATCGGCGGCGACGGCTCCATGCTGCGCGCCATCCGCAAACACTGGCGCCGACGCCTGCCCTTCTTTGGCGTCAACGCCGGACACCTGGGCTTCTTGCTCAACAGCGCCGAAGATGTCTTCTCGGCCCCCGCGCCGCCGCCCGAGTTGATGGTCCACCAGCTGCCGCTGATCTACACCCGCTTTGAACACATCGACGGCACCCACAGCGAGGGACTGGCCTTCAACGACGCCTGGGTCGAGCGCGACGGCGGTCAGACCGCCTGGCTCAAGGTCATCGTCAACAAGCGCGTGTGCTTTGAAAAGCTGGTCTGTGACGGTGTGCTGGTCTCCACCGCCGCAGGATCCACCGCCTACGCCCGCGCCATGGGCGCCACGCCGCTGCTGGCCGACACCCCCGCCTGGCTCATGGTCGGCTCCAACGTCGTCTCGCCGCGCAACTGGAAGTCGGCGCTCATCTCCCAGGACGCCGAGGTCTTCTTAAAAAACCTCCACCCCGAAAAACGCCCGCTGAAAGGCTTTATGGACGGCATCGAGCGCACCCAGATCCTCAGTATGCGCGCTCGCCTTAGCCGCATCGCCTCGGTCGAGTTGGCCTTCCTGTCCCACCACGATATGGCCGAAAAGATCGCACAGATTCAGTTTCCCCCCTCGTAGACCCATGCGCCGCTTTATCCCCCTTCCCCACCCGTCAGCGGACACACAAGTCTGGCTGCCAGACGTCCTCCAAACCCCCCAGGGCCTGTGCCGCGCCCCTGGCGCCGCCACCGCTGGCCACCTCAGCGACCAACCCCCACCCCAGGGCCACACCACCAAACTCACCGCGCTGACGCACCCTCAAGGCGCACCCGTGCCGGTCTGGCTCGCGCAAGAACTCCAAGGTGCGCCGCCCCAAAGTCGCCCTGGCTGGGTCTTTGTCTACGGCACCCTCAAACGCAACGGACGCCTCCACCACCACATCGAAGCCCTCAAACCCACCTCCATACTCTCCGGGCACACCCCAGGGCGCCTCTACAGCCTGGGCTGGTATCCGGGCATGCTCCCGGCCACGGGCGACGGACAGCGAGTTTACGGGGAGTTGGTCCAGGTCACCGACATCGCCCGCGCAGTGGCAGCACTGGATCCTGTGGAGGACTTTGGGGGCAGCTACGCGCCGGGAGCGTCGCTCTACCACCGCGTCATGGCGCCCATCACCACCCAAAAGGGTGAACTCGTCCACGCATGGCTCTATCTCTATGCCGGCGAGGTCGAAGCAAAGGACCAGGTCGCCTCGGGGCGCTGGGAGGTGACCCGATGACGACGTTGGTCATTGGCGACATTCACGGCTGCTGGGATGAGCTGCGGGACCTTTTGGACAAGGCCGCGCTTGGCCAAGATGACCAGATTGTGGCCGTAGGGGACTTGATCGACCGCGGCCCACAGCCCGGCAAGGTCCTGGACTTCTTTGGCCAAACCCCCAACGCACGCACCGTCATGGGCAACCACGAGCGCAAACATGTGCGCTGGCGCCGTGGGGAGGTGAAGCCGTCGCTGGGGCAAAAGATCGCGCGGCGCCAACTGGGCCAACCGGGCTGGGAGGCGGCGTGCAACGCAATGGAAACCATGCCGCTGTGGATTGAACTGCCGTGGGCGATTGTGGTCCACGGCTTCTTTGAACCAGGCGTGGCGTTGGAGAAGCAAAACCCATCGGTGCTGCTGGGGACGATGACCGGCGAGCGCCACATGAAGGCGCATGGCGGACGCCAGTGGTACGAGCGCTATGACGGGGACAAACCGCTCATCGTCGGCCACCTTCAGTACACCACGGACCACAGCGCGCTGGTGCACAACGAACGCGTCTTTGGGCTCGACACCGGCGCCAGCCACGGCGGCAGGTTGACGGGCCTGCTTCTGCCGCAAATGCGTCTGATTTCGGTGCCATCGCGCGGCGACCATTGGGCCAGGGTCAAGGCCGACCACGCCGATCTGCGCTACACAGGGACAGCGCTCGAAGACCTCGACTGGGAGGGGTTGGAGCGGCTTGTGAGGCGCGCCGACGCCGACCAAAGCCCTCACCCTGACGCGCTGGAGCGGATCAACGCGCTTCGTCGCCTTCACCGGCGCGCCCATCTGGCCATTGAAGCCCTCCACGAGCACATTCTGACTCGAACCCAGGCGCTCATCGAGCAAGACCCCTCGCGCGCCCAGGACGGCGGCGCTTTTGCGCGCGCGCTCGGCCCCGAGCCCATGGCCTCCTTCTACCATCTGGCCCGTCGCGGGGCGCTGAGCCCCCAAAACGTCCACCAACGCTTTGCCACCCCGCTCCAAGCCGTCAACGCAGCTCTGGAGCGCGGTCTGGATGTCTAAGAACGGGCCAATATCCAGCCAACGGGAAGTTTGCCGGTGCGTGACGGTGTTGTCTGGCTTGTGCTTGCGCAACCCTCAGACCAGGACCATGACCCATGAGCAAAGAGCGACCCCTTGTCTTATTTGAGCCCCCCGAACCCAACAAACGCCGCCTTGAACTGACGCGCCTCTGGGATCGCAGGCGATTTTTGACCGGTGTGGGATTGGGCGCAGCAGCTTTTATGGTTCCCGGTGCCTACGCAAACGCGCTCGAAAAGACCCCCAGGCAAACCGAGGGGCCCTTTTTCCCCGACAATCTCCCGCTCGACACCGACAACGACCTGGTCATTCTGGGGGATTCTCTAACCCCTGCGGTGGGCGCGGTAACCCACTTGTCGGGCACGGTGCGGGACTTGACGGGCAAGGTGGTGCCAGGGGCGCTGGTGGAGCTGTGGCAGGTGGACGGCAACGGCGTCTACATGCATTCCCAGGCCCCCAAAGAGAACCAGGACAAGCACTTTCAGGGCTATGGGCGGTTTTTGACCGATCGACACGGCCGCTACTACTTCCGCACCGTCAAACCCGTGCCCTACCCCGGTCGAACACCCCACATCCACGCCGCCATCAGCATCAAAGGCCGCCGCGTGCTGACCACCCAGTGCTACATCATGGGCGAAGCACTCAACAAACGCGATGGCATCTACCGCAACATGAGCAAAGCCCAACAAGACCTCGTCACCGCCGCCTTCAACCCCATCGGCGGCGACCCCAACGGCCAACTCCAAGCCACCTGGGACATCTTCATCAAACCCTGACCCCTCTTCTTTTTTCGCTCTCCTCCTGACAAACCCGCGTGTTGCACATCACAATGGCCGCTCGCACCCCACCAAGCCCCCCAAGCTCGTTGGGACTTCCCACCAAACCACCAACCCACGCAGCCCCTATGCTCAAACCGCCCCCAGCCCCATCGCCCATCGATCGCATCAGCGTCGAGGTGACCCACGCCTGCGCCAAGGCCTGCTGGTTTTGCTACAACGGCAGCCACCCCGATGGTGCCGAAGGCTGGACGCCGGATGAATTGGTGGATTTTGCCGCTGACTGCGCACTGGAAGGGGTGAAGGCGCTCTCGCTCGGCGGTGGAGAGCCGCTTCAGTACGAGGGCATCTTTGAAGTCTTAGAGCGGCTTAAAGGGGTCATGTTTCGCTCGATGACCACCAACGGCCTGCTGCTCAAAGGCACGCGCTTTGAACGCCTCATCGCCGCCGCGCCAGACAAAGTTCACGTCTCAGTTCACTTTCCCGAGCGCACCGCCGAGGTCAAACGCGCCGTGCGTCTGGTCGGGGAGCTGCAGGACGCAGGCATCCGCGCCGGGGTCAACCTCCTGGTGCAGAGGTCCAAGCTCGCGGCGGCCGCGCAAGCGGCCACGACGCTACGCGATTGCGGCATCGACCCACATCAAGTCGTCTTTTTGCCCATGCACAGCCACGACGACACCCCCTCACCACAAGAACTGGCCCAGGTCGCTGGCTCCAAGCGCTTTCAATCCATGACGTGCTTGATGGGGTGCGCCATCAGCCCTCGCTTTGCTTCCATCACCTGGGACAAACGCGCAGCGTGGTGCTCCTACACCCAGGCCAAGCGCCCGATGACAGCCCTAACACATCGCGGACTGCTCGAAGCGCTTGATGGACTGGGGCTGACCTACTGCGGCGCCTCGGGGCAGTCGAACTTGGCGCGCAGATGATCCGCCATCGGCTGGCCGTGATACTTGCGGATGACCAGATCAATGCGCCGGTTGGTGGCGCGCGCCTCTTTGAGCGCCCGACCACTCAACCCAGTCACAGGCACCAAAGGCATCGACTCGCCGTAGCCCCGGGCCTCCAACCGCTCAGGGGCGACCCCCTGCGCCAACAAAAACTCGCGCACGGACCTGGCGCGGCGCTCTGAGAGCTTAATGCTGTAACGGTTGCTGTCCTCGGGGTCGTGGCCCTGAATCTCCAACAACGTGATCTGGGGATTGGCCTTGAGCAAAGCCGCCAATGCCTCCAACACCTCAAAGCTGCGCGGTTTGATGACGGCTTTGCTGATCTCAAAGACCACCGAGCGCCCCAACCTCACCCGATCCCAATCGGCCCATGCCAACGGCGCATCCACACACCCGCCGCTGGCCACCTGACCGGCAAGCTCTGGGCAAGCATCAAGATGGTCGGGCACACAGTCCGCGTCGGTGTCCTCCCAAGGACAACCGCTGGCGCGCAACGGCCCCGGCACCAGCGGACAACGATCCAACCCATCGTCGAGCCCATCCCCATCCTGGTTGGTCTCGGGGCAACCATCCTTGTCAGCGATCCCATCCTGGTCTTCGGGCTCATTGGGGCAAAAGTCAGAGCGGTCCTCCACCTCATCGCCGTCGTTGTCCAACTCTGGACAACCATCGTCGTCTTCAAACCCGTCAATGTCCTCGGGCTGCTGTGGGCATTGGTCGGGTTCAACCCCGTCACCGTCCAGGTCTTCGACCGATGGCGCCGACTCAACCTCCGTTGGAGGGTTCAATGGGCGCACCGCCTCGGGCGGAAAACACGCCCCCAAACACACCAACAACACCCACGCGACACACCCACATAAATTGCGCCACATATGCCCACGACTCCTTGTCTTGATTGCGCCGGTGCCGCTCGCCAACGTCGGGCTCCAACCACCCACGCTGACACCATAGATCCCAGGCCTTACGGACTCTGAGCAGAGAGGTCCAACCCGGCACAAAAACCGTAGCTGGCGTTGATCGCGTGGCCATAAACCAGGGCCTGGAAGGGCTCGCTGCCATCAACATTCTGGCGCCCGGGCTCAAGCTCGGCGCGCAACAACCAGAACTCACTGTCCCCGATCTGCTCTCCGTCGGCAAAGGAGAGCGTCACTCGATTGGAGCGGATGGTGCCGTCCTGACGGCCAATCACGATGGCTTGGTTGGCAAAACTCTCGGGGGTCTCAAAGGTGTAGTCCTCAAGCCACTGGCGCACCGGCGGCACAATGATCATCGACGGATCACCAAGCTGCAGCGATGTGCAAGTCGAACCCTTAAAGTACTGCACCAGGAGCACCGGCGCGCTGGCAGTGACCGTAAAAGACCGGACAGTGCTGAACTCGATGAAGTAGCTGCGATCAATGGGGTCAAGCCGAGGGTCCCCTTGCTCAAAGAGGGGCGGGTCAAAGGTCAACGTGGTGTTGTCTTCGCTGGCGATGATCCGAAAGGTGTCGCTGTAGACCTGCCCACGGCGCAGCCCGGCGGCGGTCACATACTGGGTCCCCCAGGTCGTCATCGGCGGCACCGCCTCCTGAAGGTGATCGCAAAATGGGCAGTTGGTCGGCACACTGGCGCAGCTGTGGCCGCTGTAAACCGCCACCGGCTCGCTGCTCTCGATCATCGTCCCCGTCAAATCCTCCAGCTCACCGTCGGGCTGGATCACCATCACCTCTCCCAAATCCAGGGTCACCTCCACGGGCACGTCGATCTCCATCAAGGGCAAATCCCCGATGGGCTCGATCCTGGCCGTGGGCGTGATGGTGATGACGTTGTTGTCGGCCGCGCTGACCACCGACACAAATCCCCCAGGGCCCTGCCAGGACGGCACCATATAGCTCGATCCCAGGGCGCTGGTCGGCAACATCAAGGACGCCTCGGCCGAGCCCATGATGACGTTTCCGCGCCGCGCCTCCACGGGGCTGAACTGGTGGGCCACCACCGGCACGTCGGTGACCACGCGAAGCGCCCGGCGGCTGATCCCGGGCTCTGAGATGTGCAAAGGGCGAGGCACAGGGGACTCGTAGAGCATGGTCGAACCCGGTGAAACGTCCTCTTCATGGATGACCACCCCGTCGGGATCCACCACCCGGACGTTGGCTGTCTGAACCCGGTCGGGGTTGCCCACCCGGATGCCAAACGGCAACGAGAGCGCCCCAGAGTCCTGAGGGGCGTCCACCGCCCAGAAGTCGCAGCCGATGTAGCGCTCTTTGTTGGCGATGTTTTCACAATCAAAGACGCACTGGTCAAAGCGGCACGCAAACCCTTCTTGAGGATCACAAAACTCCGCGGCCAACCATGTGCGCGCGTCCTCGGCGCACTGCTCCACCGTCTGATCCGTGCACCGGCGCTCACCGGGCACACATCCAAAGACACAGCGCCCTTCTTCACAAATCTGGCCATCGGGGCAATCGGCGGGCAACTCGGACAACCCCGGCTCCTGGCAGCTGAGCACCGTCAAAAAACCATCGCAGCGCGTCGTCCCCGGCTCGCACACCGTTTGACGACAGCGATCCTGGTCACACACCGTCTCGGCAGGACACTGCGAGGGCAACTCCACCGTCCCATCCACGTCGCAGGTCAACAGCGTCAACAAATCTTCGCAGCGCGTCGTCCCCGGCGTGCAGATCCGCGGCGCACAAACCCCATCGCGGCACACCCCATCACCACACCCCGTCGCCTCCTCCTCGGTGCCCAATTCATTGCAGGTCAACACCGTGTTGGCGTCTCCGCAGCGTATCGTCCCCGGCTCGCACACCTGGGCCACGCACGAGCCTGACTGGCACAGGCTGTTGTCTGGGCAACTCATCGGCGCCTCGGCCAACCCCTGACCATCACAGATGAGCACAGTCTGCACATCCAGACATCGGCGCGCGTCGGGCTCACAGACCTGCTCGGCGCAGGCCCCCTCAAAGCAAATCTCCCCGTCACCGCACGCCGTCGCCTCTTCACCCTGCCCATCAGACTGGCAGCGGGCCACAGTGGTTTGATCGGCGCACCGCACCGCGCCCGGCTCGCAGGTTTGCTCCAAACATGCCCCGTCAAGACAAACCTGCCCCTGGGCACACGCTTCCACCACCTCGGCCGCGCCAAGCTCGTCACAGCGCAGCGCCGTCAACCCATCCAAACAGCGCGTCGCCCCCGGCTCACAGCGCCTGGCCACACACGCTCCTTCGGCACAAATCTCCTCGGCGCCGCACTGAGTGATGGTCTCGGCCAACCCATCGTCATCACACACCGCCGCAGCCCGCGCCGTGGCACAGCGTCGCGCGCCGGGCTCACACTCAGGACGCTGACAGACCCCTTCTCGACACCGAGTCTCCTCGGGACAAGCAAAGGCGGTCTCTCGCTGGCCACCCGGCTCACACAAGAGGTTGGTTTGCTCATCCAGACAGCGCGTCGTGCCCTCCTGGCAAAAATCACCACTGTCCTCAGGGGGCGGCGTCGCATCGGGCTCATCGGCCACGTCGGACATATCCAAGCCGTCGTCGCCCTGCCCCGTGTCCTGCGAAGCGTCTGCCTCACCGCCAGCCCCCGCGCCGCTGGCCGCCTCTGCGCAACCCCACAAACCAAGCAACGCCATCGCTGCCAGTGCTCGCCCGCACCGTAACCACCGGGGATCGTCAAAACCCACGTCGCATCCCTCGCATCAGTGTGTTGTATCTGGTGACACCTGTCCCATCGAGGTTAAGGATTCCCCCTCAAGTCTTCAAGTCACCACCCCACAGATGCGACACTTGTTCACCCAAAGACGCGGTGGACGTGAGCACTCCGCGCTCAATCCGCAACACAAACCCGCATTCGAGCATCGACACAGGCCACCGCTCATCTGCAGCCCTGGGCAACGGCTCCCCGATCCCATCCACGCCCACCAGGCTCTCCCAATCGGCGCCCAGATCATGATGCAGCGCCCCGCACATCATGATCTGGCGCAAGTGCACCGCCTCGATCTCCACTGCGAACGCATCGCCAGACATCTCCCAGCGCCCCCCCAAACACCCGGGTTCTGGTCAGGACAACAGTTCTCGGATAATTTCGTGGCACACGCTTTGTCGAGGATGTGTTATGAACCCCCAACTCCTGGGCCTTTGCGGCCTCTTGCTGGTGGCCGCGTGCGCCACAGATGACCCCACCAAGAGCGCCAATCCAATCGCCGACGCCATGGACGCGACGTCCCCAGAGCCAGACGGCGCTCTTGATGACACTCCCCCCCAGGAAGACACAACAATCATCCCCGATGCAGTCATAGACGACACGGAAGAAGATACATCCGAGCAAGAAGTGGATGCTTTCGATGCGGAAGACGAAATCTCCGAGCAAGAACCTGAACTTACGACGTGTGCATTTGCCGCCCAAAACCCAGGCGAGCAAGAGGTCAACACCTGGATGGGCACGACGGAGCGCGCAAGCTTTCAAGTCGCTGGGGTCCCTGCGGGTGCGGTGGCCGCGCGATTGACGTACACCGCCTACGACGCAGACCACCCAGGCGCCGAGGGCTGGATCGAAATCAACGGCACTGAGCGCATCGCGTTGCCTGCCCGTCAGGAGTTGGACAATCAGAGCGACCAATTCACGGTGGATGTTGGCGACCGCGTGGTTGAAGGCCTCAACACGGTGGATTTTGTGGCCTTTGAGGCCCCAGAGGGCGCCTACTTCAGGATCTCAGAGGTGGCCTTGGAGATTGACGGAGACGAGATTGACTGTGATGGGCCAGAGCCCACCGGCCAAGGGGTCGAGCGCACCCTCAACTACCGTCAGGCCCAATACACCCAGCGGCGCAACTGGGTGCTGGACTGTCGGGACTATGCCTACTCGGCGCGCTTTGATGAACACCGCGAGTGTGACAGCGACTACGACCCCGACGGCACGGGACATGGCACCGCGACCTTTGTCTTCCCGGACGTCATCCCCGACCGCTACCACGTCGAGGTTGAAGGGCGACACACCGAAAACCGCAACCCCAACCAGATGCTGGTCACCGTCAATGGCATCGGTGCCCGCATCGATCAGCGCGGTGAGGGCCAGTACGAATACGCGCTGCACGGCACCCATGATCTGTCGGGGACCGTGACCGTGATCATCGACTCCACCGCAAGCGTCGGCTCAGACTCGGTGCGCCACGTGCGCTTGCGGCCGGTTCGGTAAAGGGCTCGCCCTTGCCTTGTGACGCCCACAGTCTATGATGCTTGGCCATGACATGCTGAATCCCCGGAGGTTGCCCATGACAGGTGTGGATGTGTCGTTTGAGTCGGGAACGCGTATGAAGGGTCTGGCCACGGCGGCCGTGGCGATCTTTGCCGCGCTCATGTTGACCGGCTGCCTGACCAGCGAGGGCTCCTCGTGCCTGAGCGATCAGGAATGTGACAGCGACCAACTCTGTCAGCGCGATCAGAACGTGTGCGTCATTGCATGCAGCGACGATGATCAGTGCAACAGCGGCGAGTGCATTGAGGACGGCGAGCGCAGCTTCTGCGAGCTTGAAGACCCGTTCTTCAACGATTCGCGCACGGCGTCTTCGGGCGACGTGGATCCCGAGGCGGTGGCCAACGTCCTGGCCGACGACAACGCCTTTCTGGCCACCGTGGCCACACTGCTGACCACGCTCTTTATCGATGAACTGCGCGGCCCGGTGGGCCAGTCTGGCTCCCGCGGCCCCGAAGGACCAATGGGTCCCGAAGGCCCCGAAGGGCCCATCGGCCCAGAAGGACCGGCGGGCAAGGCGCCGGTTGTGCACCGCGCCTCGTTCTCCCAGGTCTTTGAGGCCAACGAAGGCATCGTGGACGGGCGCAGCCTGGGGTTGGAGAAGGCCAGCCCCACCTCGCAGCTTCGGGTGACCTACCAGGACATCCTCTCGGCCAGCGGGCAGCAGCCCTGCTCGTGTGCCTGGAGCGTGCTCTTCAACGGCGAGCCCTGTGCCACCCCCGGCCCCCTTGGCACCATCAGCGCAGGAGGCGCCGCCGCCACCCAGACCATCTCGGGCTACTGCCAGGCCACAGAGTCTGGCCCGCTGGAGCAGGGACAGGTCGAACTCTCTGTGGAAGTCGTGGCGCGCGACGGCTGTGAGTGCACCACTGGCGACATTGTGGGCACCGGCTTGTTTGAGGTCCAGGAGATCTCCACCGAACAGTGACAAGGCCAGTGCCTGCCTGGGGCTCCGTCGTGCGCCCCACCATCCAGGCACAGCCTTGCCATCATCGGCCAGCCCCACACCCCAAAACACAACCCACTGTCTCCCTTTGACGACCCACCCCAACTTTGGAGGAGAACCCATGTCATTGAACCTGGCCACGGTCCTGCGCGAGAGCGCCCAGCGGACCCCAGAGAAGACCGCGATCATTGTCGGCGAGGCTTCGCTCAACTACGGCACTTTGCACGCCTATGTGCAGCGTTTTGCGGCGGGCTTGCAGAGCCTGGGGCTGAAGCCCGGTCAGCACGTGGCGCTGATGCTGCCCAACGTGCCGCAGTTCACCATTGCCTACTTTGGCGGGCACTACGCCGCCACGCCCATTGTGCCGCTCAACGTCCTGCTGACCGCCCCTGAGGTGGCCTACCACCTGGACGACTCGGACGCGGTGGCGCTGGTGGTCTGGGAGGGCTTTTACGAGCAGGCCCGCGCCGGTTTTGACCGGGTTGATGGTTGCAAGCACCTGATCGTCGCCAAGGCCAACCCGGCAGACATGGACGCTCCCGAAGGGGCGCTCAACATGTCCAAGCTGATCGCCAGCAATGAGCCGGTCACAGACCTGCCGCCAACCATGCCTGACGACACGGCGGTGATCCTCTACACCTCGGGCACCACGGGGCGTCCCAAGGGCGCCGAGTTGACCCACTTCAACCTCTTCTACAACGCCGATTATACCGGAATGCGTCTGCTGCCATTGCAGGCCGATGACACGGCGCTGGCCACCCTGCCGCTCTTCCACAGCTTTGGGCAGACGGTGATCCAGAACGCCTTCTTGCGCGCTGGGGGCACGATCGTCCTGCTGCCGCGATTTGACGCCGCTGCGGCGATGGGTTTGATGCAAAAGCACGGCGTGACGCTCTTTGCGGGCGTGCCCACGATGTACTTTGCCATGCTCAACCACCCCGAGGCCGACCAGTACGACCTTGGAAGCCTGCGCTACAGCGTCTCGGGCGGCGCGGCGATGCCGGTGGAGGTCATGAAGGCCTTTGATGAGAAGTACAACGTGTCCATCCTGGAGGGCTACGGCCTGTCGGAGACCAGCCCGGTGGCCAGCTTCAATGTCCTGGATCGGCCCAAAAAGCCTGGCTCCATCGGCCTGCCCATCCGCGGCGTGGAGTTCCAGCTGCGGGACAACGACGGCAACTTTGTCCAGGGCGACGACGTCACCGGCGAGATCTGCATCAAGGGCCACAACGTCATGAAGGGCTACTACCAGCGCCCGGAGGTCAACGCCGAGACCATCGTCGATGGCTGGTTCTCCACCGGTGACATCGCGCGCCGCGACGCCGACGGCTTCTACTTCATCGTCGACCGCAAAAAGGACATGATCATCCGAGGCGGCTTCAACGTCTATCCCCGCGAGATCGAAGAAGTCCTCTACGGCTACCCCGGCGTGGTCGAGGCAGCCGTCATCGGCGTGCCGCACGAGAGCCACGGTGAAGAGGTCAAGGCGGTGCTGGCGCTTGGGGCGGGGCAGGAGGCGACGGCCGAAGAGGTCATCGCCTACTGCAAGCAACACCTGGCGGCGTACAAATACCCGCGCATCGTGGAGTTCATCGACAGCCTGCCCAAAGGTCCCACGGGCAAGATCCTCAAACGCGAGCTGCGCGGTGGCTGAGGCACCGGCGAGCGACCTTCAGCGGCTGCGCCAGATGCTCCGCCAGGAGGAGGCGCTGATGGAGGTGCTGCGCGCGGCGCGCTCGTTGGGCTTGCCCCAGTGGTGCATCGGCGCCGGAGCCGTCCGCAATGTGGTTTGGGACCGTCTGCACGGCATTGACCGCCAGGCGTACCCGGCCACCGACGTGGACGTGGTCTATTTTGATCCCGATGATACCGACCCGCAGCGCGACCGCAAACTGGCCCAGCGGTTGACCTCCATGGCCCCAGCGATCGACTGGGAGGTGGTCAATCAGGCTGGCGTGCACCAATGGTACGGGCAAGTCTATGGGGTCGAGATGGCCCCGCTGACCAGCACCGAAGATGGCCTGGGGACATGGCCAGAGATCTGCTCGGCGGTGGGGGTGAGGTTGGCGGCGGACGATCAACTAGAGGTGCTGGCTCCATTTGGGCTCGGCGACCTTTTTGAGATGGTTGTGCGCCACAACACCAGACTGGTCCCCTCCGAGATCTACCGCCGACGCATCGAGACCAAGGGCTGGCGCGAGCGTTGGCCCCAGTTGACCGTGGTGGACGCATGAAAGCACTCCCCGACCATGTCCAGCCCTACCGCCGCACGCCGACCTTTGACCAGGACACTGTCCCGGCGGGGTTGCTGCGCTCGCACACGACCAAAGCGGGGGTCTGGGCCAGGATCTGTGTGCTGGAGGGCAAGCTGCGTTACCGCATCTTGACCGATCCGGTCCACGAACACCTCCTTGACCCCGAACATCACGGCGTCGTCGAACCTCAGGTTCCCCATGAGATCGAACCACAGGGCGACGTGTCGTTCTATGTGGAGTTTCTCAAGCCTGGGCCGACTTGATGGGCACCGCCAGGACGGGGCACGGCGCGGCGCGGATGATGTTCTGGGTGTGCGTGCCGCGCAGGACGTCAAGCAGGCTGTCCTGACCACGGGTGGCCATCACCACCATGTCCACGTTGTGGGTCTGGGCTTGCCACAAGACCTCATCTTCCACATCGCCCTGGGCGTAGATCCAACGCCACCGCCAGCCCTGACGCTGGGGCACATCCAGGCCATCGATGGGCGCGTCTTTGCCGACGTGCAAAAGCAGCACCTCCAACTCCACCAAACCCAGCGGCGCCACAAACGCCATCAGCGCGTCGATGACCGCGCGGCTCGCCGTGAGGTCTTCCACCGGCGCCAGCACACGGTAGAGATCGATCTGGCCGGTCTGCGCCGAGACAAACCCGCTTTGCCCGATGGGGACCAGGAGCGTGGGGACATTGGCGCTCAGGGTGAGTGCCTCCGAGACACAACCTTTGATCATGCGCTCCAAGCCCTGGCGTTGGTGCGTGCCCACGACGAGCATGTCGGGGCCAAGGCGGTCGAGGGCGTCCAGCAGCGAGTCCACCGTGTCATCGCAGCATTGGTGGTGGACGCGGTGATGCTCAACAGGACGAATGTCCCCCCAACGGCGCTGCAGCTCCATGGCGTCGGGGATGGGGCGGCGGCCGACGGAGGGGTTGGCGTGAATGGAGTAAAGGGTGGCGCCGGTCTGACGGGCCAACGCCACGCTGTGCTCAAAGGCCACCCCGCCGTCGGGGCGCAGGTCGGTGGCGTGGGCAATGATCATGGACGCTTGGGCAGTGTGTGTTTGAAAGGGGAACATGGGCTCCTCCAAAAAGGCTCGCCGTGCCGCGCGCTCCAAGAACGCGGCGGCCTCACCGTGCGGGTTGGGCTGGGATCACGTGGTGGGGGGATGGTCCCAGCGGGTCCACACCAGGGCAAGATCGTTGCCAACCCATCAAAGCCGACGGATACGGCGTCCAGAGCCTTCGTCAGCGCCCCAAAGGACGAATATTTTGCGTCAAAAGGGCGCTGCGGCAGCTTTTGCGCGCCGTTGGGCACCACTTGCGGTGGCAACGGGGGCTCAGCGGCGGTCCTGGCGACCTGACTGGCGAGCCGAGCCTGGCTGATGGGACGCATTGGGTATGGCGCGCCCGTATTTGTCCATCTCGGTCTTGCAGGCCGGACAAGTCCACCCTCCCCAGAGCGCTTGGCGCCTGTTGAGCGGTCTGCGCTCTTGAGGTTGGCGCAGGTCGCACTTTGGACAGTGGACCGGTTTGAGGTTGATGCCCATGGGGCCAAGTTTGCGCCCAAAGATCACCATGCTCGCCACCAGCGCAATGAGCACCGCAGCGCTGGCACCGGTGAAGAGCAGCATGTCATTGAAGCTCTCAGGGTTCATGGGTCGGCGCTCTGAGCAGTCGAATCATGGCGATGCGCGCCGCTGCGTGTCGGCTTTTGGCGGCTTCCTGGCGCGCAATAGCTTGAAGTTCGGGGGCAGCAGCGTCGGTGGACACAGCCTCAAATCCGAGACGTCGATAGTAGGGGGCGTTCCAGGGCACGTCTCGAAACGTGGTCAGCGAGACGCGGTTATGTCCCTTTTGGGTGGCCAGCGTGCAGGCGTGTTCGATCAGAAGCCGCCCCAGTCCCTGTCCGCTGGCGTCGATGCGCACCGAGACTTCATCGATGTGGGTGTGTCCATCGACGATGGACAGGAGGATGAAACCCAGGGGTTGGGGGTGGCCGATGATCCACAGCAGGTCGCGCTGATGGGCCTGGACAAAGGGCTGAAGTGGTGGCGGCGGCACAGCGGCGACGCTGTCCATGCCCACGTCCGCAAAGCGCCGCCCGGCGTCGGCCTCCAAAGCGGGCAGGAGCGCCAGCTCGTCGGGGTTTGGGCGACGGATGGTTTTGGCCGCCTCAGACACCAGAGGGTTCATTGACCCAGTTGTTGTGGAGGTTGCAGAAGGCAAAGGCGGTCACCGAGGTGGTGCCTGCGGGCAATGGGAAGTCCACGATGGCGGCGGGCTCATCGGCGCTGAACTCGCGCAGCCCGATGATGAAGCCGTTTTGATTGCGGATGTAGACCAGCGGGATGTAGTGGTCGGCTTCCATGACGTGCTCGACCGTCACGGTCACGGTGCCCTGTCCTTCGTTGAGGCTCACCAACGGGACATGGACGGCCTCTTTGCCTTCCCAGGGTCCGGGGTTGCCGAAGGTGTAGAGTCCATCGGCCTCGATTTGGGCGGCCTGGGCCTCCCACTGCTGGTTGCGGCCCTGGAATTCGGCTTCACTGACACAGCCCCAGAGCCATTGGGGAATGGCCACAGTGGCGGATGCGGCGCCCAGGGCGCCCAGAAAGTCACGACGGGTGGGTGCTTTGCTGCTCATGGCGTTGTTGTCTGCGCATTTGAGGTTGTTCGCCAGCCCTGGCCGTGGCCATAGGGGTTACCAGCGATGAGCATAGCACGATCAAGCCCGCATGGTGTAGTCCGCAGCGATGAAAGCGCGCTCAGGGCCGCCTCACCCTTGGGCTTCTTCGTCGCGCAGCATGTCCAGCGCGATGGCCGAGGCCATGACCATGACAATGTCGGCGTCGTCATCAAGGATATGGACGCCATAGGTGTCTGAGAGGCTCCAGAACTTGCGCGAGACCTTGGCCAGGGACTTGCCTTTGCGCTTGAAGGTGTACTCGCTGTCCCAGATGTTGCCCTGGAGGGTGACACCCTTCATGGCGGGTCCATCAAAACCAAACTTCTGGCGGATCAGCGTCCGCTTCTTCCACAGGCGCGCTTCGAGCTTGTTGTGTCGGTGGATCAGGAAGGTTGGCTGCAGGCTGATGAGCTTGCGGGTAATGGTGGCAACCTCTTTGCCATCGACGTCGGTCAGGATCATCTTGTCGCGCAGGCTCAAGAGCTTGCCCTTGACCTTGAAGCTGGACTGACCATCGTCATCTTTGATGTCGAAGCTGTCGCCCAAAGAGAGCATCTTTTGTTTGATCATGTAGCGCATGGCTGTGAGCCTCCTGCGAGCGGCGCCGCTGATGATGGGCAGAGCGCCGTTGGGTCTGGTGGTGTGGGGCGCCGCAGTGGTCCGAGGCGTTGCCGTGGGCCAAAGGGATGTCCGTCAGGCACGTGTGATGGCCTGCCGGTGCAACAGCGCGGCGTGCAGAAAACTTCCGCGTGGGGGCATCCTTGCGTAGACGACGCGTTGGCAATACTTGGAGCGCGCGGTGTGTTTAGATTTCTCGTACCTTGGCGGTGGCCATTGCTGAGCTTTCAGCGGTGGTGAGGTCGCGCTGCCGGTGGTGTCTGGCGGTGAAGGGTCAAGCTTGGGTGTTGATGCCATGTGGTTGAATTTCCTGGTTGGGGTGGCGGCCATCTTCTTGATGCTGCTCTTTTATGGCATCCCGATCTGGTTGCTGGGTCGTCGGATGAGTCGGGAGCGTTTGATGGACGACTCGATTTGGGTCGCCACCGCCGAGCGCCGAGGCCTGGACTTTGCCGCCGAAGCCCTGGGCGACGAGGTCGAAGTCCGCAAGCACCCTTTTGATGCGCGCAGCAAGCGCATGACGTGGCGGCGAGGACCGCTGGTGTGTGCGATTGAGGCCAGGTTTTGGCCCAAATCGCTCGATGGGCATCGGGTTAGAGGGCGGATCGTGTTGGCGGGGGCGTTGCCAGGGGGGACCACGGTGGAGCAGACCGGCGTGATGGGACAGCGTCACGCGGTGGCCACCGGCGATCACGACTTTGACAAGCGCTTTGCGGTGCAGGGTGAGGGCGCCAGGCAGGCGTTGGAGGTGTTGACCCCCGATCTGCGTCGGGCGCTGCTGGAGTTGTCCCAACATGTGCGCGTCAAGGTCGACCACAAGGGGGTCAACTGGATGCTCAATGAGGCGCTGGATGACCGATCGGGGCTGGCGGAGGTGATCGACGCCATGGACGAGGTCGCCGACGCACTCCAAGAGGCCTCCACGGCGCCTTGGAGCCATGACGTGGGCACCGCCAACGATGAGTTTGCCGCCCGCCAGGAGCCTGGGCCAAAGGCTTCTCAGGCGCAAGAAGAGGCGTTAAAGACGTTGCCATCGGGCCTGGTTTTGCCATCACCGGTGGCTGAAGTGGTTCATGAGGGCTCGGAGGCGGAGGTTGGGGTGACGGCTGACAGCAGAAACATGCGCTGAGTCGCTCTCGCCGTTGGTGCTTACCGTCAATGCTCGCCGTTGGCGCTCGCACATGGCGCATATGGGCAGCGCATTTACAGCGCCTTGCTGTGCTTGGCGGCCGCCAAGCACAGCAGAATCATGTCCGGCTGCGGCGACGCATGAGCACACCACCAAGCAAGAGCAAGCCCACCATCGACGCGGCGGGCAGCGCAGGCCGAGACGGCGTCACGGCGCAGCTGGCCCCACAGCCCGTGCTGGGGGATTTGACCGGCGGCGCTGGCAGCGCCTCACCGTCATTGTAGTAGACGGCCTCGAATTGGGCATCGACATCTCCACCTTTCGCGATCCAGGCCGCTTCCTGTTTGTGAACCCCCAGGACCCAGGCGTCGGCGTCGGCCATCTCCTGACGCAAGGCCTTTTCAATGCTGGTCAGGGTCAGATCTTCGTAGAGGGTCAGCGCGTCGCTGGCCAGTCTGCGGTAACCCTTGGCGGTGGCCTTGTCTTTGGAGTTGTAGGAGGCCATCAGGTAGGCCCGAGCGGCCAACCGGCCAGAGTCTCGGATGTCGGGCACGGTGTGGCGCTTGAGGAGATCACCGAGCGCTTCGAGCAGCACGGGGGAGTCGTAATGGCCAAAGCGCATCATGCCCAGCACCCCCTTGATGGCGGCCTGACGCTCTTCATGGCCAAGCTCGGTGTCCTGCTTGTGCACCGAAGCCATGTGGGTGGCAAAATCCTGGCGGCTGTAGGTCGCCCCCTGCCCCATGGGCATTTTCAGGGCGCCATCGTGGCGCGCCTTTTGGGCCATGACATAGACCACAAGCTCGCGTTGAATGACTTCGCGCCCAAAGTGCGCATCGGGGTTGATGGCGATGGCGGCGTCGATGTGTTTGAGCCCTTCCTGAAGGCGACCGGCGTGGATGAGGAAGGTCCCCAGATTGGCCTGTGTTTCGTAGAGGCCCGGCTTGATCTCTTCTTTGCGGCGCATCAAGTCGATCGCTTTGTCGTGTTGGCCAAGCTTGTCGTAGGCCGCCGCCAGGTCATCCATCAAGGCCACATCTTGTGGACGCTCTTTGAGCGCTTCGGTGCGGTCTTTCACCCTCCACTGGTAGAAGGCCTGGCTGTGGCGCAGAAACTTGCCGGTGATCAACTCCAACGTCCCGGGAAAATCCTGACGCTCCACATTGAGCGTGTCCCGATCCCAGATGCAGGCGCTGACAGGGGCGGCTCCGACCCACACCACCACAGCACAGACCACCGCAAGAATCACTCGATGTTTCATGGCTCCTCCAGATTGCACACCAAGGGGCAACGACAAAGCCCAACCGAGCCCCATCGCCCCCAACACAGGGCTGACATCCTACACAACGCCGATGGCCCAATCCGCTTACAGCATGCCCCATCTTTGGCCACACAAACACACCCGTGCTGGCCCTTTACCCCCCCAAACGGTCTCTGACCACAAGGGGAAACAATTTACCCACAAAAGATTTTCATGATCCTGGTGACCCGTGACGATAAAACAAACACCAAGGGCCGGTCGCCGGGCACATCGAGCGGATCTCGCCGACCAGCGATCCCTCACCAAGACATGGGTTCCCCTGCAGGCGACCGGCCCTTGAGAGCACCCTCTAAAACCATTCAAGACAGGCTCTGAAGCCATTGGAGCGTTTCCTGAGGACTTTTCCCCACCAAGGCACGCACAACGTCCTTGGCAGAACTCTGCTCAAGAAGGCGTTTGACCCCTTCCTTCTCCAACTCAAACAACGCCCGCCCCAAGGCCTGCTCAACAACAAGGCTCAAGACATTGAGCTCGCCCTCTGCCAACCCCAAAGCGGTTCCCTCTACTCGACCTTCTACTCGACCTTCTGCCCGACCTTCTACTCGACCTTCCGCCCGACCTTCCGCCCGACCTTCCGCCCGACCTTCTGCTCGGCCTTTTGTCCTCCCCTCCGCCAGACCTTTTGCCAGGCCTTCTTCCAAGCCTTGCTCCAGACCCTCTTTCAAGCCTCTCTTCAAGCCCTCTTCGAGGCCTTCTTCAATGGCTTCCTTGCGTTGGCGGCGTTCGTATTCATCGAGCCACTTAAGATTTTCAGCAAAGTCGATGTCGCCCTCATCGAGCTTCTCAACAGGAATGTTGCTCACCCGAATCCTCCATCGCATCACCAGCGCCCAGATGTCGCGCCAGGCATCATGCGTGTCTCTTAACTCAAAAAGCTCTCTCAAAGCCCTGGCCTGATGTTTGTCACGCCCAAAGAGCCTCAACACCAGCGTTTGAGGCTCTACAGGCAACTGGTTGACCACCACCAAACCCACCTTCCACCCCGGCGCCATGGCATAAACCCCCGAGGCCATCACTCCAATGTCAGGCTCAAAGCCCAACTCGGCAAGGGCACCCACAGGAAGACCAGGGCTGATGATCCACACTTGCACGTGGACAGAATCTTTGCGCCCATTGCCCAGGCGCCGACTGAGCGTCAGCCCCTTCTCCACCTCACTGCGCACATCGTTGATGCCAGGGGTCTTGCGGTAAACCTCCAACAACGATCGACGCCGCAGCATCCAATCTGGCAAATGTGGGCCCAACAAGCCCACAGCGCGCTGACCCGCAGGCACAAACCACACATCACCATACTGCGGCGGCGCCTCCACGGTGTATTGAGTCCTGACCTCACCCAAAGGTCCCAACACCAAACGCAGCATGCCCTTGGCAAAAGCATCGTGGCTCCCCCAGGGAGCCCCAAGTTCATTAGACATCTCAAACCACTAGACAACCAACCACCGTACACAAAAGTTCAACACCTCACATAAAATAACGTTCTCTCGCCCTCGACTTTGAAGCAAGCTCTTTTTCAATAAAATCAATCAGGCGCAGTACGACGGACCGCTTTGACCCACAACCGAGGATGGCCACGGGCCGAACAACGTTCTTGCGTTTTGGCGGTCAGGTGAATGCCCGCAACACGTCAAGCGGCGTGGGAGGCGATGGCATCTGGATGTCGGTCAGCGATTGAACAACAGGAGGGCAGACGCCCACAGCACAAACCGACCCGGGCGCTGAGCGTTACAATGAGGCGAGCTTAAACCAACTCATCCCAGCGGTTGGTTTCTGGCCGGGAGCCAAACACACCCACCGCCCACTGGGCCAGACCAGCCAGCGTCCCAGGCGCGTTCAAGTGCGCCTCGAAGACCGACACCAGACCCACCGGCACCGCGCTCTTGTTCAGAAACATGTTGACCAGCGAAAGCACCGCGTCGTGCCGCGCCTCTCCTTGAACCCCTGTATCCAAAAAGGACACCAGCGCCTCATAAACGCGCCGCAGCGCCTTGAGATCACCCGGGGGAATGTTGGCCCCCAACATCCCCACCGAGACCTGGGCCGCCACCGCGCCAAGCTCCAGCGCCCCCAGCAGGTGCTCCAGCAGCTCGGCACGCGTCATGGCGCCGCGCTCCACCTCCCCTGGCAACATCTCCAAGACCAACGCACGCGCCACTGGGTCGGCGCTGGTCAGGTGGGCCTCCACCAAAGGCGTCATCTCCACCAACATCGCCAAACGCCCCACAGTGCGCCGCACCGGGCCCACAAACTCTGGGTTCTGACACGCAAAGGCGATCAGGCGCTCAATGGCGTGCAACGGCGGCCTTGCCGTGTTGCCCAGATACCAGACCACCGTCTGCACCGCCTGGGGATTGCCCGAGTCCAGGTTCCCAAGCAAACCATCGATGAACGACGCCGAGGGCTCGACCATGCTCAAGAGTGACGTCCCTTCGAGCACCTCGCGGGCCTGATCCACGACCTGGGCCCTGGGATCGCAAGGCGCCACGATGAACCACCCCTGTTGGCTGACTTCAGACTCAATGTCGGCGCGCGTGGCGGCAAAAAGCACCCGCACCGTCTCCAAATACACTCGCCCGGGCAACTCAAACGACAACCGCGTCGAATCCCCATCCACGCTGGCCTGCACGGCGGGCTCCATGTCCAACAAAGCCCACGTCTCATCGCACCGATAATACCGCGCCGCTTCCTGCAACGCCTTCCAGATTACGTTGTGCACCACGCGCAGCGGCTGCTGCTCACCGGGTGTCTCACTGACTCTGACTTCAAAAACGTCCAACGCCACCACCTCCCTCATTCACAATACACACAAACACTACTCACACCGCTGACACGCAGCCTGACCCTGAGAGCATTGCTGCGAGGCCCACTGACAGCGCTCCTCCAGGAGCTTGTCCTTGGCGAAGTGCGCCGCGATCTGGCAAATCCGCTCGGAAGACACGCAGATGGCCTCCGAGGCCTCGCAGGCCAACTCGCAATCAGACCCCGACTCGGCTTCATCGCTGGACAGCACATTGGGGTGATCGACCCCCGCACGGGGAGTGGGAGAAAGCTCTGGGGACTGCGGCGGTGGCGGCAACCAGCCTTGCTGGCGGCTGCGCACCTCGATTTGCGCCACCAACGCCTCGGTCTGACTCAGCGCCGCCTCTCGATCCAGGCTCTCCACTGGCGTCGCCGACTTCTTCGAGTTCATCGCGCCGCCGCACCCCGCCAAAAAGACCACACACACCGCCCACCATCTCACCCTCTTCATCACACAACCCCTCCTCCATCATTGTCAGCGCGCAGTGTCGTACCCCACAACACTCCAAATCAACCCAACACACTCACAACGCGCCAACCCTCAGACGCCAACACCCCACGGACTGGATTTCTTTGCGCTTTTCACCCCAGACTGCCCTCGTGTTCCACAACGTGGCGCCTCCACACAGACAACACATCGCCCAAAAGCTCCAACAAACGCCGTCCCATCAGGTCAGAGCACCTTGCACACACCCTGGCGTTTCAACCCACACAACCCATCCCCATGAACCAAACCCACACCCACCAGAACATCCACGGACACGCCGTGCCCCGCTTCTTCTACGGCACCGCCTGGAAAGAAGACGCCACCGCCGGGCTGACACAAAACGCCCTCCAGGCCGGATTCCGTGCCATCGACACCGCCAACCAGCGCAAACACTACTTTGAGGCAGGCGCCGGGGCTGGCATCGCTGCGGCCCTCCAAACCCTCGGGCTGGAACGCAAAGACCTCTTCATCCAAACCAAATACACCTACCAGCGCGGACAAGACCACCGGCTGCCCTACGATCCCAAAGCAAGCCACGCCGTCCAGGTCCAGCAATCCTTTGCCAGCTCGCTCCAACACCTCAACACCACCTACCTCGACTCTTATGTCCTCCACGGCCCTTACAAGAACGAAGGGGTCCACGCGATCGATTGGGAGGTCTGGCGCGCCATGGAAGCGCTCCACGCACAAGGCAAGGTCCGCTTCCTGGGGGTTAGCAACATCGCCCACGAACAACTCCAGACCCTCTGGGACGGCGCCCAGGTCAAGCCCACCTTTGTCCAGAACCGCTGCTACGCCAACCGAGGCTGGGACCGACAGGTGCGCGCGCTGTGCAAAACCCACGGCATGCACTACCAGGGGTTCTCGCTGCTGACCGCCAACCGCCCCGTCTTGGCCGACGCTGCCATCGAAACGATCGCCACGCGCCACGGCGCCACCCCCGCCCAGGTCATCTTTGCCTTTGCCATGGCCGTGGGCATGATCCCGCTGACCGGCACCTCCAACACCCAACACATGCTCCAGGACCTCGACGCCATGGCCCTCAAGCTCACCCCCCAAGACATTCACACCATCGAAACCTGCGCCGGCTGAACCCTCCCCAACACCACACAGGCGCACTCCCACAAGATATTGCGCTTGTGGTGTCCCATGGCCTGTGCAGCCGTGAAGTATCGTGGTAGATTGATTGCATTCGTTTGAGAGGCCATCCAAACGCCCCACCGCGACTGGATGAACGGCCAAAGAGAGCACGTCGAAACACCAGGACCCGTGGAAAACCACCGCTGCGTCTTGATGGACCCTTCGGCACTCCCAAAGCCCGTCAATCCCCTCTCGTTTTATCAGGCAACACAACAACCCCATGAGCAACATGAGCGACGCCATCACTCTTTCGGGTTCTCAGTACACCGTCACCGGCACCGTCCGTGACCAAACCAACAACCAGGGCGTGGTCGGCCTGGACGTCATCGTCTACGACAAGGACCTTGTCACCTCTGACGACTTCCTGGCGCTGGGCGTGACCGACCCCGACGGCACCTTCACCGTCTCCTTTGAGGCCGGCACCTTCCTGACCAGCAAACCCGACCTCTACTTTGTCGTCTCGGACAACGGCACCGAACTGCTCAACACCCGAGACAGCCCCATCAACAACGCAGACACGGACACGCCCCCCATCGACCTCACCGTCGACATGTCTGGGGACACCCTGCGCCAACTGATCAACCCCGCCGCCGTCCCCGGCTGGAAAGGCGGCTTCGAGGCCTCCAACCCCGACTTCGCCTACCCCAACCCCGACCTGACCTCGCTGCCCATGCTGGGCAACCTGGACAACATCGACAAGCTCCAGCGCCAACAAAAGGTCCTCTGGCCCGAGTTCAGCTGGCTCACCGACCCCAGCGACCCCAAGGACCCCAAGCGCTGCTACCAGATGTTTGCCCCCGACATCTCGCGACTGGGTTACACCGACGATGGCCGCGTCTACGCCATCATCTGCCCCCAGCAAGGCGCCTGCTCGCCCGAGATCGGCTGCATGAACGTCGAAGTCACCGTCACCGGCAACCGTGGCTGGGCCAACGAAGACGACAAAACCCTGGCCGGGGACATGTCCGTCATCGGACAAATCTGGTTCAGCCCCAGCGCCCACCAGAACCCCTTTGTCAAAAGGGTCTGGGACCACTTCGCCGCCAACAACCTCCCCTTCCCTTCCGACAAAGCCCACGCCATCCAGGTCACCACGCACAACCCTGGCCAGCCCGACCAGGTCATCTTCCCGCTGCGAAAAGGCGAAAGCACCGACTTCCCCATCCCCGACTTCGCCCGGCACCCACACCTGGCCTGGACCGTCGGGCACCTCGGCGTCCAAATCGGCCCCATCGTCAAAACCGGCATCAAGATCGTCGATGAGTTCAACCAACTCATCATGGACATCTTCAACCTCGCCTCGGGCAACATGCTCCAAAACGGCAACGTCTTGACGTGGAACGTCTGGTTCACCGCCCCCGACCACGTCGACCAACAAGAATGGGCCGACCACGCCGAAAAATGGCGCCAGTCCATCGACGCCGACCACGGCAGCCCCGAAGGCGAAGGGCGCATCGCCCGCTACTACGACGGCTCGCCCTTTAAAGCAGGCAAAGCGCTCATCTCCCGAGAACTTGAAGACAACCCCATCACGCGCGACATCAAATCCGCAGAAGACGGCCTCGAATCCGTCGAACGCGACGTCGCCGACGCTGGGCGCCAGCTCTTCTCCACCGAACGCCAGCGGCTCGACGCCTTCATCGACAAATACCTCCCCAAAAACGACTGATACCAAAATGCAGACGTCCGACTTACTTTGGAACGGCCCTAACGGCGCCAGGAACCACGGAACTCGCTTGCGGTGGCGCTGCCACAGCTTCGCTCGTCCCGAGGCCCCTG
>CAKZKQ010000605.1 GCA_937123825.1 uncultured Pseudomonadota bacterium
GACCTCATTGGCCGCAGCGGGGTCCACCTCGAGGGCCAGCCACGCGCACGCCAACCAGTGAGAACTCATCCCCACCCAGAAGACAAAAAAGAGCAGCCGCACCACGCTGGGGTGCATGAAGAAGTGCAGCCGCGAGTCGTGCATGCTCTGCGCCAGCCGAGCCAGACGCAGCATCCGCAGCAGGCGCAACATCTTCACGGCCCGCAGCAGCCCCGCGCTTGAGAGCAAGAGGGCCTCAAAGATCTGGTAGAAGGGCACCGCCGCCAGGAAATCCACCACAAACCAGCCCCGCAGATAGCGCCGGGCCACAGTGCGGTGGTCGGTCACCATGGTCCTGTCGATCACGGTGGCGGTGTTGAAGTGCACCACCACATCCGCGCAAAAGATCACCGTCAGGATCATGTCCATGACCTGCAACCACAGCGGCAACGTGTAGTCCAGGCTCAGGCGCAGCGGAATCTCCAGCGCGGCAAAGATCGTCAACGCCGTCACCAGCGTCTCCCATCCTTCCAACCATCTGTTGGGCCTTACGATCATCTCTTTGTGCTCAAACCTACGGCTTGTGGGTCATCGGTGTCTGTTGTGTGCGCGTCACGCTCGTGGTGCTTTGAGCGCCTTTATGGTGCGAAGAGGGTCCCATTGGGGCGGCAAAAGTCAAAAAGACGCGCTTTTGGGGGTCTTGATGCTGCCGCAGGGCACGCGGTGTGCTGGTCAATGTCCCCTGGGTCATGTATGTTCCGCACCTCTGAGAAGGTTTTTCCCATCGGCGCGTGTTTGTGGTCTTCCCCACCACAGCCAAACACGCTTGATTTTGACCAGCCGGTTTGTCCTGACGCGGCCATCGCGACCGCCCATGGAGCCCAGTACGGCGGCTGGTTCTCTGGCCGCATGATGTCCACCGTGGGTGGACCGCACCCGGCCGCGATGGGAGGATACCCCCAATGATGAAGCCCCGCTTGTTGTGCCTCTTGATGGCAGCGGTGATGCTCGCCAGCTGCGCATCTTCACCGCCCGACAAGCCGCTGACCGCCGCTGAACCCGACGACGCACCCAAGAACAAAAAGATTACAAAGGTCAAAAACGTCATCTTGCTCATTGGCGATGGCATGGGCCCCCAGCAAATGGGGCTCTTGCAAGAGTACGCCACGCGCGCCCCCAACTCGACCTACCCCGACGGCCTGACCGCCATGGCCAGGATGATGGACGCAGGCACAATGGGCCTGTCGACCCACGGCCCGGTGGACAAGCTGGTGGTGGACTCGGCCTGCTCGGCCACCCAACTGGCCACCGGCCAGCCTGCCCCCTCAGAGGTCATTGGCCTGGACGCCAACGGCGACCCCGCCCCCACCATCCTGGAGCGCGCCCGCGCCGCCGGACTTTCCACTGGCCTTATCTCCGACACTCGCCTCACCCACGCCACGCCCGCCGCCTTTGCCGCCCATGTGGCCCACCGCTCGATGGAGAACGAGATCGCCGAGCAGCTCTTGACCGCCAGGGTCGATGTGATGCTCTCGGGGGGCTTGCGCCACTGGATCCCGGCCTCGGCCAGTGATCCGCAAAGCGCCGCCCACAAGGCGCTGGTGGAGCGCACAGGGGGGAGCGTGCGGATCAAATCCAAGCGCAAAGACGAACACGATCTCCTGGCGCAGGCGCAGGCCGCTGGCTACCAGGTGGTGATGAACAAATCCGAGTTGATGGAGGCCAAAGGCCGGCAGCTTCTGGGGCTCTTTGCCTACTCTGGGATGCACAGCGGTCCGGCCCACACGCTGCGGCGCGATGACCCGGACCGGACCCAGCCAACCCTGCCCGAGCTGGCGACCAAGGCGCTGGAGGTCCTGTCGGCGGATGAAGATGGCTTCTTTTTGATGATCGAAGCCGGGCAGATCGATTGGGCGGGCCACGCCAACGACGCTGGCTGGCTTTTGCACGAGATGTTGAAGTTTGATCAGACCCTCAAGCGCGTGATGGACTTCGCCAGTCAGCGCGACGACACCCTGGTGGTGGTGACTGCCGATCATGAGACGGGCGGCTTTGGCTTTGCCTACAGCCGCGCGGGTGTCCCCAATGCCTCCGCTTTGCCCGGAGCGGCCTTTGTCGGCCGAGCCTACAAGCCCAACCACAACTTTGGGGATCTGGCGGTCCTCGACAGGCTCTACAAGCAGACGGCGACGTTTGAGGACATGATGGGGCTTTACGATAGGGGCCAGGACAAGAGCCCCGAGGCTCTGGCGGCGATCATCAACCAGCACAGTGACTTCAAGATCTCGGTCGAAGGGGCCGCCAGCGTCCTTGCCCGAGAGCCCAACACCTTTCACCACGATGATCACAAGATCCTCTCTGCGGACACGTTTCCCCTGGTCAACGACTTTGAGGCCTTTTACGTCTTTGGAGAGGAGGTGAGGATGGACTTGATAGGCCGAGCGCTGGCGCAGGAGCAGCAGGTGACATGGGCCAATGGGACGCACACGCACACGCCGGTGGCCGTGATCGCTTACGGGCCGCCGCAGGCTGCCGAGCGTTACTCGCGCTTCATGCACCACACGGTGGTGGGCCAGATCACGGCGGAGTTGTTGCTGGGCCATCGGTGAACAAAAAGTGACCGATCGGTCGCTTTGTGCTTGATTTTATTTTCGGCCGTTTAATCAAATAAAAACGAGCCTAAAAACTGAAAACAAAAACAAAAACACACCAACAAATACAAACAACTTTTTATTATTTTCTATCGCTTTGTTTTTAACAACACCTGCAAGTGAAAGAAAAATAAAAACACCCCCTACCAAGGAAATAAGCGCATCAGTCACCCCAACCTCCTCAATTTATAAAATATGAAAATCAGCAACCCACACAAAAATACAATTGAGTCCAA
>CAKZKQ010000606.1 GCA_937123825.1 uncultured Pseudomonadota bacterium
TCCAGCGGCACCATGTCGTCTTCCAGCTTGCCCAGCTCGTTCGCCAGCGTCTCTGCACAGCGCTCCTCGATCTCTTGAATGGTGTCAAAGTGGATCTCGGTCGCACCCTTGGGCACCGGTGGAATAATCGACTCGCGGCACACATGATACATATTGCGCGTAAACGCCGAATTGTCCCGCCGCTTCTCCACCACCCCCGAAATGTATATGTACCCCTTGTCGATCTGGGCACATGTCCACACGCGCTGGAGGTACGACTTTTTCTCGGCAAAGGCATAGTGCGGGTTGGCCACCTTTTCAAACTCGAGAATGATGCAATTCTTGAATTCGTCCCGGGTGGTGCGGATGCCCATGTCCTCACCGATCTTGATGGCTTCGGCGCTGGCGTCAAAGGACAGGATCCGCACATCGCGCGTCACCGCCACCTTCACCACCGCCTCAGCCTCATCACCGTCATCGTTGGAGCACGCCAACGCGTAGGTCGTGCTCTTGTCGATCTTCAGGTCCTTCGAGCCCGACAACTCCACCTCGGAACCATCCGGACGGATGACGCACTTGGTGGCCCCCTTGCTGGCCCACTGGAGCTTGAGCGGCTCGCCGCTCATCAACGTCACCGCGCCCTTGCCGCCGTTGGCCGTAAAGGACTCGATCGACACCTTGGGCGCCTCCTTCTTGGCACCGTCGTCCGCAGCCGCCTTGACCGAAAGCGGCACATCGGCCGACTTGACGTTCACGCCCGCCTGACTGCTGGCTGCGTCCTGCTCACCCTCACACATCAACGTGTAGGTCGTCTTGCGCTCCGGCTTGAAGGCCCGCTCACCGTTGACGCCAACGTCCTCAAATACCTCTTCGTTCTGGATGATGACGTTCACACCGGCCGTAAAGAGGTTGCCCATGGACACGGACATCAAGAAGAGCCCCATCACAAAGGACTTCATCTTCTTGGGCGCCTGCGTGTACGAGTACTCAAGGCAGGTGATCGACACAAAGACCTCGGCCGCCGTAATGATCGCGTACGCCGCAAGCTGCCACACAATGTTGGGCGTCTCGCCGGCCTCAATCCGCATCTCAATCCACGCGGGCAGCAAGAAGGCCGGCACCGTCAGAAAGAACCCAATGCCGATCTTGCGCAGCGGCGTCAGCGGGAAGACCTTGTCGATGGCCGGGTAGATGATGAAGCTGAAAATCGGGATGAAGACCATGATCATGATCGGGTTGATGGCCTGAATCTGGCTCGGCAACCACTCGATCCCCATCCAGTTCAAGTCCATCTTCTCGGCCTGGAGCACCCACGCCGAACCCGTCTGGTCAAAGAGCGCCCAGAACATCGCCACAAAGGCGTACACACCCAGCAACTTGCCGCAGACCTTCAACCCCTCACCGCTAAACGCCTCCTTCACAAAGGCCGTGCCGTGCGGCGGAATGTGGATGAAGACCTTGCGACCCATCCAAAAGGCAAACGTGGCCAGCATCATCAGCAGGCCCGGAATCCCAAAGGCCACCGAAGGACCAAACTCAGACAAGAGGTAGGGCGTCAGCAGGGTCGAGGCGAAGGCCCCCAGGTTGATCGCAAAGTAAAACCACCCAAACACCTTCTCCAACAGGTGCTGGTTGCTCTTGCCGAACTGGTCGCCGACGTGCGCCGACACACACGGCTTGATGCCGCCCGAACCCACCGCGATCAACGTCAGGCCCACCGCCAACCATGTGCGCGGATCACCGCCGGCGCCCGTGTCGCCCAGCGCCAACGCCAGGTGACCCAGGCAGTACACCACCGACAAACTCAAGATCGTGCGGTACTTGCCCAGAAAAGCGTCCGAAATCAACGCCCCAAGCAGCGGGAAGAAGTACACCGCCGTGCCAAAGAGGTGGTACCAGCTCTTGGCCTCCTCGGCGCTCATCACGTCATAGCCGCCCTCGGCGTTGAGCAGATACTTGGTCATGTACACCACCAGGATGGTCTTCATGCCATAGTAACTGAAGCGCTCGGCGGCCTCGTTGGACACAATGTACGGGATGCCGTTGGGCATGCCTGTACTGGACTCTGGTTTTGTCTTGTAGGCTTCGCTCACGTCGTGTGCCGTCTTTCCATCGGTGCGTTGAGCGTCCAAAGGGCAAGGGGGTGCACCGGACCCCACCACGACCGGCCCCAGACGCCAGATTTCGAAGGTGGTCTGGTATAACCCGACCGCCTCCAATTTGACCAGCGCACCGATGCCCACAGCCCCCCAAAGGTGCACCCAGAACGCAAAAAACCCACGCTGGATGACCAACGTGGGTTCGCTATCGCCTCAAAACGGCCACCGCAGCGGCCTTAAGACACTCTAAACGCTCAGGACGGCGCCTCGGCAGACTCCGGGACCGCCATGTGCGTGTCCACAATCTCCGACAGGTCGAGCAGCTTGACGTGCTCCGCCTCGCGGTTCTTAAGCCCGTCGTCGATCATCGTCAGACAGAACGGACAGGCCACCGCCACGGCGTCAGGCTCGCTCTCCAGGAGTTGGTCCGTGCGCTCGTAGTTGATGCGCTGACCAAAGTCCTCTTCCATCCACATCCGACCCCCACCAGCACCGCAGCAGAACGACTGCTGGCCCGCCAAGGCCGCCTCGCCGCGCTCAGCACCCGGCAGCGCGTCGATGATGTCGCGCGGCGCGTCGTAGATGTCCGCCCAACGGCCAATGTAACAGGAGTCGTGGTACGTGATCCGACCCGAGAACTCCTTGTTGAACTTGATCTGACCGGTGCGGATCAGGTCCGCCAAGACCTCGGTGTGGTGCAAGACCTCGTAGTCACCGCCAAGCTGCGGGTACTCCTTGCCAATGGTGTGGAAGCAGTGCGGGCAGGCGGTGATGATCTTGGTGACGCCGTACTTGTCGAGCACCTCGATGTTCTCGCGGGCCATCTCCTGGTAGAGGTACTCCTCACCCACGCGACGGGCCGTGTCGCCGTTGCACTTCTCCTTGCCCGCCAAAATACCAAACGACACCCCGGCGTTCTTCAGAACCCTGGCCAAAGACTGCGTGACCTTCTTCTGACGGTCATCAAAGCTGCCGGCACAACCCACATAGAAGAGGTACTCGGGCGGCTCGGGCAGCTCGTGGAAAAGCGGAATGTCCAGACCCTCGGCCCAGTCACCGCGCGTGCTGGCCGACAGACCCCAGGGGTTGCCGTTGCTGCGCAGGTTCTTGAGCGTGTTGGTCAACTCCGTGCTCAACGGCTCGGGCTGCATCAAGGTCAGGTAACGGCGCATGTCCACGATCGTATCGACGTGCTCAATGAAGACCGGGCAGTTGTTCACACACGCACCGCAGGTCGTGCACGCCCACAACTCCTCGTGGGTGATGACGCCGCCGACCAACTCCGGCAAGCCCGACTCGTCCGTCTCCAGACCATCCCAGGCCATGTGCACATGCAGGTCTTTCTCCTTCTTGAGGTTGATCCGACCCTTCTCGCGCAGGTGCTCCTTGACGTTGTGGATGATCATCATGGGGTTGAGCGGCTTGCCACTGTTGTACGCCGGGCAATAGTGCTCGCAACGACCACACTCCGTACACGCGTACGTGTCCAAAAGCTGCTTCCAGGTCAGCTCCTCGGCCTGGCTGACACCAAACTTCTCGGCACCCTCTTCCTCCAAAGCCTCAAAATCCATCAAGTAAAGCGCACCCTTGGGCTCCAGCTTGCGGAAAAAGACGTTGGGCATCGCACCAAGCAGGTGAAGGTGCTTGCCAAAGGGAATGTAGTTCAAGAAGAAGAGCACGATCCCGATGTGGAGCCAGTAACCAGCGTGGTACACAGCCCACAGCCCCCCAGAGTCCGTCCCCGCACCGCGCTCAATGCCAAACATCCCATAGAGCACCGCCGCCGTCGCATTGGACACCGGCGTCCAAGCCGGATCATGACCCAGCGTCGCCGCAGGCATGCCCACGATCTCCGCGCCGTTGGCCATGAACTTGGTCACCATCAGTCCGCCAATGAGACCCAGAATCACCGCCGCGTCCATCGAAATGACCGCGTGCTTTGGACGGATCAGGAAGCGCCGATAACCGGCCACCACCACAATGATCATGACCACCAGGCCCATGATGTCCTGGACCAGCAGCATCGAGTTGTAGATGAAGTCCCCAAAGATGATCGACAGGTGGAACTTCCAATAAAACCCGCGGATCAAATACTCGATCGTCTCCAACTGCAGGACCAAAAAGCCCCAAAAGATGAAGAAGTGCATGATCCCAGCCGGCTCCATCACCACTCGCCGTTGACCAAGCACATACTTGAAAAACGACGACACGCGCTCTCCAAGACTCACCGGCAGAGTCTGATTGCGCCCTTGGCGAAGGTAAGTCGCCAACCAGTACACAGTGTTGAAAAAGAGTCCGAAGGCGCCGACCAACAGCACCCCCATGACAACCGCACGTAGCACATCCATGAGTGATATTCTCTTGCTTGACCTGATGAATCCGTAGGGGAAATGGCTGGCGCCATCTGCAAGGCAGCACCAAAACACTTCGAGTCACCACCTATATAGATGCAACCCAACGCCAATTACAACTTGAGTGACCTCGCTTTGCTCGGTCACTCAACGTTCGGTTGCCGCGCTTCGCTTGGCTGCCCTTTCGGTGCGGTCGCCGGCGCTTCGCTTGGCTTGCTTTTGGTTCGGTCGCTGCGCTCCCTTGTGGTGCGGTCGCTTCGCTCCCTGATAGCATTTGTGATGGATGGGTTCTTGGCTTCGCCGGTTGGAGTGGGGCATTTCGTCGAAATTGGTTCGTTTTTTGGGGGCTGAATG